>JBBQXC010000164.1:0-10563 GCA_038210005.1 Gemmatimonadales bacterium
GCCCGGGCCGTCTCCGTTCCGGCCCACAGGACGTCGCGTGCGGGCAGTGAAGTCGACCAGCGCGATGCTCCGGTCCATCTGGTCGGTGACGAGCGCTCGGTTGCCCTGAAGTTCGCGAACGCCCGTCAGCAGGGTGAACGGATCACCGATGGTGGCATCAGGGCGGCCGGTGAGGTCCAGCTGCCGCTGCGCCGAGACGGAGGCGAGCGGCGACAGCGCGGCGATGGCGAGGAGAAAGGAGTGCCGCATGGAGGTTCTGGGATGGGAGGTTCCGGGATGGGAGGTTCCGGGATGGAAGGCTTCGGGACCGGTAGATACGGGTCTGTGTCGAAAATGCAGCCAGCAGGGAACGATGTCAACTGGTTTTCCAGTAGATGACAACACCGATCACACTGCAAACGGGGCGACATGCAGATGCCTACCGGAGACGTTCGCGGCGGGCGTCCCCCGGTGACGCGAATCGCTACCGAGCCAGCAGCGTGAGCTGTCGCTGCGGCGAAAGCGGCGCAGCGACTCGCGCAGCACGTCAAGGCCGCGGAACTTCGCCTAACGTCACGTCAGGCCGTCCTTAGCATTCCATGGTTCGTGCACCTACCCGGCACATTCACGCTGAACCAGGACAGATGGGCCGCAAGAACTATTTAATGTTGACTGTTTAGCAAACATTGTTCGGGTACACGTGGCGTCACCCGCGCGCCTTCGCCTCACGCAGCCCTCGCGCGAGCACGGCGGCCACCATACCCAGCACTGCGGCCGCGAGGATCGACAGCCCCGGGACCATTCCCGGGCCGCCGCCGAACGCGAGCATCGCGCCCACGGCCACGGACTGCGCGGCCACCTGCACGAACACAAAGCGCCGGAGCGGATGCAGCAACGCACCCACCTGCATCCGCCCGACCCAAGGCAGCAGCCGAACGAGCCCGCCGAGGACGTGAAGCAGATGCACGCCCGCGAGCAGCAGGTAGTAGACAAAGTCCGTGGCCGACGGCTCCCGCCAGAGCTGGCTCAGGCCGAGCAGGAGCAGCAGCCACCACGTGGCCACCAGGTTGCGCACCAGGGTGCCGGCCACGGCGAGCAGCAGCCCCGTCGCAAGCCAGATGGGAGACTCGAGCACGAGCAGGCAGAGCCCGGCGGCCACCGTGAGGAACACGAGGTGCAGCGTCGCCGTGGGCACCCACCGGTTGATCTCGGGAATGGAGGCGCGCGCGCGGTTTGTGGGCAGGCCGCCACTCATCGACGCCTCTGTCCGGCGCGGGCGAGTGTGCGAAGCACGACGGCGCGGGAGGGCTGCTCCGCGTCCTCCTGCCAGCGGACCAGCTCGACCCCGTTGGCACGCACATCGGCAATACGCCGCCGCCGCTCCGCCATCACGAGGCGATGGGCGATCCGCGTGTGGTGCTCGCTGCCGTCCAGGAGCGGCGCCGGCAGCACGTCCACCGCGATCACCCGACGACCGGCCGCGCGCCACAGCAGCGCGATCGAAGTGGCCTCGTCGTCGAAGAAGGTCGAGAGCAGGTACACGATGGCGCCGGCCGGCACGATGGGCGCGCGCCGTCGGTTGAGCGGTGTGCCCGACGGCTCACAGACCGCGATGCGGCGAAGGAGCCGGTCGAGGTGCCGCTTTCCGCCTGCTGGGGCGACCACTCCGTCGTGCGCAGCGAGGTCAAGCAGGCCGACTCGGTCGCCCATTCCGATCGCGGCGACCGCAAGGGACGCCGCCGCTTCGCGCGCCAGATCCATGGAACTGACGCCACCCCCTCCGCTGGGCCCGGACGACCAGTCTGCGACGCGCTCGCCGACGTCTTCTCGGCTATCGATCACAAGGATGATCGTCGCATCCGACGTCGCATCGGTCCGGCGCACGTAGAGGTCGCCGAACCCCTGCGACCTCCGCGCCGTCGCCTTCCAGTCGATGCGTCGCAGACGGTCGCCGGGCGCGTACGGATGCAGGTCGCGGAACTCGCCGCCGTCGCCCGGCCTCGCCGACCCGTGCATCCCCGTCAGACCGGTCAGCCGGTGGGGCAGCGGCATCGACGCGATGGTCGCAAATACCGGCGCCACCACCCGCTCCGCCACTTCCCTCGGCGCCGGGAGCGAGCGCCATGAGCCGTCGACGCCAATCAGCCGGTAGTCGACGGCAACGACGCGCTGGCGACCGGAGTGCAGCACGGGGAGGCGTCCGGTCACGGTGGAAACGCTATGCGGCGCGAGGATCATCTCTCGGGTGCGCGAGCCCTGCGGGGTGATGCGCAGGTGCACAAGTTCGGTACCGAACGGTGCGTCCATGGAAACGCTATACTCAAACTCGCTCGTGCCATCTTCGCTTGGAATCCGTGCGACGTGTACGCGGACGGTGCTCCGCACGCCAGCGGCCGGCCTCCGATCAAAGCCGATCGCCGCAGAGGCCAGCAGCGGGAGCGCGATGAGCACGACGTCCACCCGGCTGGTAAGGGTCCCGACCACGGCGATCAGCAACCCCACCACCATCGCCACCTCGATCGTCGCGGTCATTCGCCATGTGGGGCGGACCGTGGCGTCGACCGCCGGGGCGGGAGGGGTGAGCCGTGCTGCGGGAAAGGCGAGCCCCGCGGCAGGAGTTCCGATCTCTGCGGCGTCCTCGGTCACGCCCGGCCCGCGCCCGCCACGAGTGGGCCGGGAACACTGTCCACGATCTCGGCCACCACGTGCGCCGGGTCGGTGCCAGCTGCCCACGACTGGGTAGTGAGCGAGAGACGATGGGCGAGCACGGCCACCGCGACGCGTTTGACGTCTTCCGGCAAGATGAAGTTGCGGCCGGCAATCACCGCGATTGATCGGGCGATGAGTAGCAGCGCCTGCGAGCCGCGCGGCGAGGCGCCAACGGCGATCGAGGGATGCGCGCGCGTGGCCGCGGCGAGATCCACGCAGTAACGCACCACGTCAGCATCCACCGTTACGGTCTCGACGCCCGCCTGCATGCGGGCGAGGGTCTCCGCGTTCACGACCGCAGCGACATCCGCCCGCTCACGCCGCCGCGCCATCCGGTTGAGCAGCACTTGCTGCTCCCCGTCGCGACCCGGATACCCCACGGCGAGCCGTACCATGAATCGGTCGAGCTGTGCCTCGGGGAGCGCGTAGGTGCCCTCGTACTCGATCGGATTCGCCGTCGCGATCACGTGGAACGGGCGAGGCAGCGGGAAGCTCTGACCCTCGACCGTCACCTGACCTTCGGCCATCGCTTCGAGCAGCGCCGACTGCGTTTTGGGTGCGGTCCGGTTGATCTCGTCGGCGAGGAAGAGCCCGGTGAAGACGGGGCCGGGGCGGAAGTCGAATGACGCGGTCGCCGGTGCGTAGACGAACGATCCGGTGATGTCGGCGGGGAGCAGGTCCGGCGTGCACTGCAGCCGGCGGAAGTCGAGGCCGATCGCCGAGGCGATACTGCGGGCGGCAAGCGTCTTGCCGAGTCCCGGCACGTCTTCGAACAGCGTGTGGCCGCCGGCGAGGATCGCCGCGAGGGCGAACTCGATCGCGTTGTCCATCCCCACGACCGCTGTCGCAACCTCGGCGCGAATGCGCGCCACGAGGCCCGTGATCTCAGGAACGGTGAGCGGGGCGGCGGTCGTCGTCTCGATTTCTGTCATCTCCGGGTCTCGGTGCCGAGGCGCTCGACGGCGTCGAGGCACCTCGCGATGGCGGCGGTGGTGACGGGGTTGCCGTCGTTCCGCTGGAGGATCGTGACCGCGTCGGGTCCGAGCAGCGTGACGATCGCGTCGTCGTGTAACCGGTTCCCGGGGTCGAGCCCGCGGTGGTTTAGCTCGGCGACCAAGAGCGCGCGCATCCGCCGCACAATCGTCGAGCGGGCCAGGCGGTCGTCGCGTTCCGCGATCAGGAAGGCGCGCAGTCGTCTCGCGGCCGTTGGACGGGCGAGGCGATCGCAGGCCGCGAGCGACCTCTCGATCATGACGACGGCCAAGCGGATACCACGCGGCGTCTCGTGCCCGAGCGGCTCCCACGCGGCATCCTCTTCGAATCTGACGCTGGCAACCGCCGCACCGGCGGGGCCCACCGCCAGCACCGTGGCCACCGCCCAGAAGGGGTCAAGTCCCAGGAACCACACGCCAACCGCCGCGCCGACCGCGGCAACGCCGACAGCAACCGCAATCGCGATACGCACAGACCATGAACGTCCTCTCGCGACGACGCCCGCCATCAGCGGGCCGCCTTGGTGGGGCGGCGTCGCTCGGGAAAGTCGGCCTGCCAGAGGTCCACGAGGATGGCGAGTGAGTCGCTTGCAGCGGCGATTTCGTCTGCATTTGGAGAGTGCTCACCGAAGCGGACCCGCTGATACAGAGAGAGCAGCACGGCGATGGGCTCCGCCGACCCGCGCGACCGGTACAGAATGCGCGCCGTGAACTCCGAGGCGGTCTCGGCGAGGCGACGGCTGAGGCCGGCCGCGGCCGCGGCGTCTTGGAGCCCCTGCCAGGCCTGCACCACGGCGTTTCCCGGATTCCTCTCGGAGGTGAGGATCTGGATCGCCGCGGCGAGCCCCGACTGGAGGATCCGCGCCTCCGCTTCGCCCGTCACGCCGGAGTCGGCACCCGTGCGCACGACGCTGATCGCCGGGGCGCGGCGGGTGATGCCGCGGATCCAGTGAGCAAGTGCGAACAGAATGGCCAAGGCGACCAGGCTTGCCAAGACCCATCCCACCCAGGAGAGCCAGCTGTTGTCTGCTTGCACACGGTCGGCGGACTTGAGGATCATGTCGCCGGGCTCGGAACGTAGTTCCATCAGCCTTCGTGATCGCGGAGACGGCTCCCAACGCAGGCCCACTGAGACTGCGGGCGCCTGCAGGCCCACGGCCACCACGAGTGCAAAGCCAGCGGCGGCGCAGGCGGCGAGCGTTGGCATGGTGAGCCGAGGGCGGGTCGGTTTCAAATCGTTCTTTGCGTATGGAGGGAGGCGAGAATATATCGGCGCGCGCGGCTCGTCGCTCCGGTGAGAAGCCACAATCAGCCCTGTGCGTTGACCGGTTGCATCCACCGCGGCACTACCGACTCGACGTCACCGTGTCGCCTCTCTCACGCTGTCCGCTCGCCGCGAGCGCGTCAGCAGCTGTAGCTCGTCGGCCGACGTTTCAACCGTGTAGAGATAGCGGGTGGACACGGCAACAAGACGCAGTGTCGGCGGCAATTCGT
This sequence comes from Gemmatimonadales bacterium, assembly GCA_038210005.1. Lineage (GTDB taxonomy): Bacteria > Gemmatimonadota > Gemmatimonadetes > Gemmatimonadales > Gemmatimonadaceae > Gemmatimonas. The sequence continues at coordinate 5,175 of JBBQXC010000164.1, forward strand.
AGCGGGCAAACACACTTCCGTCAGCGCGGAGTACATCCCACTGCTCGGACTTGTTCGGTTCGTCGCGGTTCACGGGGATCCACAGCATGCCTCCGTCGTGAAGCACGCGCCGAGTGCGGCCGGCAGCGACCGGCGGAAACGACATCGGTGCCTCGGGAACGCGCACCTGCGAGCTGCTCAATCCGCCGGCCATGCTTGGCCCACTGTTGAACATGGTCAGCAGCGCGCCTCGAGCAGAGTCCACATACTGCTGCCATTCCAATGCCGCCAGTGGACGCGTGGAGTGCGCCACCGCCCGCGGCGCGCTCGCCTCCCCACGCTCGGCGTAGGAGGTCAGCGTGTACGTCTGCTCGTCCACCAGGAACACGGTCCCGTTTGAGAGCACCCCCCACACGTCGCTCGCTTCAAACGGGCCGAGCGGGAGATCGTATTCAAGTTCGCCCGCGACGAGTCGGCCGCGGTACGCGCCAGTTGGCCGCACCTCCGCGATCGTATCGAAACGCGAGAGGGAGATGTTGAAGCGAACGAGCACTTGACGATCCTGCTCAGGCGGAAGCGGTTCCAACCCCACCGGAGTGCGCGGACGCACGCCATACATGTAGCCACGTCCGTCGTACGCCGTCGGCTGGGGAGGCCATTCGTCGAAGGTAGGGTTACTCGCTCCGGACGCAGCAACACGAGGGAGTTCGAACGTGTTCGTGCCCAGCGGCAGACCGCGTGTTGACACGAGCGCGAGACGCGGTTGCGGACCCGCACTTGCAATGACAATCGTGTCTCCACCAAGCCGGAGAATCGACGCGGGGGATCGGTACTCGCCCGGCCCATCGCCATTGCGGCCAAACGGAGCGCGCGATCCAGTGGAGAAGTTCAGCATCCACACGGTTTGCTCAGGCACGTCATTCACGATCACCAGCGAGTCATCCACCTCAACCAAGTCGCCAACGAAGGTGAAGCGCTCGCTGATGCTATCGGTGGCACTCGCGACCGGCAGGACGTCAATAGCCAACTGCGTTGGTGCGCTCCCGTCGTTCGATGCGGTGCAGGCCGAGAGGCAGTGTAGGGTTCCCATGCAGCAGAGCGAGACGATCCGTTTGGAAACTCGTGGGCCCATGTGAACTCTCCCTCGCGTGAAAAGTGAAGGGCATTGCTCACGCCCGTTCCTGGTTCAACGTGATTGTAACTCGTGGGTGGAAGAACAACTGGAATCGTGCTTACGGAGGCGACCTTACGCCGCCCCCGAGGCATTTCGCCAGCTAGCCGGCGATCTTGGCGGTCCGGCCACGTCGCAGCTGCTGAGCATGACATTATTCGGCGCGAGTACTCAACCGTGACAGGGTTTTGCCGCGTGCGGAGGAAGGATTGCGCGTCGAGCGCCGCACTACTGCGCAGCCGCAGGCGATAGATATCTCTATGATCCATAGCGCGGAGCGGGGGTGTCATCTTTCACCGGCTGCGGGACAGACCAACAACGCTTCAGTGGCCTCGACCGGAGCACCGTGAGCGGAAAATCGAAGTTCATCGATAGCAGGATCGACACCATGCTGCGGCAGGAGAAGGCCGGCGAGTGGTTCGCGGAGCCAAGGCCCAAGCCAAGGAGAGTCGTCCCACGTGAGATGTTGAGAGTAAGCAGTGTACGGCGCCACGATCGAACTCAGGGGTGTGAAGTCGTTGGAGCGCGAGAACATCCGGTCGAGGCATAAGTGCGAATAGGACGGGCGGAAAAACCCCGGTGTCGAGTAAACGGACAGGGAGCGCGCACGACGACCACACGCGCAGTTATCGCACTGTTGAAGGAGGCCAGATGGACGCCGACACCACGCCCGTAACCCAGGCAACAGGAATAGGACCGAACTCTCTGGAGTCGCGAAACAAGCTTCTATTGTCACTCAACACGAATACTGAATCCAGACCCACGACGGTTGGTCCCCATGCTCGCGCTCGATCAACCCAAGGCGGCACCAACGCTGGCGGCGGGTGTGCTTGGATCGCGGCATCATTCTCTTCCAACACTCGACCATTCACGTAGATCCTCCTCCCGAGCTGCGCGACTGTGTCCCCAGAGAGCGCGACAACGCGCTTGAGAAGCCGAAGCGATCGCTCACCGCCGAATGAAGCGATGCCGTCAGCATCGAAGACCGCAACCCGCCCTCTTTTGACGAGCGCCGCTCCCGATCGACCTCTGCATGTAGCCGGAAAGCAGCGTCGAACTAGAAGTAGCCGACCGTCGCTAAAGGTTGGGAGCATGCTACTTCCGGATACGCGAACCCCGAAGAACACTTGGCTTCGCACCGCTGCTCCGATGCAGACCGCAAGGACAAGGACGCCGAGCAGCCTTGCGGCACTTCGCACCCGATGCGTCACCCATCGTCTATTTGACACTTGGACGACCTTGACATGCTGCGCTCTCCGCTCGCTTCGACGATGCTGTACGCTCCCAGACCCTGACGCCCGGCCAGTCTTGCCACGCCGCGCCGGCAATCCGACAGCCATCTGCACTCACCGCAAGTGAGTAGATCGGGATATCGACATGCAATACGGAAACGAGCTCGGCCCTCCAGTTAAATACATGGATGCTCGTCGCGAACCGCTCACCTGGACGACATCCGCAGTAAAGAGCGTATATCTCGTGCGTGTTTGCTGCTACCGCGACATACTGAAACTCGCCCGCCATCTTCAGCACAATCCCCTTTCCGGTCGAATCGGGTTTGTAGGGCTTGGCCCAACCTTCAGTCCGGTCAGCGATGAACTGAGTATCGAGAGCGTTCGTCAGTACCGTGAGTCTCGGGAAATACTTGTGTACGATTGCCACGCCCGGGAGCGTCTCGCCTCCATTCGAAACAGCATGATCATTCATGTAAGCTCGGTGAGTTGCGTGGGGGATCTCTGCGCTATTGAAGGGGTGTTCTATGCGCAGCCTAGCGACGACTTCCCCGCCTTCCATCACGAGTCCGATCGGTTCCAGATAGTCACCAAGCGCAAGCAACCGAGATCTACCAATCTTCCCGAGGTGTCGCGTTCGGGGCGGTAGGCTGATTGCTTTTTGAGACGAAAGCTGAGCGAGCATGCCGCCGGCTTTTGGAGGCAGCTCAAAAGCAGATGACAAGGCTGTGCTCGCGTCGTAAAACGTTGCGATGCGATTCTCTTGCGAAACTTCCTGCAGTATCGGATCGATCAGCTCGCCGGGCGCATCTCCGTGCACTCCAAATCGAGAAACGACGCGCGCGTCAATGTCGAGGTACACGGCGTGCGGAGAAGTTCGTTGATCTACGAGAAGCATCCGTGATGAATCGACGAAGGCCATCGCACTGATCATCCTAAAGCCAACTGCGTCGGTGATAAGCCTTCCGGACGACAATGACTCCACTGGAAGCTCAGTCAGCGCCGCTGAGGAAGTGCGCACCTTAATCGGAAGAATCGTCGGAGCGTGTCCATAAGGGCTCGACGAACCACCACCGGAACAGGAAATGGTGAGTGCCGCAAGAATAGTCGCACTCACCATTCGACGTGTCGTCAATCGAGGCACGGAATCTACTCTTGCTCCATGCCTGGACAGTCGGAACCTATGTTGCAGGGGCCGCTTTCGCACCACGTATGCGCCCTCCACGTGTCGTCGGCCAAGCAGCATTTCTTGAAGGGAATATCAATATCGCAAAATCCTGCTGCACAGACGTCCTCGATCGCGAGCGCGCGAACACGTGAGTCCGCTAAGTTCCCCACTCCGCCCGACGTATCAATCCCATACGGACTCAGAACAACGGAAGTGGCGATCGCAAATACTGATAGCATGCTCTTCAACATGATTACCTCTGCGTTGAGAGTTCACTGTCTGGCGCCTGATTCGAGACGCCAAGGAAGGGTCGCTGACCGACCCTTTTCTTGCCTACCCGCATGGAGTGACGAGCTTTGACGTACGACCAAACCGTTACCGATGCTATTGTATTCTTCGCGGCGAACGGCAAGGTGGGAGATGCGTTCGGACCGCTGAAGACACAACTATTCTGGCAGCGGTGACGAGCGTTGGATCCGCTGTCCCTTTGCGCAGCACTTCAGTCAATTCTTTATTGGCACAAGTCACAATGTCACATTGCGAAGCTAGCTTGCCGAAGGCAATAGGAACATTGCGGCGCGTTTGCGGCACAGTCGCTCGACGCACACCATTGCCCACTCGTCATCGAGGAGATTTCCTATAGCCTGCGAAAACGCATTCCGTCCGTTACGATATCCTCAGTCAGCTCCTGCTAATCGCATCCGCTTGTGGGCCAACAGCCGATTGCTCGCAGTCTGTGGGGCGTCAAGTCAGAATCGCCAGTTCGAAAAATCCGACGCTGAGAATTTTTTCGTACGAGAGTTCTCCGATCGTCACCGCAAGCTCTACAGCGGCGCCTGATGCTCCATTACTCTGGGTGTCGAAGTGCGTGGTGCACGTAACTCTGTCACGACACGGGAGGATTCTCGATTTTCCGAAAGAGTTCAGAACTCTGAGAGGTGCATTGGGAAACCAGGTCGAGGACTGTGAATGCGACGCGTTGTATTCCAACTTGGAACCGGCGTCGTGAGACCTTGGACGCGAGCGTCGTTGCCCGCCGCCGCGCCAAGCGACCGGCAACATCGGTCTGACCTCCGATTCAACCACGTCTTGAGCAATGAACCCAAGCCCTCATAACCCGCGAGCCATTCCGAGATTCTTGCAGTGTGCTCTCACGAGCAGGTTGCCTGAACTGCGTCCACAAGCAACGACCACTGAATCACCAAACGCTTGATGCTGGAGGAAGGAAACTCCAGATAGAGTGCAGCTACGGAACGTGCATGTCTCGCGCAATGAGGCGAGTAGTGAGCGAGCGCCTCCAAGCCAGGATCCGTTCGCCTTTTTTTGTGCGGCGCTCCCCGCTCACACCGAAACTTCAGCTTGGCGTCAGCACCAGGGTCCGCTCGCAGTGATGGCTCAATAAACGTCCTGGGGGGTGTCCCGCATCTGGTTGCGGACGCCGAACCTTTTGATCGGTCGTTGGAACAGGCGATTCACATCCGCCTAGCTGTCATGCGCGTACGTCTGCCGCAGTTTGCGCCTCTGCAGCGCCTTGTGCGGCTTCATGAGCTACCGCAGCACGTTTGCTCCCTTGCGTTGCTGGCAGCGCTGGCTGACCGCGTTGTCACCACCCCCGCCGCGCGCCCAAGCGGGCACTCCCTTCGCGCCGCCGAGCAATCCGTGCGGCGGCGCCGCGAAGCCGCTCGCTGCGGAGGGTCCCACACCCCGGCGGCCACCCAAAATCCCCCATCTGTGGCCATCTCAAACTCCCCCAGCTGGCGTGAGGGTGTGAGCCTCTAATTCCGGGGGCCATCCGCGGGACGTTACGCTACCTCTTTCACCACGGTGAGGGAGGACGGAGTG
>JBBQXC010000165.1:0-10393 GCA_038210005.1 Gemmatimonadales bacterium
AGTCGAACGTGATCGTGCCCTCACCGGTAGACGAGGTCGTGAGTGTGATGGGCGTCGAGCCGCCCGTCGGCACGAAGGTGAGGAACGCCGCCGCCGCCGGATCGGTCGCGGACCACGGTGCAAGACCGAGTGCCCTCTGACAGCTGCCGTCAGCCCCGAGCGCACGCCCGATCTCTGGCGCCCGCTGGACCGTGTAAGTTGTCGAGGGTCGCCCGTTCAGCACGTGAACCACGATATCGGCGGCGAAACCACCTTCCGGAACGGTTTTCGGACTCACGCTCAGGCCACCCGCTCCCTTCCCGTCGGTACTGACGAGTGTCGCCCGATGGGTCCCGGCCGGAACGACCGAGACTTCCGGTCCATTCACGTCCGAGGAGGAGTCGCATCCAGTGCCCATAAGCACCGAGAAGATCAGGATGGGCCACCGCACGATCGGCGAGAACGGTATAGTTGGACGCATGGCATACCTCCGTGTGTGACACGCGAGTCAGGCGCCGATCTGGCAGCATGCGCGCGTGCAGTGGAGGCAGTGTGCGTACTGAGCGCTCACGCGACGTCACCAGAGCGTCACCGCGTCGTCCTCGAAGAAAAAAGTACGGATGAGCACCCGTTCGGTCGTTGACTGGCGGTCAGTGCGGCCAACGTGCACGTTCTCTTTCATCGGTCGGCTGGTGCACGTGGCACCGCCGACACTAGAGGTTGTCCCCCCATTGCTTTTGGAGCGTCACGTGCGTACTACCGTTCGCCGCGTCGTGATCGCGGCTGCCATGGCCTGGCCCACTACGTTGCCGGCGCAGGACGTCACGGTGGAAAGTGTCGTCGACACCCGCTTTTATGGTGCACTTGGAAAGGTCATCGGCATCGCGGCGCGTTTTGGAGGCGCCAATCTGCACGATGTGCCGACGACCACCATGGTGTCCAAGCACAAAATGCGGACGGAGAACGACAACTCCGCCACCGTCATCGACGTGGACGCCGGCCAGTGGATGGAGGTGGATCACAAGCGGAAGTCCTACACCACCATGACCTTCGCCGACATGGCCGCCGCCGTCGACGAGGCCGCACGCTCGGCCAAGGCATCGCGGGAGAAGAGCGCTGCGGACAACGCGAAGAATCCCGACGCCGCCAAGGGTGACATGAACCTGAAGTACGCCGTAGCGGTGGACCGCACCGGCGAGCACCAGCGCATTGCCGGGTATGATGCCGAGCGGGTATTCATCACGATTGCCGTAGAAGGCGAAGTCACCCCCGAAGGCGAGAAGACCCAGCAGGCGGGCAGCCTGGTCATGCTGCTCGATCAGTGGATGACGAAGAGCGCTCCGCAGATTGCGGCGATGGAAGAGTTCTACAAGGCGTTCGCGACCAAGTCGGGCCAGACGTTCCGCAAGCAGGCAGACAACATGCAGGCCGCATTCCAAGCGGATCCTCGCCTCAAGGAGGGCATGGAGGCTGCGGCGAAGGAGCTGAAGAAAGTCTCGGGCGTCGCGATGCGCAGCACCACGTACGCGGTGTTGCTGCCGGCCGGTATGAAGTTCGACCGCAAGCTGACGCTCAACGACGTGGCCGTGGCAACGCCGGCAGCCACCGCCGAGAAGCCGAAGCGAGGACTGCGCGGGATGATGGGGGCCGTGAAGGCGGCAGCCGAGGAAGCTGCCAGCAAGAGCTCGGATTCCAAGGCGCCTGAGCCGATGAAGCAGACCACGCTGCTTGCGGTCACCGATGAGGTGAAGTCGATCAGCACCGGCGCGGTGCCGACGTCGATGTTTGCGCCACCCGCCGGATACAAGCTGGAAGCGCGGCGTCGGTAACGTTGACGCACACTTTCGACGCCGACAGCATGGCCGTGACATCCGTGGCGCACGCCAATCCAGCGGGCTGTTCGGATGAGCGGCCCGTCGTGTTTGCAACGCGACATGGTTGCCAGGATCCGACGTGATTGCGGAGGCCAGATGGTGCGCGAGGTGTGGTGAAAAACCGGATAGCGAACGGACGGCTCCACGACGACCCTTGTACACAAGAAGAGAGTGACGAACCGCTACGGGAGTCCCGCAGAATGATTCAGCGCTTGTCAGTCCTCGGCGAACGGCACACGCCATCGCCGCGGTCGTGATCGCGATCAGCCGTCGTCGCACCGCGATCATCATTGGGGTGATAGTGATCCTGGTGGGCGCGCTCGCCGGACCGCGCTTGGTGCTCGGTCCGCAGGTTGGTGTAGAGCCGGTCGTGCGACAGGACTTCGTGCAGACGGTCGTGGCAAGTGGCCGTGTGGAGTCACCGCATCGCGTGGACGTTGGCGTCCAGATCACCGGAGCGGTGCGTCGTGTGCCGGTGAGGGAAGGCGACGCGGTCGCGGCCGGTGCCACGCTGATCGAGCTGGAAGCATCCGAGTTGCGCGCCGCGCTCGACCAGGCGGAGCACGCCGTGCAGGCGGCCGCGGCGCGCCTGCGACAGATGCGGGAAGTGCAGTCGCCGCAGGCGGCGCAGGCCGCGCGTCAGGCCCAGCTCGCCTACGATTCGGCACGCGACGCGCTACGCCGCAGCCAGTCGTTGTTCGCGGTCGGGGCGATCAGCGAAGAGTCGCTCGACGACGCGCGACGTGCGGAACAGGCGGCGGCGGCGCAGTTACGCAGCGCACAGCAGCAAGCGGCCAGCGCGCGGCCATCAGGAAGTGATGCCGCAGCCGCCGCCGCCGCGCTGGAGCAAGCGCAGGCCGGTGTCGACTTGGCGCGCGCGAAGCTCGCCTACGCTACCGTCAAGGCACCACTCGCCGGCACGTTGATCACGCGCGACGTAGAGCCGGGCGATGTCGTGCAGCCGGGACGGCGCCTGTTGGTGCTCTCACCCGGCGGCGAGACGCAGTTGGTGGTGGCCATCGACGAGAAGAACCTGCGATTGCTCAAGCTCGGTCTCACCGCCGTGGCGTCGGCGGATGCATATCCGAAAGAGCGATTCCCTGCCACAGTGGTATACATCAGCCCCGGTGTCGATGCTCAACGCGGGGCGATCAGCGTGAAACTGCGCGTCCCGTCGCCACCCGCGTACCTGAAGCAGGACATGACGGTCTCGGTGGACCTCAAGATCGCGCAGCGCTCGAACGCGGTGCTGGTACCAAGCGACGCCGTGCATGACATCGAGACCGAGTCGCCCTGGGTGCTCAAGGTCGATGGACGCCATGCGCGCCGTCAGGCGGTCACGCTCGGCTTGCGCAGCGACGGACTCTGTGAAGTACTCTCGGGCCTGACCGTCGGCGATCGCGTGGTGCCGGTCGCAACGGCCACCGTGTCCGATGGAGCACGCCTGCGCCCGAAGCGCGCGCCATGAACCCGGACACGACGACCGCCGTAAGCACGGCTCCCGCAGCGAGGCCGCTCGAGCCGCTCAAACGATGGCTTCCGTTCGAATGGATCGTCGCCATCCGGTTCCTTCGCGAAGGCCGAGTGCAGACCACGTTCATCATCGGCGGTGTCGCGATCGGCGTGGCGGTCATCGTGTTCATGTCGGCGCTGATGACCGGCGTGCAGGCGAATATGATCCGCCGCACGCTTACCGGTCAGGCCCACATCCAACTCTCGCAACCGAAAGAAACGATACGGCCACTGCGCCAAGGCGTGCCCGGACTCCGCGAAGGCGCGATCGTGCAGGCACCGCTGCAGCGACTGAAGGGCATCGACCAGTGGCAGGGCATGGTGGCACAGGTGCGAGCCATACCGGGCGTGGTCGCGGTCTCACCGACGGTGACCGGATCGGCGGTGGTGATTCGTGGCGACGCGTCGCGTGTCGTGCTGCTGACTGGAATGGAGCCGGGTCTCCACTATCAGATCGTCCCGCTGCCGGAGAAGATCGTGCGTGGCACGGCACGCGCGACGGGCACGGACATCCTGATCGGTACCGAGCTCGCATCCGACCTTGGCGTCGGCGTTGGCGACAAGCTGCGCGTGTCGGGGACCGGCGGCGTGGTAACGACGCTCACCATCACCGGCATCTTCGACCTCGGCAACAAGGGGGCGAACGCGCGCAGCACGTTCATGGCCTTACGCACGGCACAGGCGTTGATGGACCTGCCGGGTGGCGTCACGAACATCGATGTCACCGTCAGTGACGTGTATGCCGCCGAGACTATTGCGCGACGGATCGTCGGCGCGGCGAGCGTGCAGGCAGACAGTTGGATCAGTACGAACGCGCAGTTCTTCAGCGCCGTCAGCGCGCAGAGCATGTCCAACACCTCGATCCGGTTCTTCGTGGGATTGTCAGTGGCATTCGGCATCGCGAGTGTCCTGGTGGTGTCGGTGGTGCAGAAGTCGCGCGAGATCGGCATCCTGCGCGCGATGGGCATCACGCGCGGACAGGTGATGCGTATCTTCCTGCTGCAGGGCGGGCTGCTGGGACTGGGCGGTGCGGTGGTCGGCTCGGTGATCGGCACGATCGCGCTCACGGTGTGGCAGAAGACCATGCTCTCCGCCGACGGAACGCCGATGTTCGCGCTGGTGTTCTCCGGCGCGCTCTTCGGATGGACCCTCGCGCTGGCCACGCTGACGGGCCTGCTGGCGGCATTCGCCCCGGCGCGACGTGCCGCGCGGCTCGATCCCGTGGTGGCGATCAATGCCTGACGAAATGGCCTTGGCACCGATCCCCCCCGCGCGCCCCGTCGTGCAACTGCGCAGCGTGCACAAGTCGTACGCTGTCGGACTTCCGAACGAGACCGAAGTGCTGCACGGCATCGATCTCGACCTCCAGCGCGGTGACTTCTGCGCCGTGATGGGGCCCTCCGGCTCGGGCAAGAGCACGTTGCTCAACATCATCGGCTTACTCGACCGACCCACATCCGGCACGGTCGCGATCAGCGGCGTGCAGACCACGGGGCTCGACGACAGCGCGCTGACGCAGTTACGCGGCCACAACATCGGCTTCGTGTTTCAGTATCACCACCTGCTCACGGCGTTCACCGCGCTCGAAAACGTGATGATGCCGATGCTGGGTGACGCCGGATTCCCGAGTGCGGAGATGACCTCCCGTGCGGCCACATTGCTCGACAGCGTCGGGCTGACACCTTTTCGCGATCGACCTGTGGGTCAACTCTCGGGTGGACAGGAACAGCGCGTAGCGGTGGCGCGCGCTCTCGCCATGCGGCCGGCGCTGTTGCTCGCCGACGAGCCCACCGGCAACCTCGATACGAAGAGCGCCGACGCCGTCTTCTCGCTGCTGCGGGAGGTCAACGTGGCGGAAGGGACGACCGTGTTGTTCGTCACACACAATCCGCTCATGGCGGAGCGATGCGACCGCACGATCGACGTCATTGACGGCCGAGTGGTCGCGAGAGGTCACTGAGCGCGGGCTGCGCAGTGGCGGGAATCGCGTATCTTTCCGTGTACTGCCACACGGTGATCATTCTCTCCCGCCCGGCGACTCGACCATGCCCGTCTACGTCTACGAAACGATTCCGCAGTCCGACGCCGACTTCCCGCAGTCATTCGAGCTGCGGCAGTCGATGTCGGAGCCCTGCCTGACGGCGCATCCGGATACCGGCGTACCCGTCAGGCGCGTATTGTCCGGTGGTCTCGCCACCTTCACCGGCGGCGCAAGCGGCGCCGGCCCCAACAGAGGACCGGCCTTCGGCGGTGGCGGTTGCGGCTCCGGTTGCGGCTGCGCGTCCTGAGCAGCGGATGATCACCAGCGCGGTTGCGATCGAGCAGTGGGAGCTGGTGGAGCCGTTCGAGATCGCGCGTGGCGTGATGACCGCGATTCCGCTGGTCGTGCTCACCCTCACGGACAGTGCGGGCAACGTGGGTCGCGCGGAAGCGGCGGGCGTGGACTACGACGGCGAAACGCCAGAGATCCTGCAGGCGCAGGTTGAATTCGTGTTGCCGCTGATCGTGGCCGCCGCGCCCGGCGACATGGTGAACGACGCGACGCTGCAGGCCGTGCAGGAGCTGCTCCCATCGGGCGGTGCACGCAACGCGATCGACTGTGCGCTGTGGGATCTGCGCGCCAAGCAATCGGGCATCCCGGCCTGGCAACACGCCGCGCTGCCGGGGCTGCATCCGCTCACCACCGTGTTCACCCTCGGCCTTGGCACGGAATCGGACACACGCCGGAAAGCGCGCGCGGCCCGCGGCTATCCGCTGCTCAAGCTCAAGTGCGACGCCGACCGCCATGTGGATGTCGTGCGATGGGTGCGCGAGGAGCATCCGACGGCGCGCATCGCGGTCGATGCGAATCAGTCGTGGAATCGCGAACTGTTGGAGCGTGTGCTCCCACGGCTGGCCGCGCTCGGCGTCGAGATGGTCGAGCAGCCGGTGCCGCGCTTTGAAGATGCGCAGCTTGACGGGTTGCAACCGTCGCTGCCCTTGGCCGCCGACGAGTCGTGCGTCGATAGTGAATCACTCGACGAGCTGTTCGGGCGCTATCAGTTCATCAACATCAAGCTGGACAAGTGCGGCGGTCTCACCGAGGCCCTCAAGATGTCCACCGAGGCGCTCGCGCACGGACTGCAGCTGATGGTCGGGAACATGTGCGGCACCTCGCTTGGCATGGCGCCGGGCTTTCTGATCGGCCAGCGCTGTGGCTACGTGGATCTCGACGGCCCGCTGCTGCAAGTGCGCGATCGCGAGCATGCGATCGCGTTCACCGACGGCGTCATGCAGCCACCGTCGTCGGCCCTCTGGGGCTAACGCACGCGATCGGAAAAGCGCGCAAGCCCAAAAAGCGCGATATCGTGCGACGTGGTCCCGTGCTGCACGAGGTCGGCGCAGATCTCGCCGATCACGCTGCAGAACTTGAAGCCGTGTCCGGAGCACGGCGACACCAGCAACACTTCCGGCGCGTCCGGCGCGCGATCGATGATGAAGTGCTCGTCGGGCGTATTCGTGAACAGGCACGCCGCCGACGACAACAGGGCGCCGTTCGCATCGGGGAAATAGCGCGCAACCGCGTCGCGCAGCGCGGCTTCATCTTGTGGATGCACCGTGCGATCCATCGTGTCGGGATGGACGCGCTCTTCACGATGATGGTAGCGACCGATCTTGAACCCTGGCACGCCATACTCGGGGAAGCCGTAATAGATGCCCTCTGCCGCCTCGAGCACGAACACCGGAAACGCCCCAGGAGCGAAGCGGGCCTGGTCGGCAATGTCGAACCAGCCGAGCACCTGACGCTCTGCTGTGACCAGCGGCTGCAGTGCGGGGGCGAGGTCCGCATTCCACGGGCCGGCCGTCAACACGAGCTGAGCGGCCTCGTACTCGCCGCGATCGGTGCGCACCCGCACGCTCCCGCGGCGCGCGGTGTATTCGAGCACTTTCTCGCGTGTGCGGATCTCCGCGCCACGTGACCGCGCGCGGTCGACGAACGCGTGAATGCAACGCTCCGGCGTGAGAAAACCGGCGTCCGGTTGGTACACCGCCATCGCATTCGGTGCGGGGCGCCAGCCCGGAAAGCGCGCCGCGAGCGCGGTGGCGTCGAGCACCTCATGCGGGAGGTCGTGCTCCCGACAACTGCGCAGCGAGCCTTCGAACACCAAACTGCCGGCGAAACCCACGTCGAGCCCGCCCGTGACGTGCAGTAACGGTTCCTCGAGCCCCTGCTCCAGCTCCCGCCAGAGCGCAAAGGCGCGACGTAGCAGTGGCACGTACGACGGATCCTCGAAATAGGCCAACCGGATGATGCGGGTGAGCCCGTGCGATGAGCCGAAACCGTGCCCGAGGTCATACTGTTCCAGCGCGAGGACGCGCAGACCGCGAGCCGCCAGCTGATCGGTGGCGGCGCTGCCCATGCCGCCAACGCCGGCGACGATGACATCGAATTTCTCAGACACCAGCGGCGCCCCCTGTTGTGTGCAGCCGACGACTTACCCGGATGCCTTGCCACCGACTCAGGCAAGCCTCGGCGCCCGTTTTCCAATGCGCGCAAACCGTCACGACTCCTTGACACCTACACTGTAAAGAATAGTTGACAGTGCGTGATTGCGGTCCCACCTTCCCTTGTGCTTGTCCACAGGGTAACCGAGATTCGCAACACGGCCGAACGAGCGGGAACCTGTCGTCGCCGACCGCGTTGAGCACCCGGGGCTTTTCGTGTGCGTCCGCTCGAGTTCGCGGCCGCCGTCATCCTGCCTGACCACCGTCTTGATGAGTTTCGTGTCCGCATGAGTCTTCAATCGCAGCGACTGCTGCCTTGGTCAGCATGATCGTCAACGCGTCCCTCGACGACGCGTCCGAGTGTGCCCGGATCACGATGGCCCACGCGCGTACATTTTCGCTGGCCAGCAAACTGTTGCCGGGCGCCAAGCGCCGCGCGGCGTACGCGCTGTACGCGTTCTGCCGAGTCGCAGACGACCTGGTCGACCAGGCGGATCACGACAACATAGCCGAGCTCGGTGTGCAGCTCACGGCCTATCGAACGCAGCTGCAGGCCGCGCTGGATGGTCGTCCAAGCGGACCGATCTTCCGCGAAGTGGCATGGGTTTCCCGCGAGTTCGACGTCTCCCCCGCCCCACTCTTTGAGTTGCTCGACGGCGTGCGCCGGGACCTCGAGGCGCACACCTACGACACTTGGCTCGAGCTCGAACAGTACTGCGAAGGGGTGGCCAGTTCGGTGGGCGAGATGTGCACCTACGTGTTCGGCGTCCCCGCCGGACCGACCATGCGCACGCAGGCCATCCAGTATGCCCGTACCCTCGGCACCGCCATGCAGCTCACCAATATCCTGCGGGATGTCGGTGAGGACGCGCAGCGTGGTCGCTGCTATCTGCCGGCTGAAGACATGGCGCGATTCGGCCTGACGCCGCAGGACGTGCTCGCTCGGGGCCCGGAGCTGGCGCGGAACGCCGGCTGGGCGCCACTGATGGCGTATGAGGTCGGCCGAGCTCGGGCATTGTACGCGGCCGCCATGCCGGGGATCGCGCTGCTCGACGGCGACGCGCAGCGCTGTGCCGCGGCCTGTGCCAATGGCTATGCCGGTATCCTCACGGCGATCGAAGCGCAGAATTATGACACCATTTCAACCCGTGCGCGCATTGGTCGTTTGGCACGCGTCGGGATTCTCTGGAACGCCTGGCGATATCGCGCGCCCGCGCCCGATCTCTCCGCACTGGGTCACGGTCCCCGGATCGTGTGGGAACCCAACGCGGCGGCTGCCAACACCGATTCCCTGATCCGTCTCGCCTGAGGGGCCGTTCGATGACCACTACCACCGACCTTGGGGATCCGCGGGGCGATACGACCGCGTCGATGCTGCTCAAGATTGCCGGACTCACGCTACTGGGACACGCGTTCTTCAGTGCGTTTTCAGCCTTCGCGTTCGCGACGTTCCTCGTGCCGCCCTATCCGGAGTGGCTGCAGACGGCGCAGAACCAGAAGGTCATGGCCATCGGCTTCACCTATGGTGGCGCGACGACCGTCACGCTTGGCGCGATCGCTGGTCTGGCGTTCCTCGCCCATTGCATCGGCAGCCGCCGCGCGATGCTGGTGTTCCTGGTGTCGTTCAGCTTGGCCTTTATTTCGGAATACGCGGGCACCGTCACCGACTATCCGTTCGGCGCCTACGAGTACACGAGTCAGCTGGGCTACAAGCTGTTGGGACGGGTTCCGTTCAACATTCCGACGTCGTGGTTCTACATGCTGGTGGCGTCGCTCGCGATCTGCGGACGATTCCTGCCGGCCAAGGACGACAACACCTCGAAGTGGTACTGGGCGCTCATGGGCGGCTTGGTGCTCACCGCGTGGGACGTGTCCATGGACCCGGCGATGGTGAAGACGAACCACTGGTTCTGGCAGATGGGCACGCTCGCCGACCGCTCCGCTTTCGAACAGTTCATCGGGAAGCCGATCTTCTTCGGCATGCCGATCACCAACTGGCTCGGCTGGCTGCTCACGGGGATCATCGTGGCGCGCGTGATGCTGGCCATCGTGCCGCCATCGGTGTGGGCGGCCAAAGTGTCGCCGCATCGCCTGCCGATCACGTTGTACGCGGTGAACGGCCTTCTGCCGCTGGCGATCTGTTTCCGTCAGGACATGGTGCTGGCCGGCGTCCTTGGAACGATCGCCATGGCGATTCCACTCTGGGCAGCGCTGCGCAACCAGCCGGCCCCGATGACGAACCCGGCCGCTACGCCCATGGGACGCGTTGCCGTGACCGGTCGTTGATGCGCGACGGGAAACGGGCACCGTCGTGCACGAATTTGCGTTCGTTTCGGTGACCGCCTGATGGATCGTCTCACGCCCTATTTCGATTCGGATTGGCTACCGATCGGCATTTTGGTGCTTATCGTCATCGAGGCGGTGGTGCTGTACGTGTGGCAGCGACGCCACCCGCAGTCGCCACTGGGTTCGCCGAATACCGCACGAATCGTTTCGTTTTTAGGAGCCGGCGGGTCACTGGTCGCGGCGATGATCTTTCATCG
>JBBQXC010000166.1:0-10386 GCA_038210005.1 Gemmatimonadales bacterium
CATCGAAGACTTGAAGCGTCGCAAGGGACCCGATGCGGACATGCCGACGCGGATCAAGTACAAGAAGTTGGTACGCTCGTAGCGGCGGTGTGCGGTTGATGGATCGTGGTACGCGGGGGCTGGGGCGGCCGAGGGTGTCCCAGTCGCCGCTTGCTGCGCGTGGGGTCTGGGGTTGGTGCGCGACGATGAGGTTGTGGCCCCCACGCAGAGGCGGCTTTGGGACACCCTCGGCCGCGCCAGCCTCGGCGAGGTGGGTGATCGGTCGGGGGCCGATTGCGACGACCGTTGTTCGCGCCGCTTTGACAGAGTCACGCGCCCTTTCGGACTACGGCGAAAGCCTGCCGGTGATCAGGGTAACCTCGCCATCGTCGTTCTTGCGAGAGAGCAATTGAATCGCCCGCGACTAGAGGTCGAGCGCGAATCGCAAACCTTCGTCGACCTGTTTCAACAACGCGGGCGACAATGTGCGTATGCGCTCGGTGAGCACGTCGCGATTCACGGTGAGAATCTGCGAAACGTTCACCACGGAGTCGCGCCGAAGACTCGAGGCTTTGGCCGGAATGAGGACGTTGCCAGGCGCATCGAGCAATCGAATGTTGCTGGTGAGCGCGACCACCGTAACGGTTGCTATTCGACTGCGATTGAAGGTGTCACTCTGGACAATGAGGACGGGCCGTCGATGGCCAGGCGCGGAACCGACCGGCTCGGGCAGATCCGCCCACCACACGTCACCCCGGCCAATCTCCATCGGTTACCACGACTCGCGTGGCAACGAACGCGTCTGGGCGGCGACCACGCCTGCATCTACGCGACTGTCCTCGTCGGCGTAGACTGCGTTGAGCCGTTGCGTCAGCTGACTGGCTTTGTGCTTGGCCACGAAATCCGCCAACGCACGCGCATAGAGTTCGCTGCGGCTCACGCCAAGGCGCTTGGCCAGGGCATCGCCGGACTTGAACAAATCGTCGGGGAGCGAGATAGCGGTCTTCATACCGGAGTATAACCAAAGGAAGCCAGCGTTTCAAGCGGTGTGCCGTGTCGATGCCGCTTTGAGTAAAACACGTGTACGGCGCCTCGTCGCTACACCGTCAACGTCCGCAACAGCTGGGTCCCACTCCGACTCGCCGTGATGCGCGTGCCGTCGCGCATCTCCACGCAGAGCCGCGCCGAGTCGAACGGAATGAGCGCGGCGACCGCGTCGAGGTTGACGGCGTGGGAACGATGAATGCGAATGAAACGTCGCCCGTCGAGTTTCGTGAGCAGCGCCGCGAGGGTGATCGTGAGCAGGTGACGACGGCCGCGCACGATGATGGCCACGTAGTCATCCTCGGCCTCCAGGCGCTCGATCTCCTGCACCATGATCGGGACAATACGTCCCCGCTCCCGAACAAACACGCGCGTCAGCGCGCCATGGGTAGCCCTTACGCGCTCCGCAACCGATGTGTCACTGCCATTTATGGATAGTGAACGCTCCACGCGTGTCACGGCGGTGGCAAAGCGCTCCGGACCAAACGGTTTCAGCAGGTAGTCCACCGCGCCCAGTTCGAACGCCTGCACGGCATGCGCATCGAACGCCGTGGTGAACACGACGGCCGGGCGGTGCGTGATGCGTTCGAGGACTTCGAGACCATTCAGCTCGGGCATCGAAATATCGAGAAAAACGATCGCGGGTCGCAGTCGGTCGATGAGCGTGACGGCGTTGCTGCCATCGGCCACCTCGCCAACCCAGAGCAGGCTCGGCGTAGATTCGATCAAGGCGCGGAGATGCAACCGCGCGAGCGGCTCGTCTTCACACACGAGCACGGTGAGGGGCGCGTTCATAGCGGCAGATACACCGACACGCCGAATCCTTCACCCGGTACCGAGCGGACATCCACTCGTGCGGTATCTCCGTAGAGCACCGCGATGCGCTGCCGCAACGCATGCAGTCCAACGCCTGGTCCGCGCGTGTCGTCGTGGGCCAGCGGTCCCGGTCCATCGTCGCTCACGTGGAGCACGAGCTGCGCGCCTTCTACGCGTCCACCGAGACGGACGACCCCGCCGCCGGCGCGCGGTGCGATGCTGTGTTTCACCGCATTCTCCACGAGTGACTGCAAGACAAAGCTTGGCACGCGATGACGTAACGCGCTGTCCGAAATGTCGCGGTCTACGCGTAACCGTTCCCCGAAGCGGAGCGACTCCAACGCGAGGTACGCGTCGGTAAACGCCACCTCGTCGGCGAGCAGTACCTCTTCGCGCCCTCCCTGACGTGCATCGAGTACGTATCGCAGCAAGGCGCTCAGTCGTTCCACTGCCTGCGCAGCCGCTACCGGATCGTGTTGAATGAGGACGGTGACGGAGTGCAGCGTGTTGAAGAGAAAGTGCGGGTCGAGCCGTCCGCGGAGCGCTTCCAGTTCGGCGCGGGCGCGCTCGGCTTCGATGTGCGCCACGCGTGATTCCTGCGCGCGCCCTCGCGCCGCGGACTGTCTCGCCCACGTGACTCCACAAAGCGCGGCGTAAATCAACACGCCCTCGAAGGTCTGCCAGTGTAACCAGGCAGAGACCTCCTCACCCACCTGTTGCCAGCTCGATACACTCTGCCGGATGCCGAGCAAGATGAATGCATCCCAGAGGCCCGCATAGATAAGCGCCATCGCCGCATGGACCAGAACAAACCGTGCTGTCGGGCGCGCGGGCCACGTCCAACGCTGCGCGATCCGCAGCGCGCCCACGCCCAATACCGCCGCCCACGCGACCGTGGTGAATGCCGCGCTGATCGCCGCTCCGGCAGGAAGATTGCCCGAGGCGCCGATCAGTGCGGCATACACCAACACCAATGGTGACCATGCCGCCGTGTACCATGCGGTCCAACGAACCCACGTGATCCACCGCGGCGATGACGTCATCGCGCCGCGCCCAGCGCTGGGCGCAGCTGATCGCGCACCCAACGGTACTCCGGTGCAATGGCCAGCGCACGATCGTACGCCGCGCGGGCCGCGCTCACATTCCCACGATCCTTCTCCATCTGTCCAAGCCATGCATACGCCTCGGCGGCCCCCCACGACGGGAGTGGACGCGCCGGTTGATCTGTCGCGTAGGCGCTGATCGCTTGTTGCACCAAGGCAAAGCCTTTGTCTTTTCCACCGCCCCACATGGACGGAGTGAACCACGCGCCGATCCCCGCCAACAGCGCCACACGCGGATTGGTCGGCCCCAACGCCCGCGCAGCGACGCCAGCTTCACTCGCGGCGTTGCCGTAACGCATGCCGTTGATCATGCCCGTTCCGGCGAGCGCGCCGAGACAGGACGACCGCAGCGCCTCGGTTTCGGCAAGCGGGCGTGCGGCGGCCGAGCGCTCGAGGAGTTCGATGGCCGATTTCAGTTTCTTCTCGGTTGCATCGGACATCTCACCGCCCTCGTCCCGTCCCATGGATTCTCGATAGAGCCCATACGCGCGATAATGCAGGAGTAATGGATCGTTGGGAAAGGCCGTGAGGGCGCGGTCGAGCATGGTGCCGACGCCGGTCAACGCGGCGGCGTCGTTGGCGAGCACGGCGCGTTCGATCTGTGCTTGCGCGCTGTCAGCCCATCGCGCGGCGCCGGTCAATGGCGCCGAGATGGACTGTGCATGCAGGGGTTGAAGTGTCACGCAAGCGAGCAGCATTGTGCTGGTGACGATACGTCGAGTGCACTCAGTAGAGAAGCGTAGCGCCGGCATAGAGGGCTCGGTTGAAGGGAGCAAGGACCGGCACGCGCTCGCGGAAGTCGGTATTCCACCGATAGCGCATCACGTTGCCGCGGTTGAACAGATTGGACAGGTCACCCCAGAGCACCATGGCGCGTTTACCGCCAATGGGCCGATACCAGCTCGCGGAGATGTCGCTACGCCAATAGGCGGGCAGTCGCTCTCCGTTGGGCGCGCCGAACACCGGCAGCCACTCATCGCCCGTTGTTCGTGTCCCGACGATATCAGTGAACGGGCGTCCGGTGGCATGGCGCAATGCGGTGTTGATCGTGAGGCGTCCGAAGACGCGCTCGGTAATCCAGCTCACGGAGTGTCGGACGTCGCCAATGGCCGGTGCGTCAAGGCCCGTGTCGGGGTCGTCGCGGCGGGAGCGTACGATGCTCCAGGCCACGCGGCTTCGCGTCGCGGAGTTGAGTCGGGTGCGGAGAAAGATGTCGGCGCCGCGTGCATGTCCCTGGCCATTGCCGGCCACCCCGAAGTTGCGGGTGAATTGCCACAGATTGTTGTAGGCTTTGTCGTACAGCTCCACGCGCAATCCCACGCTGTCACCGCCCCACTGCGCGCCGACGATCGATTCGCGCACGCGCATGGGGGCGAATCGGCTGCTGTTGTCCTGCGGGCGGAAGAATGTCGGTTCTGCCACCTGATGCAGCACGCCGACCGCCGCCGTCAAACCCAGCGTACCGCGCTGCCAGACGGCAGAGACGCGCGGGTCGACGGTTCGGGTGCCGGTGATGGTGGCGCGGTCGGTACGCACACCGGTGACGACACGGAGGTTCGGCGTCTGACGTACCGTCGCTTCGAGAAACGCACCTGTTCGGTCGCTTGCGCTCTTCGCCGCGTACAGTGTGCGAACAGGCGCTGCACCACTCGCCAGGAAGCCCGTGTAGCGGGCGTCGAGTCGCTCGAGGTCACCTCCGAATCGCACACTGATCCGATAGTTCGGCTGCCAACCAAGTGCGCCCACCACGTGGGTCACGCCGAGTTTCGTGCCAAGGCGCAGGGTTTCGATGGACTCCGTACGATCGAAGCCTGATCGGGCGAGCGTGAGGGCCGGCTGCCAACGGGTGGCGCTGTCGCGCCACGACAGCACCATCATGTGCTGCCCTGTGGTGGCGGCATACGATGTCCCGCTTTGCGCGCTGGCGTTCCCGACTCCAAACCGTGACCGGTCGCGCAACGCAAACAGGCGAACGCGTCCCGCCGTGCCGCTCTGCCACTCCACGGTGCCGCTGATGTCGCCTCCCTCAGGAGGCGGATCGTACGGCTGCGTCTCGCCGAACACGGCGATGAGTGGAGCAAGGGCTCGGATGTTGGCATTGGCCCGCACGCCCACACGCCGATGTGGCGCGAGTGCGGCGGAGAGTCCGGCGCCGCCGATCGAGGCCGTGGCATTGCCGTTCGACGTAAGCGGTCGTCCGGCGGTTTCCATGCGCACGAGTCCTGAGAGAGCGTTGCCGTACTGCGCGCCGAACCCGCCGGCAGAAAAGATGGTGCGATCGAGCAGGAACGGGTTCACGGTGGCCGTGACATGGCCAACGGGATTATCGAAGCGCGCCGGTGAGAGCAGCCAGGCATCGTCGAGCAACACGCGCGTCTCGGTCACATCGCCGCCGCGCACGAAGAGGCCGCTGCCCTCGTCGACATTCTGCGGTCCCGGCAGCGTTTGCAGCGCCTTGGCGACGTTCGCGGCGGCGCCCGGCGTCTGCGCCACCTCCAACGGGGTGAGCGAGGCGGTACGACCGGACCCCAGCGTGTACTCGCCCGCGGCGACCACGGTAAGCGTAGACAACGACGGGGGCATCGGCACGAGCGTCAGCGACACGGCGGTGTCGATCGGCAGCGTGATATCCACCGTCGCCGGCGCGAACCCGACGCGCCGCGCGACCAAGGTGGCCACGCCGCGATACGACGACTGCAGCGCGAACCGTCCGAGACTATCCGATGCGGTCTGGTCCTGCGTTTCGAGGAGGTAGATCGTTGTTCGCGGCGCTGGGTTGCCATTGGGCAGTCGCACCTGCCCGCGAACAATCGCGCTCGGCGCACCTTGGGCGCGCATCGTGGTGGCCAGGCTGGCGCTTGCCACCACGAGCACGGCAACGATCGTGTGCCGCCGTGTTACGGGACTGAGCCCGGCAAACCTCGCGGTAGTGTTTTGCATACACGGGAGCGTACGGGCATGGGTACGCGCTCGGTGTCAGCGAATCGGTGAATCGACAGATCGGGTCGGTGAACGGGGAGGCGCGCCTACGCCGGGAACGCAAGCGCGCACATCAGTCGGCCGTCGTGAGCAGCGCCGCGGTCACCATGCCGAGTACCGTCACGCGGGCGTAGGCATCGCAAGCTCCGCCCGCGCACGCTTGCCCAACGTTTGTTCAACTTCACGCTGCGCGTCGGCGAGACGGTTCATGTCATCGCCAAGCAGGCGCGCCGCGTCGATCAGGGTGGTGCGCGGCGCCACGTCGGCCGCGCCCGCATGCAAGCGGAGCAGGTCGAGCCGAATCGCTTCGAGGGCGGCGACGCTCTTGCCAAGGCGTGAAGACGCGGCAGCCCGACGCGCGGCCAGAACATCCGCATCGTTGGAGCCCGCTGGCGCCAGCGAAGCCACCACCTCCAGCTCCGCCCGTGCTTCGGCGGCGAATGCCTCGAGCGCAGCCACCATGCCCGGCAGATCGGCGAGCTGTTCACGAAATGCCTGTGGCAGGGCTGCGTAGAGTTCGCCGGCGGCGACGCCCAGCGCGGCCTCGGTGGCCCGGAACACACCGCCTCCGACGGCCCGTGATTGTTCGGGCGCACCCAGCCGGCGCGCCAGCCACTCACCCGCTCGACTGTTCCAGAGGCGCTCGCGAAGACCCGACTGCCACCAATTGCGCAGCCGTGTGGGGATGAACTGCACATCGAGCGCGTTGCTCACCGCGCCGAGCAGCATGGTGGTGAACAGCGACGAAAGAAAGATCGCCGCGCCGCTCTTTTCTTTGAGCGGGCCGTCGAGTGTCAGGCCGATCAGAATCGCCAGCACAACGGCCGATGCCACCGTGGCGATGCGCAGCAGTCGCGATCCCCTTCCCTCGGGAGTGTTGCTCACGAGCGCCTCCGTCTCGGCTCGCTCGCGCGCGGCGATATCGAGCGCCGTGCGCAGGTCCGCCAGCGTGTGACCCGCGTTGAACTGCAGGCGTGCCTGATGGAGATGAAAGCCAACGATCGGAAAGAGCGGCAGTGATGTGATCCCTGCGAGCAGCACGATGTCAGCTGGCCCATCGGGGCGATTGCCGGACACCCACACGAGCAGGTTGACCAGCGTCAATGTGCCGAACACTCCCGACGATCCCAGGTAGGGCACCAGCAGCGGATTGCGTGCACTGAGCCACGCGCGCAAGGACACCGGTAGCGCGGGCTTCGGTTCAGACGCCGGCGCCAATGCAGCGGCCAGCGCCTCGCCATCTGGAAAGCGGAGGGTCGGATCACGCTCGAGGCACCGATCGATGGCCGCGCCCAGCGCCGGTGGCAGCCCTGGTGCCGCTCGCAGCACGCTGTCGGCGGGCCGCTGGCCTGCCGGACCAGCAGCGCCGGCAGGGTCGCGTTCTCAAATGGCAGCCGCCCACTCACGGCGAGGTACCCCACGACGCCGAGTGCATAGATGTCGCTGCGGCCGTCCAGCGGCGCTCCTGCCGCCTGCTCCGGGCTGATAAAGTGAGCAGTGCCCATGAGCAGTCCGGCATCGGTGTCCGGCCCGTGCTGGGCGCCGCCATGCGCGATCCCGAAGTCGGTCACCAGTGCGCGGCCGGTGCCCGCCTCCAGCAGGATGTTGTCCGGCTTCACGTCGCGATGCACGATGCCACGGCCGTGGGCGTACGCCAGCGCCCACGCTACTTCGCGCAGCAGGCGCGCCGCTTGGGCGGGCGGCAGCGGGCCGCGGGAGCGCAGTCGCTCGCCGAGTGTTTCGCCTTCCACGTAACTCATCACGAAGTACACGCACCCGTCCGCCTCACCCACGCGATGGATCGGGACGATGTGCGGATGCGACAGGCCGGCAGCGGTGCGCGCTTCACGCAGAAACCGATCGCGCGCTGCGGAACTGGCTAGCTCGGCGGGAAGGGTCTTGATGGCCACGTCGCGGTCGAGTTGCACGTCGCGCGCCAGATACACGATGCCCATGCCGCCACGACCGAGTTCGCGCTGGAGCGAGTACTCGCCGGCGAGGGCGGACTGCAGGGCGAGGAACTCGCGGGAGGGCACGCTTGTCGAGTCTTAGAAGCGCAAACCAAGCATCAGCGGCGCCATCGTGATGCCGTTACCACGCCCCAGCGTCTGTCCGCTGAACAGATGCTCAAAGCGTGCTTCAACGAACCCTTCGAGACCGTAAACCGGCACGAGCATGCCGACACTCGCCGAGGCGCTCGGTGACGTCTGCATGGTGCTTTGCGACGCGCCGTGACGGAACACGCCCGCGCCCACCGCACCGTAGGCGCCCAGCCAGTCAAACAACACGCGGCGCTTGCCTTTCGACGTCAGCCGCACCGATACACCGGCTTTCTGATAGGCGCCGGGCAACTGCTCCTCCGTATCTTTCGCCAGCGTCGCATATGACGCTTCGACCCCGATACCGGGCCACGACCCTTCGGGTGGCACGTACCATGCGCCGAGATGTCCGCTCACACCAAAGGTGGTGAGTTCACCGAGACGGCCAAGGGGCGACACCGGCGCAACGGCCGCATACGGATGCCAGCCTCGCGCAAGCAAAGCCCCGGTGCGCGCTCGGCGCTCCGCGGCCTGATCACCGGTGGATTGAGCGCGTAGGACGGTTGTGTTCGACAGCAGCACGAGAGCGGCCGCAACGAACGAGAAGGGCGTGCAACGACGCGCGAAGTATGAAGTCATGTGTGGTTTCTGGAGTGTTTGCGGCGGCCGGTCGGAGCCGCGGGCGACGTGTGATGCAACCGCTCGAGCCACTCGATGGAGCCAGCGGCATCGTACCACGAAGAGGTCGACGTCAGGACGTACAGTGCTGCCTCGTCGGCATCGCCGAAGCCGTGCGTGTCGGGCACCTCGTCCGGCAGCGGCGTCTCGCCGATCAGCATCGGCACGACATGCGGGTTTTCCTTCATGGCGGCGCGTAGCGCCTGCGCGGCTGCGGCCGCCGGGCCGAGCGTGCGGTACCGATGCAGCGCAGCGGTGAACATCCAGGCTGCGGTACTCTCGTCGTACGCGGCGAGCAGCGCCTCGATATCGGCCACGGAGCCGGCGCGCATCAGCCACTCGAGTAACAGGTAGCGCACACCCTGATTGTCGCCGGCATTGAGACGCAGCATGGTGCGCGCTTCGTCGAGTGCCAGTGGCCGGTCACCGGTCTGCCAGAGCAACTCGGCGTACACGTACCGGGCCGTCATGTACTTACGCCCTACGGGATGATGCCAGATCGTCGCGCCTTCGTCACTGAGGAGGTCGGCGAGCACGCGATCTCCGGCGGCGACGCTGTCTCGACAGTGGGCAAGCGCCTTGGCGGGACTCTCGGCGACTTCGGCCAGCAGCAGGTGCGCCGATACGCAGTCGGCATCGAGCACCAGAGCTTTGGCCACCTGCGCTCGCAGCTTCGGGACCGAGCGCTCCTGTCGGGCCGTCGCTACCAAATCCTCGGCGCGCTCGCGGTTGGTGGTGGGCTCCACGCGGCGCAACGGTTTCCCCATGATCTCCCTTTCCATGAATGCATTCACCTCGTCGAGGCTGCCGAACTCCTGCTGCCCAAGCAGTCGCGAGAGATCGCGCATCATGTCGTCGCGGATGGACTGTGGCGAGAACGGCACGGGAGTTTCCGGGGAGTTGCGACGCTTCGGCAAAACGACCTCGGGAAGGGGGTACGGTGAGTTTACCGGTGAGGGTGGTCGTTGCGCGAGGGTGGCCGTGTAACTGCGTCGCTGGCGCGCCTCAGTTCCCGGCTTTCAATTAGGAGTCGCTGCTGCAGAGCGCAGCGTTCGGCGCACCAGGGTGTGCCGCAATCGGCGCGGACATGTGCGAAATCGAGGTGAGGGATGCTGCGCCGGCTCAAGGGTGTCGTGGGGATGTCACTGTTGTGGGCTCTACCGTGGGCGATCGCCGGCATCGGGCTCGCGTTCGCGGTGCGTGCGCGTGGTGGATACCCGCAGCGGCGAATGGAGGAGTATCTGGCGCTGATCGACTCGCCGGCTTGGGCTGGCGGAGACGTCGGTTTCCTGGCCACTCGTGGCGCGCTCGTCGGCGTGATCAACGGTGTGCTGCTCGCCGCCGCCATTCTGATCGCCTATCGACGCGGTGCGAACCTCGAACGAATCTCCTGGTGGCGCTTCGCCGCGTTAGGTGGCGCGACGACGGGCGCCGTGTCCGTCGTGCTCCTGCACCTGCCGTTGGTCATGGCCGTTCCGGCTGCCATCCTTGGCGCGCTGAGTGGCGCAGGCTATCTCGCGATGGCGAAACGCGGCGGCCGACTTGCTGGCGCAGGCCATGTCAGCGAGATCGGCGAGGGCGCTATCGCGCCGAACGGCGCGCTCCGGCGGCCTGAGCTCCACAGCGGAGGCGCACCGTGATGATGGCGATGTTCGTGTTCCGACCCTCGCCTCCCATCCCAATGTCCCGCTGGAAATTCGTCGCGCTGTGGCAAATCTCCGGGATGGCCTGTGCGCTGGCGGTCGGAG
>JBBQXC010000167.1:0-10305 GCA_038210005.1 Gemmatimonadales bacterium
GCGAACGACCCAATCGGCCTTTTCGGCCAGGACGTCCACCAGCTTGCCCTTCCCTTCATCGCCCCACTGCGCGCCCACCACTACGACGGTGCGCGTCGTCGAATCGAACATGCGTGTCGGTCTCCGGCGGCCCTGCGGCCGTGCACAAAAAACGCCCCGCGGACGATCCGCAGGGCGTTGTGGAAATCTAGTTTCCCACCATCGCCGCCGCCATGACCAACACGGCGACAACGACGCCGATTCCCACCTTGGCGGCGGCGGCGACCACTCGTCCCACCAACGCGCCCGTGGCCACCTGCACCGGCGCGCCGCGCTCGCTTCTCGCCACCGACAGCTCAGCCACCAGCGCCCCCAGGAACGCGCCGGCGAAGGCGCCGATGAGAGAACCCACCACCGGCACCGGAATGCCCACCACAGCCCCTACCAAGCCTCCTATGACCGCTCCCCACGACGCACGGCGGGAGCCACCGTACTTCCGCGTGTAGCGCGCCGAGATCGTGAACTCGAGCACCTCGGCTACCACCACCAGCGCCCCCGCTCCCGCCATCGTCCAGAGCCCGATACCGCCCATCGGCACCAGCACCCAGTGGACCAACGCGGCGCCCAGCATCACCCACAAGCCGGGCAGGCCGAACGGAATCAGGACGAGTCCGCCAGCCAACGCGATGCCAAGCAGGAGAAGGGTTCCCATGGGCGGGACTACGCTGGCAGCAGCCCCGCTGTTTCGAGACGCGCCCGCACGATCGCCTGCTCGTCGGCATTCGCGGCCAGCAGCGGACTGCGTGGCGCACCGCCATGCAGCCCCACCAGATCCAGCGCGGCCTTGATGCCAGCCGGGCCCATGGCACCGGCGATGTCGGTCGCCAGCGGCGCCAGACGCGCCTGCAACACCGTCGCGCCGTCCACATCGCCCGCGCGGAAGGCGTCGACCATCTGACGCACCAGCGGGCCCGCGTACAGCGCGATCGCCAGAATGGCGCCCGCCGCGCCCGCCGCCAGCGCCGGAACCACCGTCGCGCCGCTACCGGTCAGCACGCGGAAGTTCGGCCCCTGTGACTCGAGATACTGCGCGAGCACCGGGATGTGGCCCGCGCTGTCCTTCATGCCGATCACGTTCTCGTGTTGCGCCATCTCGTGCACGAACGCCGGGCTCAACACCAGATGCGCATACGCCGGCATGTTGTACAGCAGCACCGGCAGCGGACTCGCATCGGCGACCGCACGGAAATGCGCCAGCAACGCCGGCTCCGTCATCCGCTTCAGGAAGTAGTGCGGCGAAATCACCAGCGCCGCCGTCGCGCCCACAGCCTTGGCATCATGGGCGCGCGTAATCGTCTGACGTGTGCTCTCACTGCCGACACCGGCCAGCAACCACTTGTCGTCCGACAGCCGCTCTCGCGCCCACGTCAGCAGTTCGCGACGATCGTGGTCGTCCAGCAGCGCGGATTCACCGCTCGAGCCTGCGACCAGCACACCGTCGACCCCATGGCCGACGTACGCATCGATGTTGGACTGGAACGCGGCGCGATCGAGGTCACCCGTCGCGGTAAAGCAGGAGGCGGCGGGCACCATGAGCCCACCAAGGGGAGTGTTCGGCATCCGGAAAATCTAATTCGCGGCCAGCGCGCCTGCTTCCGACGCGCGCCGGTTCAGCTGCCGAAGAGACTCTCGAACCCGCTGCCGAATACCGTATCGTTGCCCAGCGGATTCGGGCTCGACACCGCCGAATGTCCGCTCGGACTGGTGGCGATGGGCGGCATCGTGGGTCCGGTGCCCAGCGGGTGGGCACCCAGACCACTCGGCGTCGCCACGGCACCCATACCCTGCGTGACCGACTTCGTGCTGCCGGTTGGACGCGAGGCAATGCCGCGCACTCCGGCCGGAGGCGACTCGCGGTTCTTGCCCATACGGAAGCTTAGTTCGAAATCCGCCGGGTTCGTCGCCGCCGCTTTCGCCACCTCGAACGTCACTTCGTTGCCGTTCACCAATTCGGTGAGATGCTGATCGAAGGTCCGCATGCCATACTGCGCGCCGTCCGCGATGTAGTCACGGATCTCGACAATGTTGCCCTCGGCGATCAGATCACGGATCGTCGACGTCACGATCATCACTTCACACGCCACCACGCGTCCCTGTCCGTTCGCGCGTGGCAACAGTCGCTGCGACACCACCGCGTGCAACGACTCGGCGAGACGCATCCGCACCACGGTCTGCTCGTCGGGCGGGAACATCGCCACGATACGCATGATCGTGCTCTGCGCATCCGGCGTGTGCAACGTCGAGATCAACAAGTGACCGGTCTCCGCCGCTTTCATCGCCGTATCGATCGTTTCCGGATCGCGCATTTCGCCGATCAGAATCACATCGGGATCCTGCCGCAGCGCCGCACGAAGTCCCATGCGGAAACTCTCGGTGTCGATCCCCACTTCACGCTGCGTGACCGAACTCTTGAGATCGGCGTGAATGAACTCGATCGGATTCTCGAGCGTGAGAATGTGCTTCTCGTACGAGGCGTTGATGGCGTTCACCAGCGCCGCCATCGTGCTCGACTTGCCGGAACCCGTTACGCCCGTCACCAGCACCATGCCGCGCTCCGTATGCGCAATGCGATCGAGTACCGGCGGCAACTTGAGTGTCTGAAACGTCGGCACATTCTCGGGAATCACGCGCATCACGATGGAATGCGCCGCCCGCTGCCGCATGATGTTCACGCGAAACCGTCCGACGCCCGGCGAATGCCACGAGCAGTCATGGTCCTTCAGCGTGTCGATCGTGGCACGCTCGGCATCCGACATCATGAAGTGCAGGGCGATCGCGCGCGTCTGATCAGACGTGAGCGCCTGCTTCGTCAGCACCATGAGGCGGCCGTCGATGCGCGCACGCACGACATCTCCCGCCTTGATGTGCACGTCGGACGCTCCGCGTTCGACTGCCGCCTTGATGATTCGCTCGATCGCCACGATGCCTGCGTTGGAGAGCTACGGGAGGTGTGGGGCCCCCGATCAGAGGAAACGCCCGATACAGGCGCGGTCACCAGCACCTTCGGATGCCGGCGCGCCCCGCGCTACGTTGACGACGATCGCCGTCCTCGGGCAACTCCGGCCGACGCCGACGCCGACGCCGACGCCGACGCGAGTCATTCGGTTCCTGCCGTGGGAATGGCGACCGCGTCGAGGCCCATGTACCCGCGCACCTCGCGCATCGTTTCGCGAGCGATGCTTCGCGCCGTATCGGCACCGCTGGCCAAGGCATCGAGGACGCGCTGCGGCTCGGCGTCCAACGCTTCCGCACGACGACGAATCGGCGAGAGCTCCTGCACCACACTCTCCGTCAAGACCTTCTTGCAATCCATGCAGCCCCACCCGGCGGTACGGCATTGCACATCCACATGCGCGACCGTCTCCCCGCTGCTGAACGCCTTGTGCAGCTGGAAGATGTTGCACACCTCGGGGCGCCCGACATCGGTCTTGCGCACACGCTGCGGATCGGTCATCGCGGGACGCAGCTTCGCCCAGATCTCGTCGTCGGTTTCCATCAACCCGATGGTATTTCCCAGCGACTTCGACATCTTCGATTGCCCATCGAGCCCCATGATGCGGCGCGTCGGGGTGAGCAGCGGCTTCGGTTCCGGAAAGTACTCCTCGCCGAACTTCGTATTCCACTTGCGCGCCGTATCGCGCGCCAACTCGAGATGCTGGATCTGGTCTTCACCGACCGGCACCGAATCGGCGCGATACAACAGGATGTCGGCACTCTGCAGCACGGGATACATCAAGATTCCCGCGGGAATGCTCTCCATCCTCGACGACTTGTCCTTGTACTGCGTCTGCCGTTCGAGATCGCCCAGCGGCGTCAGCGTCGTGAAGATCCACGAGAGCTCGGTGTGCTCGGGCACATCGCTCTGCACGAACAGCGCCGCCTTCGCGGGATCGATGCCGGCGGCCAGCAAGGACTTCGCCATCCCCCAGCGCCGCGCGCGGAGGACCGCCGGATCGTACGTGCCCGTGATCGCGTGATAGTCCACGACACAGAACAGCGCGCCAGGATGGGCCTCCTGAAGCTGGACCCAATTCTTGACGGCGCCGAGGTAATTGCCGATGTGGAGTTCGCCCGAAGGCTGGATGCCGCTGAAGATGCGTGCCATCCTTCAAACGTACCCACCGTGAATTTCTCCAGCAACGCAGATCCTGTCGAATGACCTCGTCCGCACACCCGAAGCGTCAGGATTGGCGCGACGCCGCGATCGCTGCTGCCGACACGGCCGCGCGGTTCATCACGTATGAAGCGTTGTCACATCGGACGCTGGCCTGGGAGGAGAAGAGCGCGACCGACTTCGTGAGTCGAGTCGACGTCGGGGCCGAGGAGCGCATCCGCGACATGATCACCTCGCGCATCCCCGGAATCCGCATCGTGGGCGAAGAGTTGAGCGCCGATGCGCACCCCGACGAGGGACTGGTCGCGATCGTCGATCCGCTCGATGGCACCACCAATTTCTTGCACGGCTTCCCCAACTACTGCGTGTCGATCTGCATCGCCTTCGATGGCGTGCCGCAGGCTGGCGTCGTGTACGATGTCGCCCGCGGCGGCGTCCTGCATGCCACCGCCGGCGACGGCGCCTTCGTGGACAGCAACCGGATGCACGTGTCCACCACCGACACCCCTGCCCGTGCCCTTCTCGGTACCGGTATCCCGTTCAAAGATGTCTCCCGGGCCGACCTGTACCTTCGCCAACTGCGGCGCCTCATGCCGATTGTCTCGGGCGTGCGCCGCGCCGGCTCCGCCGCTCTCGACCTGTCCGACGTGGCCCGCGGACGCTTCGACGGCTTCTGGGAGCTCTTCCTGAACCCCTGGGACCTCGCCGCTGGCGTGCTGCTGGTGCGCGAAGCCGGCGGACGCGTCACCGACCTCGAGGGACGCGACGCCCGCCTCACGGGCGGGCCTATCGTCGCGAGCAACGGTATTCTTCACGACTGGTTCCTCGACCTGCTGAACGACGGTACCGTTCCCGCCCCCAACCCCGCCTGATCGTGTCTCTCGTCGAATGCGTCCCGAATTTCTCTGAAGGCCGCGACCCTGCGGTGATCGCCGCGATTCGCGACGCCATTGCGGGCACGCCCGGCGCTCATGTGCTCGATGTCTCCAGCGATCCGTCACATCATCGCACGGTGATCACCTTCGTGGCCTCGCTCGAGGCGGCGGTCCCGGCGGCCCTCGCCGCGATGAAGGTCGCGCAGGAGCGCATCGATCTCACCACGCATCACGGCGAGCATCCGCGTATCGGCGCCACCGACGTCGTGCCGTTCATTCCGCTCGAGGGCACGACCATGGTGCACTGCGTCGCCCTCGCCGGCGAGCTCGGCGCGCGCGCGTGGGCTGAGTTGGGCATTCCGATCTATCTGTACGAGCGTGCCGCAACCACGCCCGCCCGCGAGAATCTTGCCGATGTGCGACGTGGCGAATTCGAAGGACTGCGCGAGGACATCCGCACCAATCCCGCGCGGAAACCCGACTTCGGGTCGAACGAGATCCATCCCACCGCCGGTGCGACGGCCGTCGGAGCCCGTCCCTTCCTCGTGGCCTACAACGTCTATCTCGGCGACGCGAAGAACCTCCCCGTCGCCAAGGAAGTCGCGAAAGCCATTCGCGGGTCGTCCGGCGGACTCCGCTACGTCAAGGGCCTCGGCATGGAAGTCGACGGTCAGGCGCAGGTCTCCATGAATCTCGTGGACACCGAGAAGACCCCGCTGCATCGCGTCTTCGAGCTCGTGAAGTCGGAAGCGGCCGCCCACGGCGTGTCGCCCACCTGGAGCGAGATCGTCGGACTGGTCCCCGAGCGCGTGCTGCTGGAAGCCGGCGCCCGTCACGTGCAACTGCGCGGGTTTTCCAAAGCAATGCTGCTGGAGACGAAGGTGCGCGAGGTAGTAGCCGGCGGTGAAGCGGTCGCGAGCTTCATGGCACGCACCGCCGACGCGTCGCCCACACCCGGTGGCGGCAGTGTGGCCGCGCACGTCGGCGCGCTGGGCGCGGCGCTCGCGCAGATGGTTGCCGGACTCACCATCGGCAAGAAGAAGTACGCCGCCGTCGAAGCGCAGATGAAGCAGCTCACCGTCGACGCGTATGCGCTGCGCCGCCAACTCTCCGAACTCGTGCAGCGCGACGCCGATTCGTACGAGCGCGTGCGCACGGCCTACACAATGTCGAAGGAGCCCGAGCACGCCACGGCGCGCGCCGATGCCATTCGCGACGCATTGGTGTTCGCATCACGCGTTCCGCTCGAAACGGCGTACCTCGCTGTTCGGGTCGCCGCCATCGCGGCTATCGTCGCCGTGCAGGGCAACAGCAACGCCGTCTCCGACGCGTGCGTGGCCGCACTCATGGCCGAAGCGGCTTGCAAAGGTGCCGTGCTCAACGTGCGCATCAACGTGGCGTCGTTGGATGAACAGGGCACGCAAACCGGCGCGCAGCTCGCGTCGGAAGCGCGCGCCTTACTCGATGCGGCATCGGTGCACGCGCGCGTGGCCGAAGCCGCCGCCGAGCGCGCGATGCTGCCGTCGTGAAGCGCGCGATGCTGCTGGGGTGCCTGCTTTTCGCAGCCTGTCAGGCCCGAGGAAAAGCAATGGCACCTGTGGTCGCGCCCTCGGCGTGTGCGGCATCCAACGGTATCGGCCGCCTCACGCTGCTACTCATTCTCACACCGGCGGTTTCCGAAACGACAGAAGCGCTCGTTCGCCTGGAAAGCGAAACCGAGCGCTCCACCGTACGCGTGAATGCCGTACTCGGCACCACGTTCGAACTTCGTCCGGGAACCTACCGGCTGTCCATCTCGCTGCCCGGCTACAACAGCGCCGAGCGATCGGTCAGCATCGCGTGCGGTTCCGAGCGAACGCTCAGTGTACCGTTAGCCAGGAAGCGCTGACACGCGAACGCTAGCCGTGCGGCTGCGTGAGAATGCGCGGACCGTGATCGGTGATCGCCACCGTGTGCTCGAAGTGTGCAGAACGCTTGGCGTCGGCGGTCACCACGGTCCACTTGTCGCTGAGCGTCTTGGTCTTCGCCGTTCCCACATTCACCATCGGCTCGATGGCAATCGTGAGACCGACGCTGAGCTTCTTCCCGCGCTTCGCCTTGCCGTAGTTCGGGATCTGCAGCTCCTCGTGTGGCGAAAAGCCGACGCCATGCCCCACCAGCTCGCGCACGATGGAGAAGCCCGCGGCTTCGACGACCGCCTGAATGGCGGCGCCGATATCGCCCACGTGGTTGTCAGGCGTGGCGGCCGCGATGCCAGCGTCCAGCGAGCGTTTGGTGACATCCAGCAGTCGCTGCGTCTGTTCGTCAATCTCACCGACGGGCACCGTAATGGCCGAGTCGGTATACATGCCCTCGAGCTTGACGCCGAAATCGAGCTTCACGATGTCGCCATTGTTGAGCACTCGCTTCCGCGAGGGGATGCCATGCACGATCTCTTCGTTGATCGAAATGCAGGCACTACCGGGGAATCCGTAGAGTCCCTTGAAGGCCGGTTCCGCACCCGCATGCGAGCGGAGGAACGCCTCGCCCAGCGCGTCCAGCTCACCCGTGGTGATACCCGGGCGAACGTGGGCCTTCATGTGGTGCAGCGTGGCGTAGAGCAGCGCGCCACCGCGCGCCATGATGTCGATCTCGCGCGGGGACTTGAGCAACGTGGAAGGAGCAGATCCGCCGATCGCCATCAGTACCCGAGCACGTGCAAGGCGCGCGCCTCGACCTCTTCGAGCGAACCGATGGCATCGATGCGAACGACCCGAGGGCCGTGCTCCTCGTACCAGTGGATCACCGGAGACGTCTGGTCGCGATACACCTGAAGACGCTTGCGCACGGCTTCCGGCTCGTCGTCCTTGCGGCGCACGAGCGTACCGACCTTTCCGTCGGCCTCGCAGGCTTCTCCCGGCTGGCGTCCGAAGAATGGACGCTGGCAGGCATCGCAGGTGGTCCGACCGCTGAGGCGGCGCACCAGCTCGTCTTCGGCGATATCGAACAGCAACACCGCATCGACCTGTCGGCCGAGATCCGAAAGCATGGTAGCAACGCCATCAGCCTGCGGGGTGGTGCGAACCACGCCGTCGAGGATGGCGCCCTTGGCTGCGCCGGGCGCCGCCAGCGCTTCCTTCATGATCCCCATGATGACCTCATCGGGGACCAGATCACCGCGATCCATGGCGGCCTTTGCTTCGAGACCGAGCGGCGTGCCGTCACGAACCGCAGCGCGGAGAACGTCGCCGGTGGCGATCTTAGGAACGTCAAGGCGAGCGGCAAGCCGCTCGCCTTGAGTCCCCTTGCCCGCGCCCGGCGGTCCAAGCAGGACAATGATCATGATCTTTCTTAGAAGCCCTGAGTCGCCTGGCGGCCGCGGAAGCGAACGCGCCCCTTCTTCATGAAGCCGTCATACTTGCGGAGCAGCAGGTGCTGCTGCATCTGCGCCATCGTATCCAGCGCCACACCGACCACGATCAGCAATGACGTTCCGCCGAAGGCGAACGGCACGTTGATCAAGCGCGCGATCACGATCGGCATCAGCGCAATGACCGTGAGGAAAATCGCGCCGGGAAGCGTGATACGCTCCACCACCTGCTCGATGTACTCTGCCGTCTTGGCGCCGGGCTTGATGCCCGGCACGAAGCCGCCCTGCTTCTTCAGGTTTTCCGCCAGATCCACCGGATTGAAAATGATGGACGTGTAGAAATACGTGAACAACATGATGAGCACCGCGGACAGCAGGAAGTACAGCCACGGATTCGGACCCGCCGGATTGAACAGTTCCGCCATCTCCTGCGCCTTGGCGTTGCCGCTGAACTGCGCGATCGCGCCAGGAATCACGATCACCGACTGCGCGAAGATGATCGGCATCACGCCCGCGGTGTTGATGCGGAGCGGGATGAAATTGCGAGCCGCTTCCCGTTGACGTCCACGGGCCATGGTACGCTGCGGGATCTGGATGAGGACGCGACGCGCCGCCACCGTGATCGCCACGACACCGGCCACCACAGCGACCATCAGAACCGCCAGCACCACGAGCGAGAGCACCGGCAAGGCGCCCGTCGTCACGAAGTTGAACGACTGGAAGATCGACGGCCACATGCGTTCGACGATCGAGAAGAAAATGATCAGCGACGCACCGTTGCCGAGGCCACGCTCGGTGATCTGCTCACCCAGCCACATGACGAAAATCGCGCCGGTGGTGAGGAAGAGCATCATCTGCACCGTGAACCACGGCCCCGGACGCGACACTGCGGCCGGAAGCGACGAGGTGAACAGGGCAAACCCGTACGCCTGGATCAGCGCCAGCACGACCGTGAGGTAACGCGTGTACTGCGTCAACTTCTTCCGCCCTTCCTCGTCCTTCTGCATCTTGTCCACGTTCGGCAGCACAGCACCGGCAATCTGGACGAAGATACTCGCCGAGATGTAGGGCATGATGCCGAGCGCGAAGACGGTCGCGCGGGAAAGACCACCACCCACGAACATGTCGTAGAGGCCGAGAAGGCCACCGCCCTGCTGGCGGGTGAAGTAGTCTGTCAGCGCCTGGACATCGATACCGGGCGCCGTGATGTGCGCACCGATTCGATAGATCACCATGCACAGGAACGTGAAGGTGATCTTCGACCAGAGCTCAGGCGTCCGGTAGATATTCGAGACGGCTTGCGCCGCCGGATTGGTTTGCTGCGCCATGCGCTGGATTGTCTCCGTCAGCCGTCGATGCGGCCACCGGCCGCTTCGATCTTCGCCTTGGCACCGGCGCTGATCTTCACGCCGCGCACCGTGAACGCGCGGGACACTTCACCGTTGTTGAGCAGCTTCGCCGGGCCGTGGCCCGAACGAATGAGCCCAGCCGCGACCAGCGTCTCCGCCGTCACTTCGTCGCCGGCGACGCCGGTCAGCGAATCGAGGCGCACGACCTGCGCCTCTTCACGGAAGGGATTCGTGAAACCACGCTTCGGGATACGACGCGTGAGCGGCATCTGGCCGCCTTCGAAGTGCGGCTTGCCGCCACCAGGACCACCATGACCGGACCGCGCCATGGAACCCTTGTGACCCTTACCGGACGTCTTGCCGAGGCCGGAGCCCGGACCGCGACCCACACGACGACGGCCGCGGTGCGAACCGGGCGCCGGCTGCAGGTTGTGCAGCCCGATCTTCTCGACGCCTTCGGCGCCTGAATTGTGAGCCATGTCTTACTCCTCCACCGGAGTCACCAACACCAGGTGACGAACCTGCTTGAGCTGGCCGCGCAGCGAGGCGGAATCCTGCTGCACGACGCTGGCCTGATGA
>JBBQXC010000168.1:0-10241 GCA_038210005.1 Gemmatimonadales bacterium
CTCCATGAGCGATATCGACGTCCTCCTGCAGGAAACGCGTTCCTTCCCGTCGCCGAGTGCCTTCCGCGCCACGGCCCGCGTTCACGATTCGCGCTTGGCAGACGAGGCGGCAGCGGACCCCGTGAGTTTCTGGGCGCGAGAAGCCGGCGAATTGACCTGGAGCAAGCCGTGGGACTCGGTACTCGAGTGGACGCCACCGCACGCGAGGTGGTTCCAAGGCGGACAGCTGAATGCCTCGGTCAACTGTGTCGATCGCCACATCAGTGGCCCGCGTCGCAACAAGGCCGCGATCATCTGGGAAGGCGA
Organism: Gemmatimonadales bacterium; assembly: GCA_038210005.1. Taxonomy (GTDB): domain Bacteria; phylum Gemmatimonadota; class Gemmatimonadetes; order Gemmatimonadales; family Gemmatimonadaceae; genus Gemmatimonas. The sequence goes on from JBBQXC010000168.1 coordinate 307, forward strand.
ACCGGGTGACCGTCGCACGTACACATATTGGGACCTGTACCGCGAAGTAAATCTCGCGGCGAACATGCTCAAGAAGCTCGGTGTGGTGAAGGGTGATCGTGTGGCGATCTACCTCCCGATGATACCCGAGGCGATCATCGCGATGCTGGCCTGCGCGCGCATCGGCGCCGTGCACACGGTGGTGTTCGGCGGCTTCTCGCCGGAATCATTGCGCGACCGTATCAACGATTGCGGCTGCAAAGTGCTGATCACGGCCGACGGCGGCTATCGTCGCGGACAGATCGTGCCGCTCAAGCGCAACGCCGATGAAGCGATCACGGGATGCCCGACTATCGAGCACGTCCTCGTGGTCATGCGTCGTCGTAGCGGCGTGGGCGACGAAACATTCGCCGAAATGCAGGAAGGGCGTGACCATTGGTGGCACCGCATGAAGCGGCAGGTCCCGAAGTATTGCGAACCCGAAGTGATGGACGCGGAAGATCTGCTGTTCATTCTCTACACGTCGGGCACGACGGGAAAGCCCAAGGGCATTGTGCACACCACCGGTGGGTACCTCACCGGCGTGGCGACCACCACCAAGTACGTGTTCGACTTGAAAGAAGAAGACGTGTTTTGGTGCACGGCCGACATCGGTTGGATCACCGGTCATTCGTATCTGGTGTACGGACCGCTGGCGAATGGTGCCACGCAGATCGTGTACGAAGGCGCGCCCGACTGGCCAGACAAGGATCGCTTCTGGCAGATCTGCGAGCGCTACGGCGTGTCGATCTTCTACACCGCGCCCACGGCTGTGCGCGCGTTCATGAAGTGGGGCTCGTCCTACGTCGAGAAACACGACCTCTCGCAACTGCGCTTGCTGGGATCGGTGGGAGAGCCGATCAATCCGGAAGCGTGGATGTGGTATCACAAGCACATCGGTCAGGAGCGTTGCCCGATCGTGGACACGTGGTGGCAGACGGAAACCGGCGCCATCATGATTTCACCGCTGCCGGGTGTGACCGCGACGAAGCCCGGCTCCGCCACCACACCGTTCCCCGGTATCAAGACGGCGTTGCTCGACACCGCTGGCAACGAGATCGGCGTAGGTGGTGGCCTGCTCGCGATCACCCATCCGTGGCCGAGTATGCTGCGCACGATCTGGGGCGACGACGCGCGCTACGTGGACACGTATTTCACGAAGTGGCCGGGCCGGCCTGACCTGTACTTCCCCGGCGACGGCGCCAAGCGTGACGAGGATGGGTATCTCTGGATTCTGGGTCGTGTGGACGACGTGCTGAACGTGGCGGGTCATCGCATCGGTACGATGGAAGTGGAGAGCGCGCTGGTCGATCACCCGGCAGTCGCGGAAGCAGCGGTGGTGGGCAAGACGCATGAGATCAAGGGTCAGGCAATCGCGGCGTTCGTCACGTTGCGCGCGGGGTTTACGCAAAGCGGCAGTTTGCGCGACGAGTTGCGCGAGCACGTGGCGATGAAGATCGGCGCGCTGGCCCGGCCCGACGACATTCTGTTCAGCGCGGATCTCCCGAAAACGCGCTCGGGCAAAATCATGCGTCGCCTGCTGCGGGACATCGCTGAGGGTCGCGCGCTTGGTGACACCACGACGCTGGCCGATCCTTCTGTGGTGGCGTCGCTGAAAGATCAGTATGAGGCGCAGGAGAGCTGAGAACTGCGCTTTGGAACTGCGCTGGTGTGCGGCGATCGCCCGGGCCGCTCCGGGTCGATCCCGTTCGCCGCTTGCTGCGGGGGGACGGGGGTGGGTGCGCCGCGCAGGTGACGAGCGGCCCCCCGCAGAGATCGGCTCACGGGACGCCCGTCGCGCCCGGGCTGGCGGGGGTGGCAGCGGCGGGAGTGGGCGCGGAGGGACGCTCTCCTTCGTGGGGGCGGGCATCGCTGGGCGGCGCCACCAGCGTTGGTGTCGCGCTTGGGGTGATCCGCTCCGCGCGGGTCTTGGCGGCAACACCGGCTCTCGGCTCACGCATGCGCCTCTCGCCGTTCACACCCCGCGCGCGGTGTCCCCGCGCGCGGTGTCCCCCGAATCCCCTCGCGCCGATTGTCTCGCGCGATCCCCCTCACGGCCGCCGGGTGGGCCGTGGCTCCCCACAGCGGCTCTCTGCGGGGGAGGGGCCGGCGCCTCCGGCGCGCCGGCCATCCCCCCGCAGAAAAGCCGCGAAGGGGAGGCCACGCTCCCACCCGGCACGCCGCCCGTACCACGATCTCTCCCAAAGGCATGTGGCGCGAGATTCGCGTGGGTAGTGATCGTGGTCACAGCAGGCGAAACATGTGTGCGCTCACATTCGTCAGTATCCATATGTCCATTCTGAACAAACTGTTTCCCGAGACGCTGTTCCCCCGCAAGCTGCCGGCCGACGCCGAACAGCGGCTGCGTCTGGTGCAGGCGCGCGCCGAAGAAGCGCTGATCCGCACCCACGTGGAGAACGCGCTGCTGTTCGTGGACACGCTTTCCACCGATGTGGGCTATGAGCGCGCGCTCGACATCTATGTTCGTGAAATGGGCGTGCCCGACCCACTGGCGTCGGTTGTGGCCACGCGTGCGCTGGTGGCGCTGGGTGAAGCGCTGGTACCGGCAGCGACGTTGATCGCCGCGCACGACGAAGGCACCGCCGAAGCGGTGCCCATGCCGAGATTGCGACTCGATGAAGCGGCGGCGAGACGGCGGGCGTAACCCGCGCGCCACACCATCTCGCGCTTTGCGCTACTTCTTCGCGGTGTCCGGCAGCGCCGTACGCAGACTGTCCACCAACTTCTTCAGTTGGTCATACGTGAGCCCGCCCGGGTACATCTTGTTGCCCACGACCAGCGTCGGCGTGCTGCTCACACCACGCTCCGTACCGGCCGCTGCGTTCGCCTGAATCTTCGGCAGATTCTTCTGCGTGTCGAAGCAGCTGTTGTACGCCGTCACGTCGAGACCGAGCTCGCCGGCATACTTGTCGAACACCTTTCGGGGGTTCGTGGTCGCCTGGGTATTCCAGTCCATCTGACCGTTGAAAATCTTGTCGTGCATCTCCCAGAACTTGCCCTGATCGGCCGCGCATGAGGCCGCGAGGTGTGCCGCCAAGGTGTTCTGGTGAATCGACGTGAGTGGGAAATCGTAGAACCGGAAGTTCGCCAATCCCGCGTCGATGATGCGCGCCTTGATGTCGGGTCCCTGCAGCGCGGCGAACTGGCCACAGCCTGGGCACTCGAAGTCCGCGAACTCCATGATCGTGATCGGGGCATTCGGATCGCCACGCAGCTGACCTTCCGCTACGGGCAGCGCGGTGCCCGGCGCGAGCTCGATCGGCTTTGGCTTGTTCTGCACCGTGTAGTAGATGGCGGCGCCACCGACGGCGAGCACCACCAGCACGATCGGCAAAAACGCGTTGTTCGACTTCTTCTTCGTTGCCTTTACCACTCGATCTCCTCGTCTTCCGGCGTCCAGCCGGTCGGTTCCCATACGCTCTCGTCGGGACGACGGGCTTCGTCGACCAGACGGCGATGTTCAGCCACTGCAGGTGTGTCGTCGGTGCAGCGCACTTCGTCGTGAAGGAGGTCGCCGCGCGCAGACGACAGCTCCTGCGGCGGTAAGCTATCTGTCTGACCGGCGTTGGCGCTATCCTGCAGCGACGGTCCGATCCCCGCTGCCCCGAGGCCATGTACACCGAACATCTTCGCATTCCTGTGGGTGCCGGCTCGCTGCACGTGGAACGGGTGGGACGGGCGGGACCAGCCGTCGCGCTCCTGCACGGATTCGGCAGCTGCAGCTTTCTGTGGCGGGCGATCGCGCCGCGCCTCGCCGAAGCGGGGTTCACGGTGCTCGCCATCGACCTCATGGGTCACGGGGAATCCGATCGACCGGTCGACGTGTCGTACGGCCTGGGGGCACAGGCCGAGCACGTGGAACGGGCCCTCACTGCACTGCGACTGGGCCAAGTGACGGTGGTGGGCCAGGACATGGGCGCGCTGGTGGGGCTCCTGCTGGCGGCCCAGCGTCCGGAACGGGTCGCGAAGCTCGCGCTGCTGGAACCGCTCGACCCCGACGACCTTCCCGGGCCGGCCATTCGTTCGTTGCAACGCACATCGGCCTTGTCGGCCCTCACCGCGAACACACTCTTCGGCGCCCGTCCGCTGCTGGAGCCGCTGCTGCGCGACGCCGTGGCCGACCCGGTCAACATGCCCGATCTGCTGGTGGCGCGCTATCTGGCCCCGTTCGTGGGGAGCGGCGGCGCGGCGCAGCTGCTGCAGCGCGCGAGTGCCGTCGCGCTCACCGACGACGAACGGCAACGCCTCGGCGACATACGCGGCGATATCCTGCTCTGGACCGGCGCGCGGACGGCCGACGACGACCTCGCGACACGCATCGACCAGTGGCGCAGCGTACTCCCCTTGGCGTCCGTGCATCCGATCGCCGTGCGCCCCTGTGGCGCGCTCGTGGCAGAGGATGCGCCCGCTGCATTGGTCTCAGCACTCTTGGCGTGGCTTGCGTAATACGATCAGGACGCCACTAGAAAGCCGGTGTCTCATCGGTTAAGTTTTATAGGCTAGCCCGGAGTTCCCCGGCAGCGCTGTTCGACGTACTACCCAGAGGAAATGGCCAAGCCCAAGCTTCGTCCGCGTCGTGACGCCATGGTGCCCTCTCCGTATCAGGAGGCCCGTGACGAGCTCTTCCAGCAGATCATGCAATGTGGTGTGATCGGGTGTCACCCCGACGACCAGAAGGAGTGGTTCGACGGCACGATGGAGTATCTCACGGGTCGGTACCCTGAGATCAAAGCTCCTGAAATCGCCGAACTGCGTACGTTGGGCGAGCGGTTTGCCCAGCCGACCAGAAAGCAGGCGCAGGAAGCGGCTGCAGTCTGATTGCTTCATCCGGCGCCGGACCCAACGGGACCCTGGCGCCTAGGTCACACAAGCGTATCTGCCTCAGCTATTGCTGGCGCGCTATACGAAATACATCGAACGCCTCCTCCGGGAGGCGTTCGTCGTTTCTGGCATTCCCGTGGGACATCGAGCTGAACTGATCACCGATTGGACGCTATGGTAGCACAGCACTGATCGCGCAGAGGCGCAGAGCGGCAACAGACGGCATGGACAACAAGATCAGTCCAACAACTTTTCTTTTTCTCTGCGCCTCTGCGTTCTCTGCGCCTCTGCGTGATCGGTTCACCGGACGATCAGCCAAATCAACGACCGCGGAGATGCCGGTCCTCTCACCGCACCCGTTCGCGCCAGAGCATTAACGTGTAATCCACCGTGGCGATCAGACCGAGCACGCCCACGAGGATGACCAGCGGGTCGACCGTCGAGGGTGCCAGGAGCACGGCGATGAACGTGAGCAGTTGGAGCGCCGTCACCACCTTGCCCAGTGGACGCGCGCGGAAACGGATGGGACGCAGCCAACTCACGTTGCGGGCCACGAACCAGCCGATCAACGACATGATGTCGCGAAAAAAAATCGCGACCGCCTGCCAGACCGTGAGCTGCTCGCCCATCACATAGGCGATGACCACGCACAGCACGAAGAAGCGGTCGGCCACCGGGTCGATCAGGGCGCCGAAACGGGACACGACCTTGGTGCGCCGAGCGATCCAGCCGTCGAGGAAATCGGTGAGCGAGGCCACACCGATCAGGGCCAGTCGCATCGGGACGGCATCCATCGCCAGAAAACCCACCGCCAGCACCACGCGTGACGTGGACACCAGGTTGGGCACCGTGAGAACGGTCGGAGTTTCCGTATGGGCCATGCTGAAAACTACCGACGCCGGGGGTCGGGGTGCCAGCGACGCCGCGCGCCGTTTATCGTGCCCGCATGACAGATCCGCTTGCACTGTTGGTGCTGGGCGTGGCGCTGGCTGTGCTGGCGTGGGATATCGCGCTCGCCGGCTGGATCGCCGCCCGCCGTGAAGCACCGCGGGTCTTCACCAATCTCACCGCTTTTTGCGGACTGCTGGTGGCGCCCGCCCTGCTTGTGGCCGTCGCCACCGGCACCGAGACCGGCGCCCGAACGATCTCAGGCATCACGTGGCTGATGCCGATGGTCGCCTGTGCCTTCGTCCTGCAGGTGCTCTACTCGCTGTTCTCGCGTTTGGTCTCGGTGGTCGTGGCGCTGCCGATCCTACTGTACGATGTCGTGATCGCCGTGATTGCCGTCGGGGACTATCTCGCGTCGCAGCACGGCGTCGCCCCCCTGCCGTTGCAGGCGGCCGTGTCGGCGCGCGATGTCATCCTCGGCATGACCGCGGGACGCGCCGCGCTCGTGTCACCGCTCGCGATGCTGGTGCCCATGATTGCGCCGGCATATCCGGCCCGTTGGAGACTCTCGGGTGCCGTACGCGCCGTGCTCGTGCTCGCGGCCACCGCGCTCGCCACGCTGCTCGTGCTCGAGTGGCCGCGCGGCATTGCCGCAGTGCGCAGCTACGAGACCGCATACGCTGAACCGATGCAGGCGCGACCCACCGGCGACTTCGTGATCGGCATGCGAATTTTCCCGGTACTCGACGGCGCGCCACCGGCGCGTGCCGTGCAGGCCGACCGGCGTCTCATCGAGCAACTCGCGCCGGAAGTCGTGCTCGTGGTGATCGACGAAGACGGCTGGCGCGGCGGCGCGCTGGACTCGCTGTCGCGTGTGTTACAGCCGCTCCGTGACGACAGCGTGCAGATTGCCGTGGCCCTCCGCATCGCCCGCGGCGACGCAGCACCCGACGACGCCGAGCGACAGGCAGCCGTGGAGCGCGTGCTGCTTCGTATCCGACCCGATGTGATCTTCCCCGGACTCATCGATCCACTGCCGTCCATCCTCGGTACCACATCGCGTTCATCCGATTGGTGGCGTGCCCTGCTGCTGAAGAGTGCGGCGACCGTGCAGCGCGTGCGCCCACGCACGCTGATGGGCTGGAGCGCGTCGCGACTCGATGCCATCGACAGCGCCGTGTATGACTGGGCATCGTCGGCGTCGTCACCCGTGACATTGCTGGGTGCCGTGTCGTTTCCGTCGTTCTCCGGATTGCCAGCGGTGGACGCGCGACTGCGGGCATTCGATCGATGGCATCAGCGCGCCGCGACCCGGGGCGGAGGCGCACAACCGCATTGGCTGGTCACGGTGGGTGGACTCCCGCATGCGCACGGCGATGCGGCACAGTTGGCGGCGATCCGGCACGCGCTCGCGTGGGCATCGCGCCGCGCCTGGATGCGCGCGGCGATCATCGGCGAGCCGGCCGACTATGACGGATGGGTGGGACTCCGCGCCGCCAACGGCCGCATTCGCAGCAGCGTGCCGGCGCTGTCGCTCGCCGCGCGTCAGATGCGCGACGTGCGACCCGTAGCGCCGCCCTGAGCTTACCCCGCTATCCCACGCACCACGCCTTCGGCCACACGCGACGGATCGAACGAGGCGCGCGCCATGCGCAACACATCATCGCCCTGCACCGCCGCCAACCGATCCACGACCTCGTGCCGTTCGTGCAGGCCTTCGCCGAACAGCCACGCATCGACCAGCTCGCCCAGCACACTGCCGCCCGACTGCTGTGCGATGGCGTGAGTGCCGATAAGGTACCGCCGCGCCCGCTCCATCTCCTCGTCGTTGGGGGCAGCGTCGCACAACTTCGCGAACTCGCCCAACAATCCGTTCCGTGCTTCTTCCTCGCGCGCCGGAGACGTCGCGATATAGGCCGCGAAGGCGCCACCAGCGCGCCGCTCGATAGGGAACGCGCTCACGGTGTACGCCAACGATTGCTTGTCGCGCAGCTGTTCGAAGAAGCGCCCACCGAGCCCGCTCGCCACCGCCGACAACACCCGCGCCGCGAAGCGATCGTCGTGGGAGCGAGACGGCCCCGGAAACAACATCGCCAATGCGGTCTGCTTTTTCGCGCGTTCCTCGCGCAGCACGTGGGCCTCGTGCGGCCACCGTACCAGCGCCGGGGCCATCTCGTCCTGCCAGCGCAGGAGCGGAAACGTGCGTTCGATCACGCCGGCGACATCATCGGGAGTTACGTCGCCCACCACCGCGATCACGGAGGCACCACGCACGATGTGATCGGCGTGGAAGGCACGCACGCTTGCGGTGTCGACCTGCGCCAGCGAGGCCTCGGTGCCGATCACCGATCGCGCATACGGATGCGTCCCGTACGCCGCGATCGCGGCCAATCGCATGGGCCAGCGATACATGTCGTCGCGAGCACGCGTTGCCTCGGCGAGTGCAAGCGCGCGCTCGGTGCTCACCCCTTCGTCGGGGAACGCGGGATGCTGCAGCACATCCCCCAGCAGCTCCGTGGCCGCTGCGAAGTGTCGCACCGGCACCGACATCGTCCACCCAGCACTCTCGAGGGCGGCGCTCACGCCGATACTGCTGCCCAACTCCTCCGCCAGCTCGGCGAGGCGTGCCCCGCTGCGTCGCGCGGTCCCCTTGAGCATCGTCTGCGCGGTGATGCGCGAAAGCCCCTCGTGCAATGCCGGCTCCACGCATGAGCCACCGCGCTGGAAGACGCCCACGTTCACCAGTGGCGTTCCCGGGCGCGGCAGCACGAGCACCGGAACGCCCTGCGCCGTGCGATACACGTGCACGTCTTGCTCCACGCGTTCGGCACGTACGCCGACGTGCACGGCCGGCGCACCGATCACGTCACCGATCGCATCACTGGACAGCGGCGTGCGCACGTCGGGATCGGCCAGCACGCTGCTGCCCTGCCCTTCCACGGCCCGCAACATCTCGCGCAGCGCCTCCTCGTGCTCCGCCAACGGCGGGGCACCGTTCGGACGATAGGAAATGACCGCGACCTGTTCGGGATCGAGGTGCGCCGCGAGCGCCTCCTGCACGTCGCGCGGCGTGAGTGACAGCAGGGCATCGTAGTAGCGAGTGGCGAGATCGAGTCCCCCCTCGGCTTCCCACGACGCGAGGTAGGTCGCTTGGCCGTCCATGCTCTCGAGTCGTCGCAGCCATCTCGCCTCGATGATGCTCTGGGCACGGGCCACTTCGCTGCGCCGGAAGCCCTGCGTGCGCGCCGCCTCCAGTTCGCGCCACAGAGCGCGCGTGGCGGTGAGCGCATGCTCGGCCGGCGACTCCGTGTGCGCCACGAACACGCCGATATCACCGGCGGTGTAGTCCCACGCCGACACGGCGGAGGCCAGCTGACGCTCGCGAATGGCGCGATACAAGCGTGACGCGCGTCCCGATCCGAGTGCGAGACCGGCGAGATCGAGCGCCGGCGTATCGGGATGTTCCAACGACGGTGTGCGCCAGCCGAAGGCGACGTGTTGTTGCGCGATGTCACCACTCCACTCGCGCAGGCGGAATCCCGGTGGCGCCACTTCGATCGGACCGCGCTCGCGCGGCGGCGTGCCGTTCTCCAGCTGTCCATGCCGCGACGTCACTTCACGGCGGACTTCGGCGATGTCGACATCGCCGACGATGGAGAGCACGGTGTTGTCGGGGCGATACCAGCGCTTGTAGAACGACATCAGCTGCTCACGTGTGAGCGCACGCAGCTCCGGTTCATCGCCCATGCGCCAGCGCCGGATGCGATGCCGGTCGAACAGCGTGGCGTACAGCGTCTCGATCGCCATCGCCGACGCCGTGTCGCGCTTGCGCTTGGTCTCCTCGATGATCACCTCGAGTTCACGCGCGAGCTCCTCGGCGTCGATCACCGATCGCGCGTAGGCATCGAACTGAATCTCGAGTCCTTGCCGGAACGACGACGACGGCAGCACCGTGTAGTAGGTGGTGTGATCGTAGATCGTGTGCGCGTTGAGATAGCCGCCGTTGGCCTTCGTTTCGCGCGCGATCTGCCCCACGCCGCGCGATGGTGTGCCCTTGAAGAACATGTGTTCCAGCACGTGCGCGATGCCGACCACGTCGTCGGCTTCGTCGAAGTAGCCGACCTTGACGTGCGTCACTATGGCCACCACCGGCGCCGATGGATCGCGCCGTACGAGCAACGTCAGGC
>JBBQXC010000169.1:0-10219 GCA_038210005.1 Gemmatimonadales bacterium
ACGATCACGCGATCGCACTGCACCGTGCCCTGCGCGGTGTCGACGCGCGTGCCCTGCACGGCCGTGACGGGCGACTGCGAAAACAGCTGCGCACCACCACGTTCGGCCTTCTGGGCGAGCAGGCGGCAGCGGGCCAGCGGATTGAAGGATGCGTCGGAGGCGAAGGTGAGCCCCACGCCGTCGGCCGCGTCGTACCACTCGCACGCGAGACCGTCGGCCTGCATGGCCTCCATCTGCGCGCGACAATCGCCGATTTCCCATGCATCGGCCGCGATGCGGCGCGAGCCCACGAAGCGCACGGTGCCCGGAGCCGCCTCGGCGATGCGCTGCATCTCGACGAGCGTGGCCTGATAGATCGCCAGCGCGCGGTCGCGACCATGCTTGCGCACGGCGTCGTGATAGAAATCGTAGGCGCCGGCCAGCAAAAACCCACCGTTCCGACCGGCCGCTCCGGCCGCCACGTCCGCCGCGTCGAGTCCGACCACGGCCTCACCGCGGGCGAGCAGTTCCTCGATCACGGTCAGGCCGCTGCCGCCCAGGCCGATCACGCAGGTGCCCGTGGTGATGGCGCCCTGCAGTGATGGGAAGGCTGTCCACGAGCCGTTGTCCCACACAGGTTGATTGGCGACCGACATGACGATGACCGAGGACAGGCGTGTGCAGGCGCGCGCAGGAACTAACGCCGCACGTCGCCGTCAGGTGCGCTCTCGACGCGGGCCTCATGCGACGAGGCGGGAGCGATACGGTACACGCCGTTGCGCTCTCCCAGCAATCCCACCGCGGCATCGATCAGCGGATCGCGCGCGCTGTCGTAGTTGGCCGGGTCCCAGGTCATCGCCAGATGCGGCGCCACACCACGTCCCTCGATGGGGCGTTTGTCGGGGCCGAACTCCAGCCAGCGCGGCACGGTAAAGCGCCATCCGTTGCCAAGCGCGAACGTGGCGGGATTGCCCGAGGCGCCGCCGGTGGTATCGCCCACCACGAAGACCTGCGGCAAGGTGCGCATCGCCGCCACAAAGCTTTCCGTGGCGCTGAAGCCACCACGTCCCGACAGCACCACCACCGGTTTGGTGAACTGCCATCCGCCGCGCGGACTGATCGTGCGCGCCAGCGGCATCTCGATGTCCTTGACCAGCGAGTCGGTGCGGATCTCCACGTACGACGCGATGAAGGTGCGCGTCGTGAAACGACTGGCGAACGCGAGTGCGGTCTGGTCCGTCCCACCGGCGTTGTTACGCACGTCGATGATCAGACCGGGCGCGTCGCGCATTCTCGCCAACGCCAGATCGAGCGCCTCTTCGCTCACGGGATCTTTCCATGCGCCGATATACAAATACGCGTATCCGCCCACCGTGCCTTCGCCGAAGTCACGACTGTGCGCGAGATAGCTGGCGTCACGCATGGCCGACTCCCACCGCGCCCGCTCGAAGTTCGCGAGCCCCGCCGGCCGAAACGTGGGGACCACCTGCCCTCGCGGATCCACGAGCCAGACGTGCAGATCACGTAACGGCGTGAGCATGTCGACGAGCACGGCAATCAGCTCGTCCTGCGAACGCGCCCGCTGCGCGCGTGCGCGATAGGTCGTGCGTTGGGCGCGCCAGTCGACCCCCTTGTACGCGAACGACGGATAGACCTCGTCGAATCGCGTGAAGAGCGTATCGAACTGTTGCACGAACGAGCGCGACTGTGCCGACGAAACACCCGCCGCCGCATCCAGGCGCAGCGAGGGGGCAACACAGGCGACACTCGACGCAGCAGCGCCCAGCGCCAGCCACACGGTCCAGTGCCCTGCGCGTGTCATCCTTTTACGATGGCGCTTGGGGCCTGTGCGGTCCAGTGCACCGGCGCGATTCGTCCCGAAAATCGGAACGGGACGAGTCGCAGTCCGCCGCCCTCTCGGGCCAGCATCAGGCCCCGGCGATGCCCTTGGCCACCTGGCGCACCAACACGGCCAGCTCCGGCGAGCTCTGGATTGATTGGAAGAACAGCCGCTGGAACGCGTCCCCTTCTTCATCGGCTTTGAGCAGCCCGAGCGACTGTTCGAACAGCGCCGTGGCCTCGACGCTGCCCAGCGGCTGCTTCTTGTCCGACGTGCGCTCGTCGATCATGAGCACCATCTGGCCCATCGGCCGAAGCCAATCGAACCAGGGATCGTTGATGACGAGCTGCAGAAAGGCGCTGTTGTTGGCGATCCGGCCGTGCTGCTTCTCGAACCGGCTACGCTCGGCCTCGAGCAGGCCGCGGTGCACGCGCAGCAGTTCGTTCCGTACGGTGTCAAGACGACGGAGGTCGGTGGCCGTGGCGACCGGCACCTCGATGTGCGAGGATGGTACCTCATCAGGCGTGAACTCAGGGGTCGAATCGGTCATCAAATGCCTCCGAACGCGCACGGGAGCGCGAGTGATTCAGTGGGGTCTGGCCGAAAGATATCGCGACTCCTCCGGCGGTGCGTTGCGTTACGGATGGGGTTCGCGTAGCATCGGCGGGGGTATCGCCCCTTCCCGTGCGCCGGCGACCCACTGCTTGATATCCGACCGCCTACCCGAGGCAGCTCACTGATGCGCGTCATTCCCGTTTCTGCGCGACTTGCTCGAATCCTGACGGCTGGGATGCTCCTGCCGCTTGCCGCGGTCTCCGCGCAGAATCGCGGACCGAAGTCGGCCGAGGCGAAGTCGGCAGAGCCGAATCCGCTGGCCGATGAAGGGTACATCGCGCCGCCGCCGTCGATCGCCCGCCTGGTCGCTGCCCCGCGCGAGCAGAATGTGAACTTTTCGGCCCTCAATCCGGGGAGCCGCCAGTACTTCCTGCGCACGATGGGTGACGGTCTGCCGTCGCTGCAGAACGTGGGCAAGGAGCACCACAATCTGGGTGGGTTCCAAGTGGACTATCGCGGCAACCGCGATCGCGCGCTCACGATGCGCAGCAGCGCCGGGTACGAGATCACCGAGTGGGTCAGCGGCCGGAAGATCCCGGTGACCGTTCCGGCGGGCGCGCGGGTGAGTACGCCGGTGTGGTCGCCCAACGGCACGCAGTTCGCCTTTCTCGCGCTGTTCGAAGACGGGACGCAGATCTACGTGGCTGACGCCGCGACGGGAACGTCTCGCGCCGTGACGACCCGCTCCACGCTGTCCACGAACGTGACCGCGCCTGAGTGGACCGCCGACGGCACCACGATCGTGACGGTGCTCGTGCCCGACGCCCGTGGCCCCGAGCCGAAAGAGCCCAAGCTGGCCGCGGGTCCGATGGTGCGCCTGAACGAGAACAACAAGCTGAAAACGCGCACCTATGCCGACCTGCTGGCCTCGCCGTTCGAGAAGACGCTGCTGGAGTATCACACCACCGGACAGCTGGCCGTGGTGACTGTGAAGACGCGCGCCGTGAAAAAGGTCGGTGCGCCGGGTCTGATCCGCAGTATCGACGCGTCGCCTGATGGGCAGTACTTCCGCGTCACGTACGTCGAGAAGCCATTCTCGTATCTGCTGCCGGTGGCGAGCTTCGGCACGCGCGAGGTGGTGATCGACGGAGCCGGCACGGTGCTACGTGAACTGTCGAAGCGCGCGCTGCGTGAAGGCGAAGAGCCGGCCGATCCCACCGATCCGCAACCACGCGCCGCCGCACCAGCGGGCGCGGGCCCCGCGGGTCGCGCGGCGCCGGTGGATACGGGCAAGCGCCACATCGCGTGGCATCCGTTCGCCGGTGGATTGTTGTACGCGCAGATCGCGCCGGCCGCTGCCGGCGCGCGTGCCGACTCGACGACCGCTGCGACCGCCACGGCGCGCCGCGCCGATCGGTTGATGCACTGGACCGCGCCGTTCGATTCGACCGGCGGCACCGCGCTGTACGAGACGGCCAATCGCATTGCCAGCGTGCGATTCAGCGACGACGGCAAGATCATGTTCGTGAGCGAGACCGGCACGGGCGGCGCGTTCGAACAGGCGATCTTCCTCGAAGAGAACAACGCCAAGTTCACCGTGATCGCGCCGCGCGCACGTGGTCGTGGCGCCGATAGCACGCCCCGCGCAGCGGTCGCGCCGGCGGGTGGCCCCGGTGGTCGCGGTGCGCGTACGTCGGAGTTCGTGACGCGCCCCGGACGCCGTGGAGTGCCGGTGGTGGTGGTCTCGACCGACGGCAAGCACGTGTTCACGCAGGGCACGACGCCCGACAGCGTCGGCAAGTCGCCGCGCGCGTTCGTGGAGAAGATCGAGATCCGCACGGGCACGCGGAGCCGGATGTACGAAAGCGCGGCCGACGTATTCGAGACGATCTACGCGCCGCTCGACGATGACTTCACGCGTGCGGTGATTCAACGTGAATCGCCAACGGTCGTACCGCAGTCGTACGCGCTTACGCTGGCGTCACGCGACGCGAAGCAGCTCACGAACAACGTGGATCTGATGCCCGAGATCACGAAGGCGGTGCGCAAAACGGTCGTCGCGCGTCGCGCCGACGGCTACTCGTTCAACGTGAAGGTCACGCTGCCCGCCGACTACAAGGACGGCACGCGTCTGCCGGCGATGTTCTGGTTTTACCCACGCGAGTACGAGAATCAGGAGGCCTACAACCGCACGCTCACGCCGGGTACGGGCGCGGCCAATCGCTTCCCCACGTACGGCCCGCGCTCACTCGCCTTCATCGTTACGCAGGGCTACGCCCTCATCGAACCCGACGCGCCGATCTTCGCCAGCGAGGGACAGCTGCCGAACGACAATTATGTGGTGGACTTACGCAATAACCTCGCGGCCGTGATCGATGCACTCGATACGCTCGCCATCGTGGACCGTCAGCGCTTAGGCATCGGTGGCCACAGCTACGGCGCCTTCAGCACGGTGAACGCGATGGTGCACACGCCGTTCTTCAAAGCCGGTATCGCTGGCGACGGTGCCTACAACCGCACGCTCACGCCGAACGGTTTCCAGAGCGAGCGTCGCGACCTGTGGCAGGGTCGTCAGACCTATCTCGAGATGTCACCGCTCCTGTACGCCGATCAGCTCAACGGCGCGTTGCTGATGTACCACAGCACTGAAGACCAGAACGTGGGCACCGACCCGATCCACTCGATCAAGATGTTCCACGCGCTGCAGGGACTCGGCAAGACGGCGTCGCTGTACATGTACCCGTACGAAGATCACGGCCCGGTGGCACGCGAAACCGTGCTCGATCAATGGGCCCGCTGGGTGGCGTGGCTGGACAAGTACGTGAAGAACGCGGGTGTGAAGCCGAAGGTTACGACGATGTAGTGTTGCTTCGGCGCACGCGAACCAGCCACCACGTCATTCATCGTCTCACCCGTTTTCAGGAGCCATTCCGGAATGTCGTTGCACGCTCGTCGCGCCACTCTGGGCGCACTGTTCGCCGCGCTGGGCCTGTCGCCGGTGACGCTTCACGCGCAGGCCGCGGCACAGCGTCCGCACATCAGCGTGATGCTCAGCGGTGCGGTCGACACGCGCACCGCGTCACACAACGAGTCGATCAGCGGCGCGTTCCGCACGATGGCCGTGCAGGTGTCTCGTCCGCTGTTCACGGTCCGTGGCATGCACGTGGCCTGGCTCGGTGAGATCATGCCGGTGATGTTCGTCACGGCAGGCGCGCCGCCCAATCGTGTTCCCACGCCCGCCCGCGACCCGGCCGAAGCGAACGACCCGCGGCGACTGGCACGCTATCAGGTGCGCGATGTGTTCGGCGTCGGCGTCGCCCCACTCGGTGCGGAAGCCGCGTTCTCGCTGGGCGAGAGGACGCACGCGCTCTTCAATGTGACGTCCGGTGTGGCCTGGTTCTCGCGCGTCGTGCCGTACGGCAAGGCCACGCAGGCCAACTTCACTGTAGCGCCGGGGCTCTTCCTCGAACGTGGTATCGGGAACCGTCAAGCGATCGCATTGGGCTATCAATTGCATCACTTGTCGAATGCGAGCTTGGGGGGCGCGAATCCCGGCATGAACTCACACGTGTTCTCGGTGCGCGTGTCGAAACTGCGATGAGACGCGGGGCCCGGACGCTGTTTCGGGCCCCGCGTTGCAGCACGTCAGACGGTGTCACGGCAGCGAACCGATCGGGCCGCGTACGGTGACCGGATCGCTGAGTCGTAACAGCGCCAAGCCGATGCCGGCGAGACCGGTGGCCAGTGCTGGTGTCTCGATACCCGCGCCCAGGCCACAGTCGTAGGTGCCAACGTGTCGGTAAGTCCGCAGCAGCTGCACACCGCGATGTCGCGCCGCGTCGAGATGCGATGGCTCACCGGTGGCAACGTATGCGGCGAGCAGCGCTTCGATTTCTCCCGACGCGCCGAACAGCAACGAGGCGTCCATCGCCTCGCCTGGGGCCCGAGGTTGCCGCAGGACGTCCAGCGCGGCGGCTCCCTCTGCGAGTAAGGCGGCATCTTGCTGGAGGCGATACAGCCCGAATCGCGCCACCGCGATCCCCGCCGCGCCGCTGGCCAGACTGCGACGCACCGTCGGTATCGAGCTGGCGTGGTCAACGGCATCACCATACCACCCGATCATTGGCTGCAAAAAGGCGCGCTCACGTCGCGACTTCCGCACCGCCTGCTGCACGTACCACGGCTGGCGCGCTCGCGCCCCCCAGGCCGCGAGGCTCATCGCCAACCCGGAGATACCGCACAGCAGTCCAACGCTGTCCGATGATACGCCTACGCACTCCGCGTCGGCGTCACAGGCGTCATTGGCGACGGATTGCACGCGTAGCAAGGCGACGTCGTCAGCCGTTGCATCGAAGTCGGTGACGGCGCTGTCGAGTGTCGCGGCAACACCGCGCAGCAGCGACGTCAGCGCCTCGGGTGCACGCGCATCAGGTGCCGCCAGCTCGGGGTCATCCAGCCATGTGCCGAGCACGGTCGCGGCCCCCACACTGCACTGTCGAAGGCGCAGCCCACGGACCACGGCGCCTCGCGCGGCGCTGATCAGCGTCGGCTCTTCGGCGCGCGTGCCCAGTTGTGCCAGAAACCACGCGATACCGGTCGTTCCGGTCGCGAACGCACCGTCGAGCACCGTCGCACGGCGGTGCGTGCTGTCGTTCCGCCGTTGAATGACTTCGTCCACCCAGGTGCACTGCCCGTCATGGCGGATGGCGCTGTCGGCGAGCTGCCGTCCGATGCGAAGAGACGCCTCGAAGAATGGATCGGCTACCATCCGGTCACCCAATCGACGGCAGACGCATCGCGCAGAAACGGCCGCTCGGGGTCGATGCCGGCGGCTTCGAGTGCTCGCTCGATGTGGACAACCGCGTCATGCGCCACACGGATACCGCGCGCCCTGGCCGCGATGATGCCGTGTGCGACAGCCGTTGCGCGCGATTGCCCGAAGCTCATTCCATCCGACGGATCCTCCGCCGCCGCCACGCCAGGCGCCAGCTGCCGTGTCAACGGCGGTACCCGAGGCTGCAGACAGCTGCCGCAGCGTTCGTACGCGCCGCGGAGCCTGGGGACGACGGCTGACCAGTGCGCGCGCGCGACGTACACGACCACCGCATCACAGCGCCCGAACAGCGTCGGATACACCGGGCACTTCAGCAAATACGCGAGATCGCTTGCCTCCAACGCGTCGGTCACGGCCTCGACCAGCGTCTCGATCGCCGAGGCCGGACAGTGCCAGTACACGCGAGCCAGGTCGGTCGGATCGGGTTCTCCAGCGTTCGCGCTCCATGTGTACCACCACCCTTCGAGCGGATCGGCGCGGTCGCGCCGACGCGTCACGGCAACGGCATCGCCCACGTGCACTGGCGCGGCCGGATGCGTGACGTTGACGAAGTCCCCTGGACCGAGGAGAAGTACCGAGTGCTCGCGTGCCGCCGCCACGGTACCCTGCACGGTGTCGCCGACCGCGCGCCATCCATCCTCGAACATCACCGAGGCGGCGTGGCTCGCCCGCACCCGTGCGACGATGGACGGGTACGCTGGCGAATGCTCCAGCGACGGCGTCCACTGCGTGAACCACCGCGTGTAGAGCACGTGCGCAAGGTCTTCGTCGGCCGCGCTGTGCGCAGCCTCCCACGCGTCACGCAGGTCGTCATGGAAGGCGCCCGTCATGCCACCCCGTTGCTGGCCAGCTCGTGGCCGATTCGTCGCGCGTCCTGGAGCAGGAAGAGTGTCCACGGTTCAAGCAGCGCTGCGGCCTGGTCCAACACGTCGTCCGATTCGTGCCCGTACTCCATGATGGTCTGGACCAGACGAATAGCGGACAGTCGGACGCTACGCGTCATCAGGTGTCGCCACGCCGGTTCGGAGGGCCGAGCGACGGCGTGATACCCCGCCACGACGTCCCGCCACTGCGCCCAGACCGTGTCCCATGGGTCACCAGCGCTATCGGCGGTCACCGCAGTGGCGAGAGCGTCCGCCAGCATCGACCCCACGTCCCACGCGGGATCACCGCTGCATGCCAGCTCCCAGTCCACCAGCCAGACACGTCCGCTGCCGGATGATTGCAGCACGTTGGCCCAGCGCAGATCTCCGTGCACGAGCCGTCCCGATCGCCACTCTCGGCGCGCCGTGGCAAACCCGTCGCGCGCCACCGGTGTGGCGCGCAGCCTGTGAAGAAGTCGTGCGCCGGCCGGCGACAGCCAGGCATAATCGCCCCAGCGCGCCTCGAGAGCCGTGACGAGCCATGGCGTGGTACCGAACGGCGATGCCATCACGTCGTGCACGTGTGCCACCGCCGCGCCATACGCCCGTAACCCATCGTGCGTGGGGTGCATGACGAGCGCGTCGAGCGCCTCCAACACGATCACCTGCTTGTCAGGCGAAATCGACTCGCAGCGCGGCAGGAGCGCCGCGAGCGCCGCGTGTTCCGATGCCATTCGATACACCGTCGCTTCCTCACCAAGCGTGCGTCCCAGTGTTCGCTCGGTGTTGGCACGTTTCACGAACCATCTGGGCACCTGCCCCAGAGTCACGCGATACGCCGTGTGCGAAACGGAGACATCCTCCGCCTCCGGCAGACCGCCCAGCACATCAGCGGGGCTGAGCACTCCGATCTCGAGGAGATGCCGCAGCGCCCAGCCCGCGGATGCGAGAGTCATCGTCACGCCTGCGGTGCCTCAGCCGTGATACTGGCCGTACGCATCATACCAACCGCCGGCGGAGGCATCATACCCGCCACTCATGGTGCCGTACGGATCGTAGAGACTGGCGTCCTCTGACGTTCCGTATGCGCCGTACTGGTTGGCGTACGGTTCGTAGGTGCCGGCGGACGGATCGGCGTCGGCATTATAGCCTCCACCGTACGGGTCGGTGTACGGATCATCGGCGACGGCGTACGGGTCGGCGTAGGCCTCATAGCCGCCCGCGTACGGGTCGGCGTACGGGTCGGCGTACGGGTCGGCGAATGCCTCATCGCCGCCAGCGTACGGGTCGGCGTAGGCCTCATCGCCGCCAGCGTACGGGTCGGCGTAGGCCTCATAGCCGCCGGCGTGCGGGTCGGCGTACGCCTCATAGCCGCCAGCGTACGGGTCGGCGTACGGGTCATAGCCGCCAGCGTACGGGTCGGCGTACGCGTCATACGATCCCGCATTCGCATCGGCAAACGCGCCGTACGGGTCGCTGTAAGCGTCGTATCCGCCCGAGGCATACGGATCCGTTTCGGCGTACATGCCAGCATACGGATCCTGACCATACGCGTCGTACGACGTGAGATCCTGCGCACCGCCGTATGGGTCGGCAGTGGCACCGTAGCCGTAGCCACCATCGGTGTAGCCCGAATCGTCGGCGTCGTAGTAGCCGGCATACGGATCGGCGTATGGATCGCTGTATGCGTCGAACATGCCGCCGATGACCGGGCCGCCAGGCCCGAACGTATTCGGCGGCCGTGTGAGCGTGAGTGGCGGACGCGTCAACGTGAACGGGGGACGCGTCAACGTGAACGGGGGACGTGTCAACGTGAACGGGGGCCGCGTCAACGTGAACGGGGGACGTGTCAACGTGAACGGGGGACGAGTCAACGTGAACGGGGGCCGAGTCAACGTGAACGGGGGCCGCGTCAACGTGAACGGGGGCCGCGTCAACGTGAACGGGGGCCGCGTCAACGTGAACGGCGGCCGCGTCAACGTGAACGGCGGCCGCGTCAACGTGAACGGCGGCCGCGTCAACGTGGGCCGCGTGAGCGTCGGCAACGTCGGCCGCGTGAGCGTCGGCCGCGTGAGCCTCGGCAGCGTCGGCCGCGTGGGCGTCGTCCGCGGCGGACGCGGCGGCCACGGCGGCGGGGGGGGCGTCCGC
>JBBQXC010000170.1:0-10137 GCA_038210005.1 Gemmatimonadales bacterium
GCCTCGGTTTCCGGGGGAAGCATGCCCGTCGCCATCAGCTCCTGCATCTGCGAACGCAACGTGTGCTGTCCGCGAAACGTCGCCAACAAATTCGCGTCGCCGCTCTTCACCGGCGATCGCCCCGGCAGCGGATAGGTCACCGACAGCACGCCCTCCAGCGGCGCCCACGGGGCATCGATATCGTCCGCGACAGCGAAATCCAGCGACAAGCGCGCGTGGGGCGACAAGCGAATCGGTGCATTCAGCAGTCGCTCGACAAAATCCGGATCACGCGCTGCGGTCTGCAAGCCGATCAACCACTCGATTTCCCGAAACGTGGTGCTACTGTTGCGTTCCGTGTGGATGGCCTGCCCGGCGCGTGCTTCTCCATGCTTCCGCAATACAATCGTACACAGCTCAACCTTCTCAATCTTGAGCTGCTGGAAGCGACGCAGGAGCGCCATCGCGCCCGCCGAACGCTCCGGCTCCGGGGAGAGGAGTTCGTTGACCTGCTTTTGCATGGCATCCGCGATCCCATTGCGCAAATACACGATATCGAATCCATCCGCGTGCTCACCGATGAGTTCGCGCACGCGATCCAGCGTCGTGGTGCCACGACGCTGCGAGATCGTGCACGTGCAGATCAGCGTCCCACCGACGACCAGGTGGCGGTATGCATCAGCGAGGATCGCGCGCGTGATCTGTTCACCATCATCGCCGCCGTCGCGAAAGATGAACTCGGTGGTCGGCGCCGCGACGTACGGGGGATGCGCGACAATCCAATCGAATGTCTCTCCTGATACTGGCGTGTACAGGTCGCCTTCGATCGCGCTCACGTTCGGCAGCGCATTCAGACGCCGGTTGAACTCGGCGAACACGGTGGACCGGTTCGTGATGTCCACCGCCCACGCGTGGTCGGCACCGTGCTGCGCGGCCTGCAGCGCCGCGACACCCGTGCCAGAGCAGAGCTCGAGGAATCGGCCCATTGGTGCTGCCGGCATCGTGGATAAGAAGACGCGCACCGACGATGTCGCCGCATAGTACACGCGATCCGCGCCGGCGCCTTCACCGGTCGTGGCATCAAGCTCGGGAAGATCGGACACGAGCCAGATACCGCCATTCGGGTACAACATCACTGACGCATGCCACCCCACGGCGGGCGTGCGACGAATGAGCCCGAAACGCGCCAATACGGCAACGTCCTCCTCGCCAAGATGCGTCAGCAGCTCCGCCTCGGCGACCGTGCCGCCCTCGAAGAGCAGCCGCAGGAGCGCATCCTGCCCGTCGCGAAGCACGGCCTCCTCCGCCGGACGCCATTCGCGAGCCAAGTCGTACATCGACTCGCGCGCGGTACGCACGCAGATCGCGTCAGCGGTATACGCGTGTCGGTCGAGCAGCGCGCGCAAAGTGGAGAACTCGGCGTCGGGCCGCAGCTGTAGGGGAATCACGGGAGCGGGGTAGAGACGAAAACGAGCGACGAGAACGGATCAGTTCAAAATGCACCCGACATGCATCACCGGCCATCATTGACGTCGATGCGCTTTCGATGCAGGATGCACGGATGTCCTTCTCCGTTCACGTGTCCCGTTGGACGACCACCGCCGCCCTAGTCGTCGCGCCCGGCTTGGTCCCGCTCATGGCGCAATCTCCCAAGCCGATCGGCCTGATCAACGGCGGAACGGTGCTGCTCGAGCCGAAATCGGTGACGCGCGACGGGGGCATCATCACGGCCGCGCTGCGGGTGCAGTTTCACAAGCCCACCAAGGTGCCGGGGGGCAACTGGTACAGCTCGCGTACGTTGCTCATGCTGAATTGCCGCAAGCAGGAGGTCGCGGTGAAAGAGAACTGGTACTACAGCGACGCCAAGGGCACCAAAGTGGCGCAGCACAAGGTCGTCGGGATTCCCGGGTATGCCACACCGCTTCCTGGTTCCATGCCGAAGGCGGCGCTCGACCATCTCTGCCAGGCCAAGTAGGCCCTACGACGGATTACGGGCGTGGCTTACGCACCCGTGTGCAGCACGCGCTCGGTGCAGAGCAACGCCCCCATGGCGGTGGCCGAGCCACCGGCTTCCGGAGTGAGAATGGTGGCACCGTAGAACTTGGCGACGAGTCCGAACGTGCGACGAATGCTCTTGAGATCCGCCAGATGCCCCACGATCACCACATGCGGCAACTGCTGTGCACGCGCCGCATTGATCGCAATCACCGCGATCACCTGTCCCACCATGTTCACGAGCGCTGCCGCCGTATCTTCTCGCGACGCGTTGACCGGATGACGGGCCACGCGTCCGAAGTTCACCGCCGTGGTTTCCGGCGGCAGGCTACCGATAGCTCCGCCCAGCACTTCGGCAATCGTGAGGTTGTGCGTTGTGTCCGAACCACCCTGCGCCAGCGCATCGATCTCGCGCGGATCCACGGTGTCCAGCAGGAGTCGGCCGAGTCCGACCAGCGTGCCACCACCGACGCCAGTACCGGTCACGTGGTGCGCGCTGTTCATGGTCGCGGCCACGCACGCCGTCCCCGACCCGGCGCTGGTCACGAGCGCCGACTCGAGATTGGCCAGCGCGAGTCCGCCGCGTCCGATCGCCTGCACTTCATCGACGCGATACAGTACGCGATCGTCGATCGTCTGCGGCAGCAAGGCGCGATTGCCGCCCGTTACCGCGATCCACTCGAGATCACGCGGCAACACGCCGCCGGCGTCGAGCACGCGTCGCGCGCGCGCTTCATCGGGCTGACCTTCGCTCGGCAGTGTCCAATGGCGCGTTGCGGTGCCGTCGCGCACCACGACGTCGGTGTTGCTGGCACCGAAGTCGATCGCGGCGGCGGGGCTCACTGACCGGGGTGGTACGTGCGCTTCGCGTTCTTCTCCACGTCGTCGCGGTAGTAATTGACCGTTTTGAATTGCCCCTTCGCGTAGTCCTCGGCCTGATTCATGAAGTACGGAGACGCCGGGTCGCCGCTCACGCCGCCGGCAAGCGATGTCTTGGCGACGATACGCGGACCGAATTCAACCGCCGCGATGAAGCTGTTGCCGCGGTTGCCATAGATGCGCTTGGTGTTGCGCACGCCGTTCTGCGAAAAGGCCGCCAGCGAGCCCCAGTTCGACGACGTGAACGGCACCGGGATGCTGGGCTTCGTGTCATCGTACACGGCCGTGATGCGACCATCGAGACGCTGGAAGCGATTGATCTCGCCCCAGGGCGTCTTCCACGTGCCGAAGTCGCTCGTCAGCTTGGCGGAGACGCGCGCCAGTGCCCCGAGCAGCACGGCGTTGTCGCGCGTCGCGGTGCGGCTGCCACGCGCGACGCGCCCGAGTTCCTCGCCATACGCATTGGCCAGCGACATCGCCACCGACGTGAGACTGTAGCGATAATCCCACGCACGCAGCACCGCGATCTGCTCGGCCAGCGCCACGCGCAGCGTGTCGGCACCCGGCAGCGCGTCCCACGCGCCCACGAGTGGCGGAATGCTCTGTTCGAACGCCGGCAGGTAGCTGTCGTAGGCGGCGGCGATGAGCTTGTCGACGGTGAAGTCGGTGCGGCCGTCGAGTACGCGGATGGCATGCACGCCACGCGCGTTCTCGTCCTGATACTGCGACATGTACTTCGGATAGTCGCCGATCTTCGGGCTGTTCGGACCGGCCGCCGTGAATGGCCAGTTGTTCGTGTTCATCAACCAACCCGTCGCCGGATTCGTGACCATGATCGTTTCTTCGATCGCGTGCAGTCCCTGCCACTCGGTGTCCGGTGTGCCGCCATCGACCGGGCGCGTGTAGTCATACTTCGGATTGCGCTTCGGAATGAAGTCGCCGTTCACGAAGGCGATCGTCCCGGCCGCATCGGCGTATACGGTGTTGTTCGACGAGTTCGTGCGCAGCTCCATCACCTTCTTGTAGCTCGCGAAGTCACTGGTCTTTGTACGGCCGAACGACTGCATCAACGCCTTGATCGGCTCCTGCATGAGACGAACGGCCACCCACTTGCCGTTGTCATTGCGGATAATCGGCCCCTGATGGCTGAAATACGCCGTGACCATCTTGCGCTGTATGCCCGCCGCCGTCTTGTATGGCAGCACGATGCGCTTGGCCTTCATTTCCCGCTCACCACCGGCGTACTGGTAGAACACCTTGCCGTCGCGTTCGGTGACCGTGAGCTGATATTCGTCGGCCACATCACCGCCACCGGTGGTGTGCATCCACCCATTCTTGTCGTTGAAGCCCTGATAGATGAAGAACTGTCCCCACGTGACCGCGCCGTAGGCCTTGAGCCCGTCCTCGCTGTTCACGTGGATTTCGGGGCGGAAATAATGGTCGGTGTGCGGATTGATCATCAGCAGCGCGTGACCGTTGGCCGTGTTCTTCGGTGCAATCGCGAAGCCGTTCGACCCGGTGGGCTCGCGCGGCTCGAACTCCGCGTCGAGCGCCGCGTCGAGCTCCTCGCGCGACGGCGCCGTGGGCGACATCCCCATGCGCGCCGCATAGAACTGTTCGATGCCCCCGGCGTTCACGCCGGCGATGTCACCGCCGATGCTCCCTTCGGTGAACGTGAGCGCCATCCACGGCTCGAACTTCGTGAGCAGCTTCGGCTTCACCTGAGGATGCGTGGCCAGATAGTAGTTGAGGCCATCGGCGAAGCTGTTCATCAGCGCCTTGAGCCACACCGGGCTCTCGGCGTACTTGGCCTTCATGTCGAGCGTGTCGATGAAGAGCTTCATGCGGAGATCGCGCCAGAGCGCGCCTTCGCCCTCCACTTCCGCCGTGCGTCCCATCGCGGTGATGTAATTGGTCTCCACGCGATTGAAGTCGTCTTCGGCCTGCGCGTACACCATGCCGAACACGGCATCGGCGTCCGACTTACCGTACACGTGGGCAATGCCCCACTGATCGCGCATGATCGTGACGCGGTCGGCCTGTTTCTTCCACTTCGAGGGCTGCGCCGACGAGACGACCGGCGCGAGCAGCAGGGTCGCCGCGATGACGGAGCGGAGCATGTTGCGCATGGGAGGATCTAGAGGTGTCTACAGGTGAGAATTACAGGCGGTACACCGAGATGGCGCTGTCGTCGAAGATCTGCGTGTGCTGCGGCTTCACGATCGTGGGAAGCACGTGCACGCGCGCATGCTCGATCGCGAGGATCGTCGAGAATTTCTGCCGGTGCCAGCTCTCGATGAGCCGGTCCAGCATTTTCGACTCGTATGGCGGATCGGCGAAGGCGATATCGAACTTGCCCGACGGCAGTTCAGCCGCGAACGGCAGCGCGTCTTTCTTGTAGACGCGCGTCTTCTCGCGAACGCGGAGCGCGGCGATGTTCGCCTTCAACGCGTGCAGGCTCGAGGGACGGAACTCCACGAAGTCGACATACTTGCCGCCGCGCGACAGCGCTTCGAGTCCGAGCGCGCCGGTGCCGGCGAACAGATCGATGATGCGGGCCCCTTCGAGATCGTTGCGCAACAGCCGCATCAAGGCGACCCGCACCAGCTCCCCTGTGGGGCGTACCCGAAAATCATTGGGTGACGTGAGGTGTCGTCCCGCGAACTTGCCGGCCACAATACGCATAACGGTCTTCTGAACTACTCGGGTTGGTTGCGCATGTGATCGGCCAACTGGTGCATCCTGAGCGTGAGATATCCGTGGAGCTCCTCGGACATCGCGTGCTCGGTCAGCGCCTGATCCATGCACCACAGCCACTCGTCCCGCTCGCGCGCGCCGATGGCAAAGGGAAAATGCCGCATCCGCAGCTTCGGATGCCCGAACTGTTCCACGTACAGATCCGGCCCGCCCGTCCATCCGGTCAGGAACAGAAAGAGCTTCTCGCGCGACACCTTGAGGCTGTTCGCGTGAAGCGCGCGCACGTTCACCGCTTCGGGCGCGGTGTCCATGAGATCGTAGAAGCGATCGACCAAGGCACGGATGCCGGTCTCGCCGCCGAGGTCGTCGTAGTGAGACATGGGAGAGCGGAAGAGTAGTACCGCGCAGGAGGGAAAGCTAAGGGCGCCAAGAATGAAAGGCGCCAGGAATTGAAGGCGCCAGGAGTAAACGGCGCCAAGAGGAAACCGCGAAACTGCGAGAAGCGCTTGGCGCCGTCTGCGGTTTCGCGGTTTCCTCTTGGCGCCGTTTACTCCTGGCGCCGTTAATTCCTAGCGCCCCAAATTCCTAGCGCCGTCTGCCTTGAAAATTCAGTACCTCGGCCATCTCTGCGGCGTCCCTACGGGCGCACGTCCCCGATCGATGGCTTCGCCGATCACGGCGCCGATGATGCCGCCAGCGCCGCCCACGCGGGTGCCAATACGGCCGCCATTGCGTCCGCCATTCCGACGACGATCGTGCTCCTCGCAGTGGTCTTCGCCGGCACCGCCGCCGCGGATCACGACGCCGATGATGCCGCCCCATCCCCCGCCGCGGCGGCCGCCGTCGCCGTTGCCGACGCTGCCGGTGCCCCGATCGCGACCGTCGGTGTCGTCACCACGCGCCGACGGGCCGGAGGAGGCCGCGGCTTCCGTGGAGAGGTCGGGCGGTGCCTGCACACCGGGCTCCGGGCTCGGGGCGGGCGTGGGCTCCACGAGCTCCGTCGTGGCCGTGGCCGCCGCCGGTGCCTCGTCTACCGATTCCGCGGTCACCGTCTCGGTGATCGGCGCGCGCGGCGTCGGTCGCGCACTCCGGCGCGGCGTCGGGACCGCATCGCGGCGACCACGCTGATCGCCACTCGGTGCGCCGGTCGGTCCACCTTCCAGCGCCGAGACCACCGCCGTGCGCGGGCGTTCAGCCGCGGTGGCCAGTTGCAGGTCCCGCTCGAGATCGGCGGTCATAGCGGCCTCGTCGCGTTCTCCGCCACAACCAGCCAGCGCGAACACCACGGCCATCCCTGACACGACCGCCGCCGTCTTCATATTCTTCCGCACGCGCTCCTCCTGGCCGCCGGGCCATGGCAGATGGGCATGCACCCGGCGCCTGCCGAATGATCCCGATCACAAAGTGTAGAGCAATGACCGCGCCAGCCAACTTCCGCACGCCCTCAGAGGGAACCTTTCCGTCCCGCGCGACGAACCGTCCCCTCACGGTGACAACCGGTGTCCCCCGCGCGAGAACGTGGACCCCCGGAAAGGACTACGAGCTCAACCGTGTACGGCCGACCGCGAACAAGCCCGGCGCGGCGAGCGGCCGCGCTCGTTATCCTCACGGTGCGTCGTCCTGCTGTTCCGATCGGGCACCCGTACTCCTGGCCACCAATGCGCCTTCCCCTACGCCGCTTGCTCGCCGTTGGTGTCGCCGCCGTTGCAACACTGTCGGTGACAACCGCCTGCACCGACCCGCTCCGGGTGTCGCCCGCCGATCGGCGCGCGATTGCCGATACGCTGAGCGCGCTCGTCACCAACGCATACGACTTCTCGAAGCCTGACCCGGCCGCGCGGTTGCTCAGCCTCTATCCCGACAGCGGTCGCATCATTTCCGCTGTCGCCGGACGGGTGACGATCACACGCGATACGCTCGCCGGCGAAATCGCCGGATTCTGGCAGCGCGTCGGTCGCAACATGCAGAACCCGCGCTTCGTACTCGGCTCCACCTATGTCGACGTGATCACGCGCGATGCCGCCGTACTCACGCTCGTGTACAGCATTCCGCATACCACGCCGCAGGGTACACCGCACACCGTGAGTGGCGCGTGGACCATGCTCTGGCGCCGTGAGAACGGCCGCTGGCGCATCGTGCAGGAACATCTCTCCGATACACCCGAATCCACGGCGCCGGGACTCGCCTCGGAAATCCCCGTCGCGTCGCCCCCACCTTCGCACCAGCACTGATCACCATGTTGACGGCCTCCCGTTCTTCCCGTCGCGCCGTATTGCTTGTGGCCGGCCTCGCCTCACTGGCCGCGCCGGTCGCAGCACCGGTTGCCGCGCAAACCGTGCAACTCCGCTTCGACGCCGCGATCGCCTCCGGTCCGATCACCGGTCGCGCCTTCGTGTTCATCGCGCGCACCGATCGCAGTGAGCCCCGTCAGCAAGCGGGCTCCAACCGCAGCAGCGAACCGTTCTTCGGCGTCGATGTCGACGCGTTGCGTCCCGGGGATGTCGCCACCATTGATGCAACCACGCTCGGCTTTCCGGTCGCTTCACTGAAAGAACTGCCCGCCGGCGAGTACTTCGTGCAGGGCATGATCCTGCCGTACACCAAGTTCGCGCGCGCCGATGGGCACACGATCTGGGCGCACATGGACTCGTGGGAAGGACAGCGCTTCAACAACGCCCCGGGTTCACTCGTGAGCGCCGTGCAGAAGCTGCGTATCGACCCCGCCACGAATCCCACCATCTCGCTGTCGCTCACGAAAGTGCTGCCGCCAGTGGCCACGCTGGCCGATTCACCGTGGGTGAAGCGCTTCAAGATGACGTCGAAGAAGGTGACTGCCTTCTGGAATCATGACATGCCGCTCGGAGCCGTCGTGCTGCTGCCCAAGGGCTACGAACAGAACAGCACGAAGCGCTATCCCGTGGTGTACACGGTGGGGCACTTCAGCGAGCGCGCACCCTTCGGCTTCACGTTCGAGGGATGCGATATTCCGGAGACCGCGCCGGCCAAGGCCGCCCGTCTGGTGCGCAGCGCCCGTGAACCGGGGTGTGAATTTCAGCAGGCGTGGACCGCGGGCAAGGTGCCCGAGTTCATCGCCGTGTTCATTCAGCACCCGACGCCGTTCTACGACGACAGTTACGTCCTGAACTCCGCCAACAACGGCCCCTACGGCGACGCGATCACGCAGGAGCTCATTCCCGAAATCGACAAGCGCTACCGCACGATCCCGTCGTCCTATGCGCGCACACTCACCGGCGGCTCGACCGGTGGCTGGGACGTGCTCGCGCTGCAGGTGCACTACCCCGACGTGTTCGGCGGTGCGTGGTCACTGTATCCCGACCAGCTCGACTTCCGCAATTATCAGTTCGGCAACGTGTACGCCGATGCCAATGCCTTCGTGATGAACGAACGCTCGTGGCTTCCGCGCGAAGTGCCGTCGAGTCGCTCACCGGAAGGCATGACCGAACTCACCATGCGCGAGGAGAACACCGCCGAACTGGTGATCGCCACGAAGGGACGCTCAGGTGGACAGTGGGATGGCTGGCAGGCCGCGTGGGCGCCGGTGGGGGCCGACGGCTATCCGAAGCCGCTGTGGGACAAGCGTACCGGTGTGATCGACAAGAGCGTGGCCGAAGCGATGCGCGCCAACGGCTACGATCTACGCGACTACGTGGAGCGCAACTGGTCCACCATCGGCCCGCGACTGGTGGGCAAGCTCCACGTAGCCGTCGGTGACATGGACAACTTCTTCCTCAACCTCGGCGTGTATCGCTTCGAAACGTTTCTCGAGAGCACCAAGGAGCCGGGCAAGGGGCCGTACTACGCCGGTAGGTTCGACTACGGACGCCCCCTCAAGCCGCACGGCTGGCAGCCGTGGAGCAATCAGGAACTGCTGCGCATCATGGACACGCAGGTGAAGCGCAACACGCCACGACCGTAGCGGAACGACAACGCTACAGCTGCCCCGTACTGCCCCAATTCGCCAACAGTGCGACGTATGCGGGGTCGTCGTATCGCGTGGGCAGAAACGACCGTTCGTAGCGTGGCCGCGCGGCACCGACGATCTGGGCAGCAAGCAGCTCACCGCACGCCGGCGCCGCCATGAGACCGAAGCCGGAGAACGCGGCGCACACGTAGGCTCCCCGCACACCGCTGGGGCCCACCAGCGGCCGGTTCTCGGCGGTCTTGGTGTAGTAGCCACCATCCACATATGCGCGCGGCAATCGCTCGAGATATGCGGCGAGGCCGGGCGCGAGTGACGTCAGGCCACGCAACACCAGCTCGGGATAGAGCGCGTCGTCCGGCAACGGGAACTCCGGTACGCTGAAGCGGTGCGCACTGTGGTAGTCCCACAGCATCAACACCGTGCGACTCGCGCCGTAGCCCTCGGGGCGCAGATGGATGCCCGCCGGCATCGGCTCGGTGAGCCATCGCGTCGCCTCGTCGGCAGCGAGTTCATCGCGCTCCTCGTCACTCCACTCGAGCTGCTGCGCATCGTCGAGAATCACGAGGCCGGTGTCGCGATCGATCACGCCGGCGGTATCCTCGATCGCGATCTTGTAGTGCGCTTCCGAAAAGAGGGGCAGTTCG
>JBBQXC010000171.1:0-10112 GCA_038210005.1 Gemmatimonadales bacterium
GCGGTGCTGGTGGTGAAATCGCGCCACCTGCGCGTTGAGATACGCAAACTGCGCATCCCGATCCGGATGCAAGGTCCCTTCGCGGGTCTTCCGGTTCGCCTGCAAGCGGTAGCCCGCGTCCCGCAGCAGATCGGCGACCAACCGATAGCTCACCGTGTGCCCCAGCGTCTGCAGCTCGGTCGCTAATCGGCGGACACTCTTCGCGGTCCAACGCAACGGGGAATCCGGATCGCCCGAGGTGGTCGGATCGACCAACTGGTCCAGGTCGGACAGGAGCGTCGCGTCTTGCGTCTCGGCGCGCTTGCGCCCGCCGCCCACGCGACGCGTGCGCTCGGGCTGCTCTGCGGTCCCGTCCGCGCGTTCGCGAATGCCCCGACTGATCGTCGAGCGCGAAATGCCGGTAGCGCGCTCCACCAACCCGATCCCACCATGCCCCAACGCGATCGCTTCGCTCGCGGCCCACAGGCGCCGCGACCGTTCGGTCAACACCGGGCGAACGGCGCGGAACTTCCGCCGCAGCGTGGTCAGGTTCACGCTCGGAACAATAGCGTCAGCACCATTACAAATCAATCAGTTATTTATTCACAACCCCTAAGCCCACGCGCGCGGCTTCACGCCATCCGATATCGCCACGATAGATCGCCCCCTCAAACTCAATCCGTGAGGCCGCGTCTCGGCTGGCCGCCTGCGCATCAGCGAACGTATCAGCCATCGCCGTCACGGCGAACACGCGGCCACCGCTGGTGTGCAACGAGCCGTCGGCGCCACGCGACGTGCCGGCGTGATACACTCGCAGGTCGTCGCTGAACGATGGCAGCGTGATGTGCTCTCCAGTCACCGGCGCATCGGGATACCCCGCCGATGCCACCACCGTGGTGACCGACGCGCCATCGCGCCAGGTGAACGGCGACAGACTACCAATGCGCCCACCATGAGCGACGGTCATCATGGGGTCGAGCAGACTGCTCGTGAGCATAGGCAGGATCGCCTGCGTTTCGGGATCGCCGAAACGGCAATTGAACTCGACGACCTTGGGGCCTTCTTCCGTCAGCATCAGCCCAGCGTACAGCAAGCCGGTGAACGGCGTGCCGCGCTTGCGCAGCGCGTGCAACGTCGGTAAAAAAATGCGCTCGGTCACATCATCGATCAGCGCGGGCGTGGAAAACGACACCGGCGTGTAGGCACCCATGCCGCCGGTGTTCGGCCCTTCGTCGCCATCAAGTAGTCGCTTGTGATCCTGCGCGCCGATCATCGGCATCACGTTGTAGCCATCGGTCACGGCAAACAGCGACAGCTCCTCGCCGGTCATGAACGATTCCACCAGACACTCGCTGCCGGCGTCACCGAACGCTTTGTCTTCGAGCACGCGTTCGATCGCCGCGTCGGCTTCCTTGAGCGTGTGGCAGATGATCACACCCTTGCCGGCGGCCAGTCCGCTGGCCTTGATCACGACCGGCACGCCGAAGCGCGCGCGCACTGCGTCTTTCGCGTCGGTCGACTTTTTATGCGTCTCGGCGCGCGCCGTCGGAATACCGGCCGCCATCATCAACGCCTTGGTATCAGCTTTCGAGGTCTCGACCTTCGCCGCACCCATCGTCGGTCCAAACACCGGCACGCCGATGTGCTGCAGATGATCCACGAGACCGATCGCCAACGGCGCCTCAGGTCCTACGACCACGAGCTTCACCTGCTCACGCTCGGCCAACTCGGCGACCTCGATCGGGTCGGACGCATTCACGGAGACCACGCGGGCCAACTGCGCAATGCCGGGATTGCCCGGGCCGGCCACGATGTCGACGGTGGTATTCTCGCGCGCGAGCGCGTCGGCGAGGGCGTGTTCGCGGCCGCCAGAGCCGAGGAGCAGGATCTTCATGGGAGAAATCTAGTCCATGAAAGACGTCTGGAGTGCCCTGAGGAAGCCTCGCGAGCCAATCAACGAACTGATCACGCAGAGGTGCCGAGAGCGCAGAGCACGCAGAGTCAAAGAAATGTCTTTCTCTGAGTTCCCTGCGCTCTCTGCGCCTCTGCGTGATCTGGTCAGCGCATCCAGTGAATCACGCCCCGACTGGTGGCTCAGGCGCCGGCGCCGGCGGTGGCGGCGGCGGCGGTGGAGAATCCGGTGGCGGCGGTGGTGGCGGCATGTCGTCGCCCATGCTCGCCGCACTGGCTGCGGTCTTGAACGCGTCGCGAAACGCGTCGGCCGCCCGGTTGATCACATCACCAACGGTCTCAGCGGCAGCCTTCGCCTTGTCGGCGTAGTAATCCTTCGCATCGCGCAGATCATCGCGCAACGGGCGCTCGGCCTCGCTGCCGCGGCGAATGTATTCGCCCACGACGATGCGCGTGTACTCACCAGACTGCTGCCAGCGATTCAGCTCACCGGCGCGGACCGTGTGAAACGGGTGTTCGCGTAGTGCGGTGTTGAGCGCCTTGATCACGCTATCCCACGCCGAACCCCCGACTTCGTACTCGGCGGCCTGCGCAAGGTAGGCGTCGAGGTCGATCGTGTCACCGTAGGCACGCCCACCGGCCAGCTTCAGGAACGTCATCAGGCTGGCGCGCGGGTCCTGCGTGCCGAGCATCCCGGCGCGATCGGCCGACAGCTCCGACTTGCGATACCACTCGAGCAACGCGAGCTGGAAGGGGAGCAGGGCGATCGATGCCAGCAGCGGCAGCGCACTCATACCGAAGAAGAGCACGATCAGGGCGATCGTGCGATACGTCGTGCGCCCCGTCATGATGTGGCCGAGCTGCTGCGCCAGTATGAAGCGCTGTTCCTCGGGCTCCAGCAGTTCGAGCACGCCGGAGTTGATCACGATGAAGGGCTGATCGAAGCCGACCGCGCCCGCATTGGCGATGGGATTCTGTGCCACGTACAGCTGCGGCACCGGGTGGCCGGCGCTGGGCCAGTCGAGCGCTTGCAGCACGTCTTGATACAGCCCGTGCAGCATAGGGCGCTGGGTGGGACCGACCAGAACGGCGTCACCGAGAAAAAGATTGCGGACGCCGCGCTCGCCGAAGACGCTGGCGATCTTGCGCACGACCTCGTCGAATGCGGGGAGGGCGCGCAGCGTCTGCAGGGCGGCGCGGTCGGCCGGATGTTCCCAGGTGACCGACGAGATCTGCGTGAGCGGTGTGGCGGGCATAGTCAGGGGGCTGGAGACACCCTCCCTACGGCGGGAGGGTGCTCAAGTTCCACGCGGAGTCAGATCCCTTCGAGGGCACCGTCGAGATCGGCGATCAGGTCCTCGGCGTCTTCGATGCCGCAGGACAGGCGAACCATGCCGTCGTTGAGACCCATGGCGATCTTGATGTCGGCCGGGACCGACCCGTGGGTCATGCTGAACGGGTGGTTCGTGAGGCTTTCTACGCCTCCCAGGGACTCGGCCAGCGAGAATACTCGTACCCGCTCGAGGAATTTCCGGGCGTTGTCGATGGTCTTGAGGTCGAGCGTCATCATGCCGCCGAAGCCACTCATCTGCCGCTTGGCGAGCTCGTGATGCGGGTGGTGCGCGAGGCCGGGGTAAATGACCCGGTCTTCGCCCAGTCGCTCCAGCAGCCAGGCACCCACGGCACGGCCGTTGAGGTCGTGCTGCTTCATGCGGAGCGGGAGGGTTTTGGTGCCGCGCAGGGCCAGCCAGGCATCGAACGGGCCGGGGACCGCTCCAGCCGCATTCAGGATGAATTGGAGCCGATCGGCCAGCTCATCCTCAAGTACCACCGCGAGTCCGCCGATCATATCAGAATGACCGTTGATGTACTTCGTGGTGGAATGCCAGACGATATCGGCGCCCAGCTCCAACGGACGCTGGAAGATCGGCGTCGCGAAGGTGTTGTCCACGATGAGCAGGGCCTGGTGTCGCTTGGCGATGTCGCTCATGGCGGCCAGGTCGGTGAGTCGCATGAGGGGGTTGGTCGGCGTCTCCACGAGCAGGGCTCGCGTGGACGGCGTCATCGCATCCGCCACCCGCTGCGGATCATCCGTATCCACGTACGTGAACGACAAACCGAAATGCCGCAGGATTCGATCGAACAGTCGGAACGTGCCACCGTACACGTTCTCGCCGCACACGATGTGATCACCGGCGCGGAACAGCTTCATGATCGAGTCGAGGCAGCCCATCCCGCTGCCGAAGGCGAAACCGTGTCGGCCGCCCTCGAGCGTCGCGACGTTCCGTTCGAGCGCCTGACGGGTGGGATTCTTCCCTCTGGCGTATTCGTATCCCTTGTTGACGCCGATGCTTTCCTGCACGTAAGTGGACGTGAGGTAGAGCGGCGTCATGATGGCACCCGACACCGGGTCGGGGCGTTGGCCGGCGTGGATGGCGCGAGTGGCCATGCCACCTGCGAGGTCTTCGTCGTAAATGCGCGTCATGGGCTCCGTGTGGTCCGAGGCGAACTTCGGGCGGAAGCTACTGCCGTTCGCGAGCGTCGGCGAGTTGCGCCCCTCGGATTTCGGCGTGATACCGGCGCTCGTCCCCCCGCGTCGGAGCCCAAGGCCGTGGTCTGGCCCACGCTGCCTCGCGATCCGAAGCCGGCGGCGTGATGCGTTTTGCCAGTGCGTTAGCCGGCGCGTCTCGCCGTTGCCTGATCGTGGACGACGAAACGTCGATGCGCTCGGTGGTCCGTCGACTGATGCAGGCCGAAGGGTTCGAGTGCCTTGAGGCAAGTTGCGGGGCGGACGCACTCGAGATTCAGGCCGCGACGCCGTCGCCCCTGGTGCTGTCGGACTTTCACATGCCCGGGATGGATGGCGCGCAATTGCTAACCGCGATCCGTGCGCGTTGGCCCGAGACCGCCGTCGTGATGCTCACCGCGGTGTCCGACGTCGACTTGGCGGTCCGCTGCCTCGACGCTGGCGCGCTCGACTATCTCACCAAACCGTTTGCGATCGAAGAGCTGCGGGCCCGCGTCCTGCAGGCGCTCGAGAAACGCCGGCTACTGATCGAAAACCAGGCCTATCGCTCGGATCTCGAGGCGCGCGTGGCGTTGCAGGCGCGCAAGTACGAGGAGTTGTTCCTCGCGGCCTTGCAGTCGTTGGCCGAAGCCCTCGAAGTGAAGGACTCGTACACGTGGGGACACTCCACGCGCGTGAGTCGCTACGCCATGGCGATTGCCCGCGAGCTGCATGTCACGCCGTCGCTGCTGCACGAGCTCGAGCTGGGGAGCCGCTTGCACGACATCGGCAAGATCGGCGTGCGGGAGTCGGTGCTGAACAAGGCCGGCCCGCTGACCGATGCCGAGTATGCTCACGTCATGGAGCATCCGGTCATCGGCTGGCGTCTGCTGGCGCCGCTGCTGCGCGACATGCCGCACGCGCTGGCGGTCGTGCGTTCACACCACGAGCGATTCGACGGTCACGGCACGCCCGACACGCTGCGCGGTCACGAAATTCCGCTCGAGGCGCGTATCACGGCAGTGGCCGACTCGTTCGATGCGATGACGAGCGGCCGTCCGTATCGCGACGGCATGCAGGTCGATGATGCGGTGGCCGAACTCCGGCGCTGCGCCGGTTCGCAGTTCGACCCCGCGTGCGTGGCCGCGTTCGAGCGGGCGCTGGTCAGTGGCGCCATCCCGCGCCCCGATCGCAGCGTGCAGCGGCAGACCCGCATGCAGATCGTCGCGTAGCGCTGTTTGCCTACGCGTCCGCGAGTATCAATCGTCCGTCGTGGAGCTGCTGCACGGCGTTCGCGACGCTGAACGCGGTGACGCGAATGCCCGTCTCGGTGCGCCATCGTGCCGCAACCATCGAGACGTCGTCGCGTTCGGCCGCGCGGCATATGTCGGCCACGTTGGTCGGCGACAGGATCGACAGGCGGGCACCGGCAAGCAGTGGTGCTGCCATGCAGACGGCGACCGACGCCGGATCGCTGCACGGCAGCAGCGACAACACGTGATCCACGGGCGTGAGGAGCAGTTCGGCCACAGCGGCGCGACCGGCGGCGATCAGCTCGCGGTGCGTATGCACCTGGCGAACGCCCGACGGCGTGTAGGCGGCGACGCACTCCTCATCGCGGCCTTCCGTCGCCGTATCACCCTCCAGTGACAGACCATGGTGCGATCCCAGATCGACGTCCATGCGGCGACCCGGCACGATCACGCGTGCGACGCGCGGCGCATCGTCGAGCAGCACCACCGGCGTTCCCTCGGGGAGCAAAGGCACCAGCGTTTCGAGGGTGAACACGGCCCCGACCCCGGCATCCGCCAGTTGCCACGCGATCGACGCGGGCGATGCCGTGCCATCCAGCAGGAGCGCGCCGCGTCCGTCGGAGGCGGTGAGTGCCACCAGAAAGGCGGGCCCGCCAGGCAGTAGGATCGCGGAACGCTTGCCGGCCAGCGCGCGGACCAATGGCGCGGACCGTTGCAGCAGCGTCAGCCCAGCGGCGGCGAGTTGCGACGCATCGAAGGCGCCAAGGCGGCCCCCGCCGGCGGCGATGGCGAGCGGGAGTAGGGCAAGCGGATCGGACATGCTCGAACAGACTAGTGTACCGTCGGGATGCGTGCCACCGCCGTAACGGCAGGACGTGCTGGATCGTCTGGTCGCGAGAGTCTGTGACGCGCGCAAAAATCCACGTGCTCAGGCGAGTTGGCCGGAAGCCGCTCGCCGCCTAGCTTGCGGAATTCCACGAACGTACGTCGATTTACCGAGGAGCGAGATGGCATTCGAAGGGCTGATGGTGAGTGTGTCCGGCGTACGCGGACGTGTCGGCTATGGCCTGACCCCTGAAGTCGTGGCGACCTTCGCTGCGGCCTTCGGCGCGTGGGCCGCACGACACGGCGGACGCACGATCGTCGTGGGGCGTGACAGTCGGGTCTCCGGACCGATGTTCACGCGCATCGTGCATGGTGCACTGGAGTCGGTGGGCTGCACGGTGATCGACATCGGCATGGCCCCCACCCCCACGATCCAGCTGGCCGTCGAATACCATCATGCGGCCGGTGGTCTCGGCATCACGGCCAGCCACAATCCGATCGAGTGGAACGCGCTCAAGTTCATCGGTCCGTCGGGACTCTTCCTGTCGGCCGACGAAGGCGCCGAAATGCGTGCACTCATGGACAGCGGCATTCCGCGCGCAACGTGGGACGCCCTCGGTGAGATCGTGCACGACACCGACGCGGTGCAGCGTCACATCGATCAGGTGCTGGCGCTCCCGTACCTCGACGTGAAAGGCATTCGTGCCCGTCGCTTTCGGGTCGCGCTCGACTGCTGCCGCGGGGCCGGTGGGGTGATCATGCCGCAGTTGCTGACCGAGCTGGGGTGTGAGGTGTACGCGATCAACATGGAAGCCGATGGTCAGTTTCATCGCCCACCCGAGCCGGTCGCCGAGAATCTCGGGGAGTTGGCGGCACTGGTGAAGGCGACCGAAGCCGACATCGGTTTTGCGACGGATCCCGACGTGGATCGCCTGGCGCTCGTGCTCGACAACGCCATCGCGCCGGGCGAGGACTACACGCTCGCGCTGGCCGCCCGTACGGTGCTGCGGCATCGGCCGGGGCCGGTGGTAACGAATCTGTCCACGAGCAAGGTGGTCGCTGACGTGGCTCGCGACGCCGGTGTGCCCTTTCACTTCGCCAAGGTGGGCGAGGTGAACGTCGCGATGGCGATGCGCGATCTGGGCGCCACGATCGGGGGCGAGGGGAACGGAGGGGTCATCCTTCCGGAGCTGCATCTCGGGCGGGACGCACCGGTGGGCGCGGCGCTGTTGTTGCAATTGATGCTCGAGGAAGCTCGACCGCTCTCAGCGGTGATCGCTGAGCGGCCGCGGTATGTGATCGTGAAGGACAAGCTGGATCGTCCGGATGCGCCGCTCAATGCCGTGTATGTGGCACTGCGTGCCGCTTTTCCCGACGCGGTGGCCGACACTCAGGATGGACTCCGTCTGGATTGGCCCGACCGCTGGGTGCACCTGCGCCCGTCGGGGACCGAACCAATCGTGCGCGTGATCGCCGAAGGACCTTCCGAGCAGGACGCGCGCACGTTGATTATGCAGGCCCGGGAGCCGCTGTCGGCTCTCGGATCACTCTAGACCTCGAACGACCATGTGCGGAATCATCGGCTACGTTGGTGATCGGATCGCGACTCCTCTGCTGATCGAAGGGCTGAAGCGCCTCGAGTATCGTGGGTACGACTCGGCGGGCGTCGCCATTATGAACGGCAAGGGCGTGGAAACGCGTCGCGCGGCGGGCAAGATCTCCCGTCTCGAAGCGGTGATCGCCAACGATCCGCCTCAGGGCACGATGGGCATCGCGCATACCCGTTGGGCAACGCACGGCCCGCCGACCGAAACGAACGCGCATCCGCATGCGAGCCAGAACGGCAAGATCGCCGTGGTGCACAACGGCATCATCGAAAACGCCACCGCGCTCAAGGCGGGACTGGAGGCGCGCGGTTTCGTGTTCAAGTCGGACACCGATACCGAAGTGCTCGCCCACCTCATCGAGGTGGCGTATGCGGGCAATCTCGAAGCGGCCGTGATTGAAGCGCTGCGCCAATGCGATGGAACCTACGGTCTGGCGGCGATTTCGAGCGACGAGAAAGACAAGATCGTGGCCGCGCGAAAGGGCAGCCCGCTGCTGATCGGCGTGGGCGAGGGCGAATACTTCATTGCCTCCGACGCGTCGGCGATTCTCGCCCATACGCGCAACGTCGTCTATTTGGACGACGGCGATATTGCCGTTGTGACCCGCGATGGCTACAAGGTGCTCGACCTCGATTCGGCGATCCGCGACAAGCCGGTCACGCGGATCGACTGGGATC
Organism: Gemmatimonadales bacterium; assembly: GCA_038210005.1. Classification (GTDB taxonomy): domain Bacteria; phylum Gemmatimonadota; class Gemmatimonadetes; order Gemmatimonadales; family Gemmatimonadaceae; genus Gemmatimonas. The sequence goes on from JBBQXC010000171.1 coordinate 8,759, forward strand.
TGCAGCAGATCGAGCGCGGTGGTTATCCGCACTTCATGCTGAAGGAGATCTTCGAACAGCCGACGACGGTGGAAAACACCATGCGCGGCCGTCTCATTCTCGAAGAAGGCTTCTCGAAGCTCGGTGGTCTGAACATCTCCAAGGAAGACCTGCTCAAGGTCGACAACATCATCATCACCGCCTGCGGTACGAGCTGGCACTCGGCGCTCATCGGCGAAATGATGATCGAAGAGTTGTGCCGTATTCCTGTTGAAGTCGAGTATGCGTCGGAGTTCCGCTATCGCAATCCGATCGTGACGCCGACGACGCTGTGCATCGTGATCTCGCAGTCGGGCGAAACGGCGGATACACTGGCCGCCATGCGCGAAGCCAAGCGTCGCGGCGCGCGCACGCTCGGATTGGTGAACGTGGTCGGTTCCACGATCGCGCGCGAAGACGACGGCGGCATCTATCTGCATGCCGGTCCGGAAATCGGTGTTGCGTCGACCAAAGCGTTCACCAGTCAGGTCGTCGCACTCGCGCTATTCACGCTCAAGCTTGCGCGATTGAAGAATCTGAGTGTGGCGCGCGGTCGTGAAATCGCGCAGGCGCTGGCGGACCTGCCAGCGCAGATCCAGTCCATCCTCGATCGTGCCGAGGAAATCGAGAATCTCGCCGAAGAGTTCAAGCGCGCGACCAATTTCCTGTACCTCGGACGTGGCTACAACTTCCCGGCGGCGCTCGAAGGCGCGCTCAAGCTGAAAGAAATCTCGTACATCCATGCCGAGGGCTATCCGGCGGCCGAGATGAAGCACGGCCCCATCGCGCTCATCGACGAGATGATGCCGGTGGTGTGCATCGCCCCGCACGACGCGGTGTTCGACAAGATCACGTCGAACATCCAGGAGGTGAAGGCACGCAAGGGCAAGATCATCGCGATCACCACGCGCGACGAGCCGTCGCTGGCCGGTAAGCTCGACTACGAGTTCCGGATCCCCGAAACGGTGGACCTGCTCACGCCGATTCTGGCCAGCGTCCCGCTGCAGTTGCTGGCGTACTACATCGCCGTCAAGCGCGGCTGCAACGTGGACCAGCCGCGGAACCTGGCCAAGTCGGTGACGGTCGAGTAAGGGCGCGACGCGTGATCGAAGTATCCGAGCGCGTGGCGATCGCTCAAACGTCGCCCGCGCGACGGCCCGTTCGTTGCACAATCCAATCACGCACCGACTCCATAAAACGCTCCGGCTGCTCGGCGAACGGGTAGTGGCCACAGGCGTTGAACCGCGCGATTTCGGCATTCGGCATTTGCGCGGCGAGGATCTCGGGACCGCAGTCCCATGGGAAAATGGGGTCGTTTTCTCCCGCAATCACCAAC
>JBBQXC010000172.1:0-10075 GCA_038210005.1 Gemmatimonadales bacterium
GGAGGACGGCACCGGTCGGCGCAAAGCGGTCCGTGAACACCACGGTGAGCGGGATCCCGTCCGCGCGGCCGAGCGCCACGATCCGCCGTTCGCCATAGTCGTATCGCGCATCGTCGAACTCGACATACGGCGCCGCAAAGACCAAGGTCGCGAACGCGAAGTCGAACCCGCGCTCCTTCAGATTCTGGTCGCTTTTGGCGGGATCCCAGTCGAAGGTCACCTATGAAACCTACAGACGTATATACGCGCGCGCAAGGGTGTCGTTCCGGCGCTGGTAGCGGGCGCCGCGCGCTTGGACATGGTGACGCCCCACGATCGCACGGTGCGCAAGGCTGGTACTAGCGGTCTAACGCTGGCTTCTGCAGCGGGCGATCAAATAAAACGCGAGCGCAGCGAGCTTCCCAAGCGCACGTCAGCAGCAAGCATCGTTATGCGACGATGCGATCGTACTCCGCGTGCGTGCCGATCCAGAACCACAGGAACCCGTTCGGGACATCCACAGCGAGGGCACGGTAGTGGGCACCGACACGGGCCGAGTGAAACCGCCCGACGCGCTTGAAATGCAGCGAAGGATGCCGCGTGTTTGCCTTCAGGAGCTCGAACTGCTTGTCCGCGAGCGCCCGGGCGTTGGCGGGCAGCCCGTCGTAGCACGCCCAGAAACTGGGCGAGGCGTGATGCGTCAAAGCTTGCGCGAACGTCCGGCGGCATGATCGGCAAGGGCCGTGTCACCTAGTTTGTTTAAGCGGCCCGCGGCCGCATCCGTCTCAAACTTGCGATCCCAGCTCGCGGAATCAAACTCGCTAAACCACTCGCGAAAAGTCGCGAGCTCGTGCTCGGACAGCTGGCGAACTTCCTGCTCGATCTTCTCAACTTTGGTCATGAGACCAACTCCGGGTTGCGTGAACAATAAGACAAAACAAGTGGCGACGTATAACGCGAATTAGCTCGCCAATCTATCGCCGGAAAATCAATCTATCTTCCAGCACTCCCACCAACTTCCATCTCGGCACGCCACACCGCAAGTCGTCCGAAATGCGCAAACGCGACGCTTCGTCCCAGTCGCCAGCACCGGCCGCGGTGTTAGCCCGACCGATCTAACGCGCAGCGCGTCGACAGCCTACGACGCATAACAACGCGGCACACGACGCCCCCCTACTCCCTACTCCCTACTCCCTACTCCCTACTCCCTACTCCCCCCTTCACCCCAGCGCATCCAACGGACTCCTGACCCCAAGCCCGCCCCGATTCATCACGTGCAGATAAATCGTCGTCGTCCGCACGTCTTTGTGCCCCGTCAATTCCTGAATCGTGCGAATGTCCGACCCCGACGCCAGTAGGTGTGTGGCGAAGCTATGCCGGAAGGTATGACTCGTCGCGCGCTTGCCGATCTGTGCCTCGCGTACCGCGTTCGCAACCTCTCGCTGCAGCACGCTCTCGTGTAAGTGATGTCGCCGACGCTCGCCGGTGCCAGCGTCGCGGAAGCTCCGCGTGGCCGGAAAGATCCACTGCCACGGCCAGCCCCGTGCCGCACGGTCACCAAGCTTGCGGCGCAAGGCATCGGGCAACGCCACGTACCCACCGCCGGCCGTCACATCGGCCGCGTGCTGCGCCGCCATGCGCTCGAGGTGCACCCGCAACGCCGGCAGCAAACGCTGCGACAATACGGTGATCCGATCCTTCTGCCCCTTCCCCGATCGAATCAGGATCTCGCCGCGCGACAGGTCGACATCCTTCACGCGCAGGGTGCAGCACTCCATCACCCGCATGCCGCTGCCGTACATCAGCGACGCCATCAGGCGCGTCGTCCCGCGCATCGCCTGCAGCACGCGCTGCGTTTCGTCGCGCGTCATCACCACCGGTAACCGCACCGGACGCTTGGCGTGCAAATGCTGCATCTCGCCCGATATCGGCATCGCCAGCACCTCGCGGTACAGAAACGGCAACGCCGCCAGCGCCTGGTTCTGCGTGCTCGCGCTCACCTGCTCGTCGCGTGCCAAATGCGTCAGGAAATCGCGGACCTGCACCGTACCCATCTCGCGCGGATGCCGGCGCCTGTGGAACCGCACGTACCGCCTCACCCAATGCGCATACGCCTCTTCAGTTCGTCCGCTGTAATGCTTCGCGACGATCCGGTCGTGCAACACACTCAGGAGGGTCCCGCCGTTGGCCATCAACTACCATGCAACGCTTTCACCGCCGCCGCGTGACCGCGTATCTGCATCCGTAGTCCTCCCAACGCATCAACTCGGCTTGACTCCCCTTCACGGAGTTGTGATGTCATCCCCGGTTCGCCCGCCCGCGACACGTCGGCCGTCAGGGCGCCCTTCGCCCCCACCAGCTCGACGACAGTTGCGCTCGATCACTTCGCCATTCAGGCCACCGACTACCAGCGCGAAGCGGCCTACTATTCGGCGCTCATGAACTGGACACTACGCAGCGATAACGGCACCCAAGCGGTGCTCGACATCGGCACCGTGGGCAATGTCGTGATTCACGGTGGCGTCCAGGCTCCACCGCCACCGCGGCCGCCCACTGCGGCCGACAGCGCCGCTGGACGCGCACGCGGTCCGGCCCGCACTCCGCGCAAAGCCGCCTGGGATTCGGTCGCGTAGGTCATCGAACCGTGGAACGCCAGGAAGGTCAGGCCGCACTGACCCGCGCGGTCTCGAGCCCGTCGCCGACAACGACGGCGCACGCTTCGAAAGCTTTCACGTGGAAGACGGTCTGGCTCGATCACATCTCCTTCGAAGTCACCAACTACAACGAGACCACGGCCTTCTCGACGGCACTCCTCGGCTGGAAACCCACCGGACACGAAGGCAGTAAGATGGGACACGTGTCATTCGGCATCGCCGCGTGGGATACAGATCCCATCAAGGCCGAGCTCACTAGACGTGGACTCGCCAGCCGCGATGACACGGGCGGCAAGGGCGATATCCACGACCCGGCCGCCAGGTACAAGAGCCATCACACCACCACGCCCGACGGCTACGACCTGCGAATCAGCAATACCACGAAAGCGAATCGCATGGTCTGCTGACGCGCCACGTTCACCCTATCGCTCCTCTTCGGGTTCATCCTCGTACCCGTCCTCATCGCCGTACGCGGCCGCCGCAGTGTCGGTCCACAGCCGCGCGAGCCGGATCTGCCACGCCGGATCGGTCTGCTGTTCGCGCGGGATGGGCGCCGCCGTCACACCGGCCTCGGCGAGTACGCTCGCCAGCAACGTCTTGCCGTCCATCAGCAGCAGCCAATCGGCGTGGATCCCTGCAAAAACGCGCACACCGTCGGTCTCGATCACGTAGGCGAGAATGAACTCGCCAGGGCCGAGGTCGTGCGTGAGGTCCGGCTCGTGAACGAAGCAGGTGGTGTCGCCCAGTCGATCGGTGAGCGTCGTACCCACGCCGGCTTCGACGGTCTCCACTTCCCAGAATCCGAGCGGTGACGCCAGCGCTGCGGTCGCGAGTCGTCGCGTGTCCTCGTCCGCCTTGCGTCCCATGGCATCATCGAGCCAGGCGGCGGCGATCGGCTTGGCGATTTTCGACGGCGTGTAGTTGAACAGCGACCACGCCGTGAAGAGGTCGGCCACGGCCTCGTCGACGTCATCCTCTTCGCTCACGCCCCACGCATCAAGCGCGGCATCGACCCACTCCGCCCCCAACTTGCGCTCGGCCCAGTCGAGCAGCTCCTGCCCCACACGCTTCTGTCGCTGCAGCACGGTGTCGCCGCGCAGCCATTCGGCGCGCGCATCGGGAGGCAATGCGGCCGCTTCGGGGGGCACGGCCGCGCCGTGACACTTCTTGTATTTGCGGCCGGAGCCACACGGGCAGGGTGCGTTGCGATCCATGATGAACGATAATGCGAAACCGGTACGTCCCCTATCCGGCTGCCGCGATCAGCGGCATTATCTTCTGCGCGTGACCGATATCCCATTTCCCGACCAGCGGTCGCTGACCGAGTTACTCGCCGCCGCGCAACAGGGTGACGAGTCGGTCAAGGATCTGGCCGCCCGCCGCGTCTATGACGAACTGCACCAGCTGGCGGAGATCTATCTGGGCCGCGAGCGCCCCGATCACACGCTGCAGCCCACCGCACTGGTGAATGAGGCCTACCTCCGCCTCATGGGGCAGGAGGTGCCGTGGAAAAGTCGATCGCACTTCTTCGGCATCGCAGCCACGATGATGCGGCGCGCCCTGGTTGACCACGCCCGACGCACGGCGGCCGACCGACGCGATCGCGGACTGCTGGTCACACTCGATCCGGCTACGGCCGATTCCACACCGGCGGCACCCGACCGGGTAATGGACGTGCTCGGCGTGCACGAGGCGCTCACGCGACTCGAACAGGTTGATGCGCGACAGGCGCAGATCGTCGAGCTCAAGTTCTTTGTTGGACTGACACTCGACGAGATTGCCGAACTGCTGGCGATCTCGCCAGCGACTGTGTCGCGTGAATGGGCCATGGCTCGCGCCTGGCTTCACGATGAGTTACGCGGCCCGTGAGGGAGTTTGTGGCGCCATCACGCGTGTAGAGTCGATGCCTGAACTTCCCCACAGCCACCCCCCGCGTGCCACGACGGCAGACGAGTGGTCAACGCTCAAGTCGCTCTGGTTCGCACTGGCTGACCTATCGGTCGAGGAACAGCGTCGTCGCGCCAAGGCCAGCGGGGCGTCGCCCGCGGTCCTGGCGCGCCTCTCGCAGATGATCGAAGCCGCCCACCAGGTCGGTGATCGCTTCGACGCCCCCGCGCATGTGGCGCTCGGGTTCTCCGGCTACGTGCCGGCTGATCTGCCCGCGGTGAGTTTGATCGGCGAGCGCGTGGGGCCGTATCGTGTGGTCCGACTGGTTGGCCGTGGGGGGATGGGCGCCGTGTACGAAGCGGCACGCGATGACGCGCAATACCACCAGCGGGTCGCCATCAAGACGTTGTGGCGCGGCGCGGACAGTGAGGTGCTCCTGCACCGGTTCCGTTCCGAGCGACAAATTCTCGCCGCGCTGCAGCATCCGAATATCGCGCAACTAATCGACGGTGGAACGACCGCATCGGGTACTCCGTGGCTCGCCATGGAGTTCGTGGACGGCGTCGCCATCGACGAGTACTCCGACGCGCATCGACTCTCGATCCCGGCGCGGCTCGACCTGTTTCGCACGGTGTGTCGCGCGGTCCAGCACGCGCACCAACGCTTGGTCGTACATCGGGATCTCAAACCCGGCAACGTGCTGGTCACGGCCGACGGCACCGTCAAGCTACTCGACTTTGGCGTCGCTAAGCTGCTCGACGAGAATAGCGCGGGGGCGTCAGTGACGGCGGATGGTATGTCGCCGTTCACGGCGGCGTATGCAGCCCCCGAACAGGCCAACGGCGAACTCGCGTCCACCGCGACCGATGTGTATGCACTCGGCGCGCTCTTGTGCACCTTGCTGGCCGGCGCGCCGCCGCTCGACCTCGCCGGCCGCGACGCCGTGGCGCGTCTCTTGGAAGTCCGCAACGGATCGCCACGCGTGCCAAGCGCGATCGGGCGCGCCGCTTCGGCCACCGTGGCCCGAAACCGTGGGGTCGAGAGCGCCCGGAAACTGGGCGCAGCACTCGATGGCGAACTCGACGCGATCATGTTGCAGGCGCTGCAGCGCGATCCGGCCAAACGATATGCCGGCGCGCTCGCGCTCAGTGATGATGTGCACCGATACCTCCGACGTGACCGCGTCTTGGCGCGTCAGGGCACCGTTGGCTATCGCATGTGGGCGTTCACCAGACGGCATCGCTTCTTGGTGTTCGGTACGTCATTCGTCGTGCTCACAGTGCTGGCAGTGAGTCTCCTGTCGCTGAAGCAGGCACGCGACCTGCGCTTTGAGGCCGCACGCGCCGAGCGCGCCGCCAACTTCATGGCCGGCATCATGAACGGCACATCGACCGTGTCCCAGGACCAGTTCATCGGCATGGGTCCAGCCGGAACCGTGGGGCAACTGCTCGACAGTGCGGTCACCCGCGTGTCCCGCGAGTTTCCCGATGACGAGCGAATCCGCGCGCGTCTGTATACCGCGTTCGGTGCGAACTATTCGTCGCAGTTCCGCTTCGCGAGCGCGCACGCCGTGCTCGACTCGGCGCGCCTGCTTGCGTTGCGAGCGTACGGAGCCACGAGCGATGAGTATGCCCGTGCCTGCATCGAGTACGCAACGGTCGAGCTCACCTTTCATGGTGCGGAGGCGGCCAGCGAAGCGATCGACGCCGCCACACACGGCGAGGGGACGAAAGATCCCAACAGTGTCCTGAGTGCGCAGATCATGCTGTTACGCGCGACGCAGGCGCTTTATCGCGGACAGTTGCGCGTCGCCGATTCGCTGGCCGCGCTCGTCGTCGAAATCGAACGACGCACACGCGGCCTGACACGCACCGTGGCGGCAGCGGAGAACGTGCGCATGGTCACCACCTCGTGGATCACACGCGATCCGCGCATCTATCTTCGTCGAGCACGAATGATCGAGCGCATCACCGACTCGCTCGGCATGCAAGTGTCGAAGGAACGAGACGGCGCCGCCGATGCCGCGATCGAGTCGATGCTGGTGTTGGGTCGGGCGGATAGCGCGGAGGCACGCACACGCATGCAGGGTGAGCGGCTACAGCGCAGCTTCGGATCGCAATCGTGGGTGCGAGTGTGGACGGTCAAATCGGTCGCGCTGCTCGCGAGCCTTCGTGGTGATACCGCCACGCGTCGTGTTGAACTGGCCAAAGGCCGCACGATCATCGACTCGACCGCGGAGTTCCCGCTGATCTTCCGCGTGGTATTCAATAGCGGATATGTCGACGACGCCGTCGCGCGAAAGGACTACGTGTCGGCGCTGAGCATGGCCATCACCACGCGCGCTGCGGTCCTGCCGACGCAATCGCCGTACCTGCTGAGCTTTGCCTACTTGTGTACCGGTACCGCATACCTCGCCGGTGGCGATGCCGTGGCCGCTGAGGCTGAGCTGCGCGAGGGGTTGGCACGGATTGCGCCGACACCAGATCTCGCGTCGATGGGTCCGCGGCTTCGCCGTCCCCTCGCCGAGGCGTTAGCCAAGCAGGGGAAATTGGCGTTGGCTGACAGCGTACGTCGACTCGATCCGCCCAAGGGCTCGATGCCACCGTGCACCCCAGGCGGCAAATGGGTGGGTTGCCCGGACACCTGAGCAACGAGCCATGTACGCCCTCACCATCTCTCGTACGTCGCCGCTGCCCGCCACCACGCTATATCGCGCGTGGACCACGGGCTGGGATACGTGGTTCGCCGAATCCGACTCCGCACGCGTGAAGGCCGTGGTCGGCGAGCCATTCTTCTTCGAAGTTGCGCAACGCTTCACCGACGGACGAGAGCCCGTGCGTCATCCGCACTACGGTCGCTTCCTGCGCCTCGAGCCCAACGCCTTGGTGTCGCTCACCTGGGTCACGGGCGTGGGCGGCACGGGCGGCGCGGAGACCACACTGATCGTGCATCTCGATGCAATCGCCGGCGACTTCACGCGTGTCACGCTCACGCACGCGGGTTTTGCCACGTCCGAATCACGCGACGCGCACGAAGCGGCGTGGCCCATGATTCTCGCTCGTCAGGACGCCACACTGCAGGCGCGTCGTGCCGTCGCGCCGCCGCCCACCACGCCGCGCAGCAATCGCTCCATCCCCGACGCCACGTTCATTCCTGTGCGCAGTTATCCCGATGTCGACGCCGCCGTGTCATGGCTACGCGACGTGCTCGGCGCGCGCGAACGCTTGCGCATAGGCGGTCATCGCGTGCAACTCACCGTCGGCAATGGCGCCGTGGTGGTCGCGGCATGGGACGCCGCCGTCAGCCCCGCGACCGGCGGACGTCCGCCTGCCGTGCTCATGGTGCGCGTACCCGACGTCAACGCGGCGTACGACCGCGCCCTCGCGCTTGGCGCCACCGGGCTCACTCCACCAGCTGATCACCCCGATGGCGAGCGTCAGGCGTCGGTGCGCGATCCGGCCGGACACGCCTGGACGCTCACGGAAACCATGGCCGACGTGGACCCCGCCAGCTGGGGCGGCGAACTCGTAGACTGAGCGGTCACGCCTTACACTTCATGGCATGAGGCCGTCATGAACGACTGCGCGCGGATTCTGGTAGTGGCGGCCACGGCGCGCGAACTCGCGACGCCCGATGGATGGCTCACGCTGCAATGCGGGGTGGGACCTGTGGAAGCCGCCGCAGCCACCGCGGCCGCCATCGCCGAACTCCGCCCAGCCGCGATTCTCCACGTCGGCATCGCCGGCGCCCGTCGCATTCGCGCGTTCGCACCGGCATCACTCGTGATCGGCAGCGACGCGCGCTACTGCGACCTGAACGTGCCCGTGGAATGGGCGCCGAATACAGTAGCGGCGTCACCCGCGTTATTGAGCGCAGTGCAGCGCGTGCTCCCCGACGCGGCCACGCTGTCGATCGGCACCAGCGCTCGTGTGGGCGGCACGACAGACTGCGACGTCGAGGCGATGGAAGGATTCGGCGTGCTTCGCGCCGCACAGCGTGCCGGTGTACCAGCCATCGAAGTGCGCGCCATCTCGAACGAGATCGAGGACACCGACCGCACACGATGGCATTTCGACGCCGCGTTCGCCGCAATCACCGCGGCGACACCACAGCTCGTGCACGCGGTGCTCGAGCGCCTCACCAATGGGTAGACTTTGCGTGAACTGACCTTCGGCTATTCGCCCTGCCCCAACGACACGTTCGCGTTTCACGCGCTCACCTTCGGGCTCATCGACACCCCCGTTCGCATTGCGCCGGTGCTGCTCGATATCGAGGAGCTCAATCGGCGTGCGCATGTCGGCGAGTTCGATCTTACCAAACTCAGTGTCGGTGCCTTCGCAGCGGTCGGCGATCGGTACACGTTGCTGCGCAGCGGCGCCGCACTCGGCCATGGCGTGGGACCGCTCGTCGTCACGCGCACCCCCATGTCGCTGGAAGAGGCCGTGAGCGGACTCGTGGCGATCCCGGGTCGCGAAACGACGGCGTATCGCTTGCTGCGGCTCGCCGCCCCGTCGCTCGAAGACACCGTGGAGATGCGCTACGACCGCATTCTCCAGGCCGTGAGCAATGGCGAGGTGCACGCGGGTCTCATCATCCACGAAAGCCGGTTCACGTACGCCGATCACGGATTGCACCAGGCGATCGATCTCGGGGACTGGTGGGAGCGCGAGACCCGATTGCCGGTGCCACTCGCCGGCATCTGTGCCCGCGCCGACATGAGCGCCGATACCGCCGCCGAAGTGGAACGCGCCATTCGTGCGTCGGTGCAGTTTGCGTTCGACAATCCCGACGCGAGCCGCGACTACGTGCGCGCCAACGCGCAGGAAATGTCCGACGAGGTGTGCGCGCAGCACATCGCGCTGTATGTGAACGAACACAGTCTCGACATCGGCGATGACGGCATGCGTGCCATTCGGCGACTGGGATGACGACTCCCGCCGACATCGCGGTGTACCACATCTGCTCGCGTCAGGCCATGAACGACGCGCGCGCACGTGGCGTCTACCGCGCCGAGAGTCTCGAGAACGACGGGTTCATCCATCTGTCGCGCGCACATCAGGTGGCGCCTACCGCTCAGGCGTACTTCGCTGGCATGCCGGATCTCGTACTGCTGGTAATCGACCCGACACGGCTGTCCGTCCCGTTGCGGTACGAACCGCCAGCGCCACTCCGCTCGAACACGCCCAAGCCGACCAGTGCGGAGCTGTATCCGCACTGTTACGGCCCTATCGATCTTGCGGCCATCGTGGACGTGATAGAATTGGCGGACTTCACGGGAATGACGTTGTAGCCAACTGCGAGTAGCCGACTGTCACCTGTAGACTGCAGACTGCGAACTCCCTAGCAGGGGGGGAGGGTTTCAGGAAAGAGGAAGCAGTGGAACAGCGCGCGTTTCCTGCTTCCTGCCACCTGAAACCCTCCCCCCTGCTCCCTAGGGAAACTCTGCAGAAATAGTGCGTTTTCGCGAGGTCGATGCAATATTGGCGCGGCGATTTGAGACCTCACCGCAGTGGAGAGCGCGACGCATGAGTGAACAGCGGACGTTGGCGAGCGTG
>JBBQXC010000173.1:0-9792 GCA_038210005.1 Gemmatimonadales bacterium
GAGTACTTCCCGCGTCCGACGCTCGTGTCCGCGATTCAGCAGCCGTTCACGCTCACGGATACGCTTGGCAAGTACGACATCAAGGCCGTCCTCGACGGTGGTGGCGTGGCCGGTCAGGCCGGTGCTGTGCGTCTCGCGATCGCGCGTGCCCTCGTCAAGATCGACGAGAGCAACAAGAAGAAGCTGCGCGAGTACGGCCTCATGACGCGTGATGCGCGTGAAGTCGAGCGTAAGAAGCCGGGCCGTGCCGGCGCCCGTAAGCGTTTCCAGTTCTCCAAGCGCTAGTCTACGCGGTTCGCCGCGTCGTACTACGTATCTCTCACGCTGTCCGAGTCGGCTGCGGGTTCCAGGCTCCTTCGGGAGCCGGTCGCAGCCGACGGTGACGACAGCGGACGAATTTCAAAACCTCAAAGCACTCTGCACATGACGACTCCGTCCCTCGAGCAGTTGCTCGCCGCGGGCGTTCACTTCGGGCACCAGACCCGTCGTTGGAACCCCAAGATGCGCCGGTTTATTTTCGCCGAGCGCAATGGCATTCACATCATCGACCTGCAGAAGACGCTCCGCCAGATTGAACTGGCGCAGAAGCTCGTCCGCGAGGTTGTGTTGCGTGGCGAGAACGTGCTCTTTGTTTGCACCAAGCGCCAGCTTGCGGCCATCGTGAAGGCCGAGGCCGAGCGCTGCGGCGGCATGTTCGTCACTGAGCGTTGGCTCGGCGGCATGCTCACGAACTTCCAGACGGTCAAGAAGCAGGTCAAGAAGCTCAAGGACCTCGAAGCCGGCACGGAAGACGGAACGCTCACGAACTACACGAAGAAGGAACAGCTTCTTATGTCGCGTCAGCGCGAGAAGCTCGGCAAGTACCTCTCGGGTATCAAGACGATGAACCGCCTCCCGGGGCTGCTGTTCATCATCGACTCGAAAAAGGAGCGCATTGCCGTTTCCGAAGCGAACAAGCTTGGCGTGCCCATTGTCGCCATCGTGGATACCAACGCCGATCCCGACCTGATTACGGTGCCGATCGCCGGTAACGACGACGCCATCCGTTCGGTCGAGCTGATCGCGAAGGTGATTGCGGATACGATCGACGAGGCGCGCCGTGAGGCGCCCGTCCGTCCGAGCGACGAAGAGCAGGAGAGCTACACGTTCTCCAGCGACCGCGGCACTGAGCCGGCCGGTCGTGGTGAGCGTGGCGGTCGTGGCGGGGATCGTGGCGGCCAAGGCGGAGATCGTGGTGGCCAAGGTGGTGGCCAGGGTGGCGGACAGGGTGGTGGTGCAGGGAGCGACAGCCGTCGCCCGCGCCGTCGCCGCGCCAAGCCGGAAGCCATCGCCGCGCGCCTGAAGCCGGGCACCGAGGGAACGGCTGCCGAGGGCGCCGCCCCGGAAGCCGCTGGTGACGCGGGACAAGCGGGAGCCGAGTCGGCCGGACAGGAGTAACGTTCGTTCGGTTTCCTGACCGCCGGATCAGGCTTCCACTGCAGCACCGCGACGCCGCCGGCTCAACACCGGCGGCGTTCGTACGCAGTAGCTCGACATTGTTCGCAGTACCATCGCATCGCAGATACTGACACTCAGCATATACAGGGCTCGAAGATGACCACGGTGATCACCGCGAAGGCTGTTTCGGAACTCCGCCAGCGCACCGGCGCCGGCATGATGGATTGCAAGAAGGCGCTCGAAGAGAATGGTGGCGACATGGACGCTTCCGTCGAGTATCTCCGCAAGAAAGGCATTGCGAAGGCCGAGAAGCGTGCGGACCGCTCCACGAGCGAAGGCATCATCGGTGGTGAGATCTTGAATGACGGCCGCTCCGGCGTGCTCGTCGAAGTGGCGTGCGAGACGGACTTCGTCGCGCGCAACGAAGATTTCGGCAAGGTCGTCGCGCAGCTCGTCGCGCAGCGCGTGCATTCCACCGCGGCCGACGTCGAGACGTTCCTGGCCGAGCCGTTCGCGGCTGATCCATCGCAGACGGTCGCCGAATTCGTGAAGATCGCGTCGTCGAAGACCGGTGAAGCGGTGAACGTCAAGCACGTCGCGCGCTTTGATGCCGGCGAGAACGGTGTGGTCGGTATGTACCGCCACCACAATGGCAAGCTGGCCACGCTGGTGCAGGTCACGGCTTCCACGCCGGAAGCCGCGGCGCACGAGTCGACGCAGCAGCTCGTGAAGTTCATCGCCGAGCACATCGCGGCGTCGGCCCCACTCGCGGTCGATCGCACCGGCGTGCCTGTCGAGAAGATCGAAAGCGAGAAGCGCATCGCCGAGGAGCAGGCGCGTGAGACCGGGAAGCCGGAAGCGATGATCGAGAAGATCGCGACGGGCAAGATCGAAGCGTTCCTCAAGGACGTGACGCTGCTCCCGCAGGCGTGGGTTCGCGATCCGGGCATCACGATCGCCGCACTGATCAAGGACCACGCCGAGCGCGCTGGTGGTACGATCACGGTCGATCGCTTCGCCCGCTTGCAGCTCGGGGCCGAGTGAGCGCCGTGGGCGCCACGGAAAAGCGCTATACGCGCATCCTCCTGAAGCTCTCCGGCGAAGCACTCGCCGGCGAGCGCGGCGTCGGTTTCGATTTTGAACGGATCGGTTCCTTCGCGGACCAGATCGTGGAAGTCGCGCGCATGGGCGTGCAACTCGGTCTGGTCATCGGAGGTGGGAACATCGTGCGTGGCACGCAACTTTCCCAGATGGGAATGGATCGCGTCGGCGCCGATTACATGGGTATGCTCGGCACGGTGATCAATGCGATGGCCATGCAGGATGTGCTCGAGAAAAAAGGGCTCGACACGCGCGTCATGACGGCGATTCGCATGGAAGAGTTGGCCGAGCCCTACATTCGCCGGCGCGCGTTGCGCCATTTCGAGAAGGGGCGTACGGTCATCTTTGCCGCCGGCACGGGTAATCCGTATTTTTCGACGGACACGGCGGCGGTGCTGCGGGCCATCCAGATGAAGGCGGATGTCATCATCAAGGCCACCAGCGTCGACGGGGTGTACTCCGCCGATCCGAAGAAGGATCCGAACGCCACGATGTACGAGTCGATCAGCTATCGCGACGTGATGCTCGAAGAGCTCCGCGTAATGGACCAGACGGCCATCACGCTGTGCAAAGAGAATCAGTTGCCTCTGATCGTGCTGAACCTTCACACGCCGGGCGCGATCGCACGCGCCATCAACGGCGAACGCGTGGGGACACTGGTTTCATGAGCACTATTGCGCAGATCCTGAAGGACACCAAGAGCGGCATGGAAAAGGCCCTCGAGGCCTCGAAACGCGACTTCGCCGGCATCCGCACGGGCAAGGCATCGCCGAGCATGCTGGATACCATCAAGGTCGAAGCGTACGGCTCGCTCGTACCGCTGAACCAGGTCGCGCAGGTTTCGGCCCCCGAGCCCCGCATTCTTCTCGTGACGCCGTTCGACAAGGGACAGGCGAAGCTGATCGAGAAGGCGATTCGTGAGTCGGAACTCGGCCTCGATCCCGCGCATCAGGGCGGCGTCATCCGCGTGCCGCTGCCGTCGATGAACGAGCAGCGTCGTAAGGAGCTTGTCAAAGTGCTGAGCAAGCTCGCGGAAGACGGCCGCATCGCGGTCCGCCATGCCCGCACCGATGCGCGCGACAAGGTCAAGAAGCTTGACGGCGTGTCCGAGGACGACAAGAAGCACGCGGACAAGGATTTACAGAAGGCGCACGACGAGTGCATAGGCAAGCTCGAGGCGCTGCTGAAGTCGAAGGAAGCCGAGATCATGGAGGTTTGAGGCCGCTCAGCGGACCGCTCGCCGATATGCTCCTTGCCCCCGCCCATCATGGCTGACACCGAAACAGATCTGCTATTGCGCATTCGCGTGCACGGGGCGGTGCCGCGGCATATCGCGATCATCATGGATGGCAACGGTCGCTGGGCGCGAGAGCGTCACATGCCCCGGCCGTTCGGGCATCGGTCCGGCATGAAGGCGGTGCGCGCGGTGGTCGAGGGCTGTCTCGAGGCGGGTGTCGAGTGGTTGTCGCTCTTCGCGTTCTCGCAGGAAAACTGGCAGCGACCGGAGACCGAAGTGTCGGCCCTCATGTCGCTGCTGGAGGAGTTTATTGCTCGTGAAGCGGACGAGCTGCACCAGCAGGGCGTCCGCGTTCGCGTACATGGAGACCTCGATCGTCTCAGTGGTCCCGCCGCCGCCGCCGTGGAGCGTGTCATGCGCATCACCGAAACGGGGACGCGGTTGGGACTGAATCTCTTTATTTCGTACGGCGGTCGGGCCGAGTTGGTGCGTGCGGCTCGCCTGCTCGCCGAAGACGTGCAGGCGGGTCGCCTCACGCCCGATGCGATCACCGAAGACGAGTTTCGTGCGCGATTGTTCACCGCCGACTGTCCCGACCCCGATCTCCTGATCCGAACGTCCGGCGAACAGCGGCTCTCCAACTTTCTGCTCTGGCAGGTCGCCTACGCGGAGCTGTACATCTCGAGTGTGCTCTGGCCGGATTTCGGACGCGCGGCCCTGTACGAAGCTATTTCTGATTTCCAGCGTCGTGATCGACGCTTCGGTCGCGTCGGTACCTGATGCGTCACCGGAAGCGCAGTCCAATGCGCCTGCCTTTGCTCTCGTCCCCCCTCGCGTGAACGAACTTGCCCGGCGCGCCGTAGTCGCCCTCATCGGAGCGCCGATCGCGCTCGGGATCATCTGGCTCGGTGGTGCGCCGCTCGCCACGCTCGCCGGTGCGCTCTCGGGCATCGCCGCGTGGGAGTACTATCGCCTCGCTCATGAAGGTGGCACGACGCCGATGAGCGTGGTTGGTATCGTGCTGTCGGCGTTGATCCCCATCGCCGTGCATGCGCAGCAACTCGGCGTGTTCGCCGTGCCGCTCTTCGCCTGGACACTGGTGCCGTTGTTCGTCCTCGCGCTCTCGATCTGGACCCGCGGCGTGGACGGCAAGCCGCTCGGCGCTGCGGCCACAACCGTGTTCGGCGCGCTGTATACCGGCGGTACGCTCAGTTACGTGTACGCGCTGCGGTACTTCGGCTACGCGGTCGGCGACACGGCCGGCGCGCTCGTGGTGATTCTGCCGGTGGTGCTCACGTGGGCCAGCGATACGGGGGCGTACTTCACCGGTCGTCTGGTGGGCGGCCCCAAGCTGATTCCGTCGGTGAGTCCGGCCAAAACGATCTCGGGCGCCGTCGGCGCCGTAGTGGCAACCGTGGGCGCGTGCGCGGCGTTCGTGCATTATCTGCTCAAACCGCAGGCGCAACTCGCCTTCAGCCCCACAGGACTGATCATCTTCGCCGTGTGCATCAGCGTGACGGCGCAGATCGGCGACCTGACGGAATCATTGCTGAAGCGCGAAGCCGGCGTGAAGGACAGCGGGACGCTGTTCCCAGGTCATGGCGGAGTGCTCGATCGCCTCGACTCGCTGTTCTTCGTGCTGCCCGTGACCTACGCGCTATATTACATGCTCCTACTCCCAGCTCCTGGCGCAAGATGAGCAACACCGGTTCGAATGCGGTGGCGTCGAAGCCCGCGGGCGTCGCGATCCTCGGCTCCACGGGATCGATCGGGACCAGCGCGCTGCGCGTGCTGGCGCGCCAACGAGAGCGCTTCACACCGGTGGCGCTGACCGCGAACGGCAACGTGGCCGCGCTCGCCGAGCAGGTCATGACGTGGATGCCGGCGTTCGTGGGAATCGTGCAGCCGCACGCCGGTGCGCCCGATCACTGGGGCGTCGGCGCGGAATGTCTGGTCGCGGCCGCGACGCATCCTGACGCCGAGATCGTGATCAACGCCGTCGTGGGAGCGGCCGGTTTACCGGCCACGCTCGCCGCGCTCCGGTTGGGGAAGCGCGTCGCCCTGGCGAACAAGGAAACGCTGGTCGTCGCCGGTGCGATCGTGACCGAGACCGCCCGGATGCATGGTGGCGAACTAGTGCCGGTCGACAGCGAGCATTCGGCCATTCTGCAGGGCCTGGCCGGCCGGCAGCCGCACGAAGTGCGACGACTGGTGCTCACGGCCTCCGGCGGCCCCTTTCGCACGTGGCCGGCCGAACGCATCGCCGCCGCGACTGTCGCGGACGCGCTGAACCATCCGACGTGGCAGATGGGCAGTAAGATCACCATCGACAGTGCCACGCTCGCCAACAAGGCGCTCGAGGTCATCGAAGCGCACCATTTGTTCGGCGTGCCCTACGATCGAATCGACGTCGTCGTGCATCCCCAGAGCATCATCCACTCGTTCGTCGAGTTCGTCGATGGCAGTGTGCTGGCCCAGATGGGAGTCCCCTCGATGGAGCTGCCCATCCTGTACGCCCTCACGTATCCGGAACGCGTGCCGGACTCCGGCGTACCATCCTTCGATCCGGTCGCCTTGGGCGGTCTGAGCTTCGAGACGGTGCGGTACGAGGATTTCCCCATGCTGCAGCTCGGAATCGATGCCGGACGGCGCGGAGGCGCAGCACCGGCCGTGTTCAATGCGGCCAACGAGGTGGCCGTCGCGCATTTTCTGGCCGGCCGCCTCAGCTTCTCGGGAATTGCCGAGCGGGTGTCGGCCGCGCTGCACGAGTTTGCCGGCGCGCCGGGCACATCCCTCGAAGAGCTTCTTCTTGCGGATGGGGCGGCGCGGGACCACGTGAATGCCCAGGTGGGGTGCTGATACAGATGTCTTCGATTGCACCGTACATCGCGCCGTTGCTCGTCTTCGGCCTCGTCGTGTTCGTTCACGAGCTCGGGCACTTCATCGCCGCGAAGCTCACGGGGGTGTACGCGCCCGTGTTCTCGCTGGGATGGGGCAATCGACTGTTCGGCGTGCGCCGCGGCGAGACCGACTATCGCGTGTCGCTGATCCCGCTCGGCGGGTACGTGCGCATGGCGAGTCAGGACGACGAATCGATGGCGGGCATCGAAGGCGGGAGTGATCGTGGCTCACTCGGCGCGGCGATCGAGCGTCCGGCCGACGTCTCGCCCGCGCTCTGGGACGCGCAGTCGATGGCGCCGTTCGGACCGAAGGCCGTTCCGGCCGATCGCTGGGTGGAGAACAAATCGACGTCGGCCCGTGTGTTCATTCTGTCGGCCGGCGTGATCATGAACATTCTGCTTACGCTCGTCGTCTCCACGGGGATCTACTACCGCGCTGGCAACACGTACGTGCCGGCGGTGATCGATTCGGTGGTGCCGGGGGCGCCGGCCGCCGTGGCCGGACTCACGGGCGGCGATCGCATCGTGGGGATCAACGGCCACCCGATCCGCGCGTGGGATGAGGTGCTCGACGAAGTGGCGCCTGTCACGAGCGGATCGCTCAGCGTGGAGATTCAACGCGGCGACGCCCGGTTCACGCGGGAGATCACGCCGCAGACGGCGGAGATCGATGATCCCGTAACGGGGGCGAAGAAAACGGTGGGGCGGATCGGCATTCAGGTGCGCGCGTCGACCGTGAACGAGAAACTGAGCTTGGTCGGCGCGATGAAGGCAGGCGGGAATGCGACTTGGCGCATGGCCACGAGCGTTGCGTCGGTCCTTGGCGGGTTGGCAACGGGGCAGGTGTCGGCCAAGAATCTGGGTGGTCCGATTCAGATTGCGCGCACGTCGGTGCAGGCCGCCAAGAGCGGCCCGGAGACCCTCTGGTCGCTGATTGCGTTTCTGAGCCTCAATATCGCCATCCTGAATCTCGTGCCCATC
Source organism: Gemmatimonadales bacterium (assembly GCA_038210005.1). Classification (GTDB taxonomy): domain Bacteria; phylum Gemmatimonadota; class Gemmatimonadetes; order Gemmatimonadales; family Gemmatimonadaceae; genus Gemmatimonas. The sequence goes on from JBBQXC010000173.1 coordinate 7,657, forward strand.
CCGGTGCTCGACGGTGGACAGATCCTGCTGGTACTGGCCGAGCGAGTGAAGGGCAGCGCGTTCAGCGGTCGCGTGAAGGAGGGAGTGGCGCGCGTCGGTGTGCTGGCGGTCCTCGCCCTGATCGTGCTCGTCACCTTCAACGATCTGCGCAATCTCTTCACGAAGTGATCGGATGAGCGCTGCGGTCCCGGTGCGCCGCGCGGCGCTGCTGTTCGTGGCGCTCCTGACCGTGGTCGGCAGTGGGTGTCATCGTCGCGAACGGCCCGCCACACCACTCATGCCGGTGCTGCCGCGTATTCCGCGGGACGCGGCCCGTTTCGAGATCGACGCGGTGGATGACAGCACGGCGACCTTTCGCGTGTTCGAGAGCCGCTGGTTGCGCGCCGGACTGTCGGCGTACGCCGTCGATCCGGCGCGTCGCGATGCGCTGGTGGCCCGTCTCACGATTCTTCACCGCGACCGTACGACGGCGACGGCCCTGGTGACCTCGCAGGTGGCGCGCGTCACGACCGACCATTTTCTGCTCGTCCCCCCTCCGCCGACGCCATGGTGGCGCTCGAAGCGGTTCTGGATCGGGACGGTGGTCGGTGGCGCGATCGGCGCCGGTACTACCGCTGCGGTACGCTGAGCATATCGCCGCGGGCCCTCGTCCTACCGCAATACTCTTCACTAAACGATTCGCACACGGTAGTCCGCACAGCGCGTGCGGTGCCGTCGTCGTTGGCGGAGCGGGTCGTTACTCATCGTGCGTTCGACCGCCCGCGTCACGACGCGTCCGCGGCTGGAACGCACGTGCTCCGCGCGGAGCTCGCGCAGGAGGACGTAGTGCCAGCGCGCCACGTCCTGAGGGGGGAAGCGCCGCCACGTGTGGCGGCGTGGGGTTTCTCGTCGCGCACTTCGGGATACTTGTCGAACGCGGTCTCGATCTCCCGGCGCTTGTGATAGAGCGCGGTCAGTTCGGCGGCGGGAGCGCGGCGGGCTCGAGGGTCGTCGTGATGAGGCGATAGCGCGCGTCCACGCCTCGGACGCCGGGCAGCGGGTACTCGATGACCCGCACCGGGATCGGCGTGCGGTGCACGCTTTGGCCATGGCTGCTCCGGCGAAGCGCACGGCGATACGAGCCATCCGCGTAGCGTTTCGACTGGCAAGCCCAGCTTCGCCTTCACGCGCCAGAGCAGCGGCGAGCGTCACGTCTCCCGTCGCATACGCGCCGAGCTGCGCGCCATACAGGTCTCGGGTCCCCGTCTCGGCCAGTCCGACAAGCCTGAGCTATGGGAAGGCCCGGGCTGCACTACCGCGCGATAGAGCGCCTCCAGCGACGCCGCGCCCAGTCGCGTCCGCGCCTGCGAAATGCCCGACTGGCCCGCCGGGTTGACGACCGCCTCGAGCTCGTCGAGCCAGCGCACGCCCTCGAGCAGGCAGTGCAGCACCTCGCCCGTGGAAACCTCCGCATACAGCGCAGGCGCGATGGCGTAGTACACCTTGACGTGTGCCGACAGGTCCCGCTCCCGCTCGAAAAGCCCTTGCTCCACGATCTCCAACGGGAATCGCGCCGTCAACGCGCCTAGGCGCTCATATCACAGGCATTTCTTACACAGTTTTGTTGACGAATAGCCTCATTGAAGCTATTTTCCGTATCATGGGTTCTTCCTCGGTCCCGCTCGCCGGCTTTAAGGGCCTGCGCAACGACCTTCTGGTCGCGCTACGCAAGGATCAGCCGCTGACGGCAAAAGAGTTGGGCGCGCGCTTCGGCCTCACGGCTAACGCCTTCCGTCGACATCTCAAAGAATTGGGCAATGCTGGGCTCGTACGCTTCCGCCGCGAGGTGCACGGCGTCGGCGGGCCGGAGTACGCCTACTCGCTTACCGAACTGGGCGAGCAGCTGTTCCCGCGCTCCTACGCGAGTCCGCTCGCCGATGCCCTCGAAGTGGTGCGCGCCGAGCAGGGGATCGAGGGGGTCGTCCGCATCTTCCGCCGCCGGTGGGGAGCACTCGCCGATGAGGCCAAGCCCGTGCTGGCCACGATGCCTTTCGCCGAACGGGCTCGTGCCGTCGCCGCCATGCTCACCGATAACGGCTACATGGCGGAATCGGAGTCGCCCCACGCGGTGCTCATCCGCGCGCACAACTGCCCGCT
>JBBQXC010000174.1:0-9731 GCA_038210005.1 Gemmatimonadales bacterium
TGCCGGTTCGTCCTGGGCAACCGATCTCCTGATCGACGCCCGGTAACGGGTTTTACCGGTTCGGGATCGTTTCGAACCGGCAAGGAGTCAGAAGGGCCGCAACGGATCACTCCGAAGCGGCCCTTCTTCCGTTACTTCGCCTGTCGCGTCACGGTGCTCAGCTTGGCGTCGGCCGTCCGCGTCAGCGCATAGGCAAACTCCACCGTGCCACGAAAGAACGTCGGGTCCACCTTGTCGGCATCGTCGCCCGACTTGTGGTAGTCCGCATGATCCTCGACGCCCAGATACAGGAAGGGGATGCCCTTGCTGTGGAACGCCGCATGGTCCGACGACCCGGTCCAGTCGTCACCCGGCTTCAAGTCCTTCGTGTCGTGCCCGAAGCGAATCGTCACCGACGAGTTCTTCGCCGCCACCTCAGCGATGGGCTTGAGCGATGGCGTGTGTGACGTGCCCGACACCCAGAGCGCCTTGCCGTCCTGACGCGCCACCATGTCGAGGTTGATGTTCATCGCGATGTGCTCGAGCGGAACCGGCGGCGCGTTCACGAACGCCTTCGACCCCACCATCCCCGACTCCTCGGCGTCAAAAAACGCCAGAATCACGTCGTGCTCTGGCGGCTCGCGTAACAACCGCTCGGCGATAGTCAGCAGTGCCACGCAGCCACTGGCGTCATCGTCGGCCCCATTGAACACTTCGCCATTGCGCACACCGAGGTGATCGTAGTGCGCACTGAGCACCAGCACGGGACCGCCGGAATTCTTGCCTGGAATGCGCGCCACGATGTTTGCGCCCGCGGTATCGCTGCCAGCCCGCGCGCGAAGCGTGATCGGCACCGCGTAGCTCGAACCGAATGACTTCGCGCCCATGGCGGTGAGCTCTGCCACGATCCACGCCCGCGCGCGCACGGACCCGGCGGTACCCGCACGACGTCCTTCCATGCTATCGGCGGCCAGCGCACTCAGTCGCTGCATGATGCGCGCGGTCGTGGCGTCTGATGACGCGGCACTCTGCGCCTGCATCGACGTCACACCACTCGCGGACGCTAGCGCTACGACGGCGGCAGCGACGGCTCGTCGAACCCACCTGTTGGAGAACCCGATCATTGAAACCACACTCCTGACTGTCCGGTTAGTCGCGCTTTGACCACGAAGGCGGTTGCCGTCGCGGTCACATGGATAATCTGCACGTCGCGCACACTGCTGCCCATCACCACACCGGGCGCCATGGCGCCATTCAGCTTGCGCATCATTCCCGCGCGCACCGAGTCCAGCTGGGCGCCGAGGGCTAAACGCCCACCGTTCGTGGCGCGTCGCACCGCGCGCGACACCAGCGGAGCGCCCAACGTGGCTTTTACCCGCGACAGCTTCCCACGGCTCTCCAGCGACCAATCGAGATCGTCGAGGCGGATTTCGCGCGTCACGGCATCCCATCGCAGCCGTGACGTCAACGACAGGCGTCCACTCAGCGATCCCGACACGGCAAGGTCGATGCGCACACTGTCGCGCATACCGCGCACATGCACGCTGTCCACACGCACACTGCCGGTGGCCGTCTCCTGCGCCAGCAGCAGCGACGCGCGACGTTCGAGTTCGGCGAACGGCAGTTCCACACTCACGGGCACCGCGTACTCTGAAGGCGCGGTACCCAGCGACAGCGCGGGCAGCGGCGTCATGCGCACCACGGGCTTCACGCCAGCGATCACGCGCGGTCGTGCATACAGCACCATGGTCGTGACAATGCTCGGTCCATTGCCGGCGAACGGCGTGACGCGCACGGCTTGCGGATCGAGCACGAGCCAGAGCGAGTTCGTGGAGTCGAGCGCCGTGGGTTCCAGAAAACTCTTCCACAGCGAGTCGGCGAGCGGCTTGAAATCGCCGACAGTGGGGATCGTGGTATCCGCTTCAGCGGCGAAGCGTGCCAGCTGCTTGTCGATCACTCCTTGCAGCGTCTTGGTCGCATCGACGCCGAGCGCCGTGACAGTACACGGGTCCACAAGCGCGGCGACCAGCTTGGTGTCGCGCGCCCCGATCTTCCAATCAGGCCGCCAATACAGCGAGGTCTGCATACTCGTCGTGGCGCGTCGCATGGCTTCAGGCGCGTAGCCGCAACTGGCCACGCGGGCGCTGCCTCCTATGGTGCCGAGTCGCGCACGGTAGGCGAGTTTCGTATCGATGAAGAGCTGCGGCCCTTCCGCGCGCACACGTAGCGGATCGCGACGATACACATACTGGTGGCAGACCAGGCCGATCGCGGCGCAGCGGGCGCTACTGAGCGAGTCGCTCACGGGAAAGAGCGAATCGAGCGAGGGTGTGAGTGCGCTCAACACATACGTGACGCGTACCGGCACCATCGCCATCCCGGACTCGCCCACCGGAGGTGTCGATAGCACCGTGGTCGGCGAAGCCGGGACCTCGGTTGATCGCCCCGCGCAGCCGGCCAGCGCCGCGCACGACGCCACCACTCGCCACCACCCTGCCATCCGGCACCCTCTTGTTCGCGACAACCCTCCCGCAGCGAAAGTGACGCGGGTCAGGCACTCCCGAACGTTAGCGCAATCACCGCGAACACCCGAAACGGGGCGTGGGGTGCGCTTTCGGCCCGGCGTTACCCTTGAAGACCCCAACTCGTGACTCGACCATGAGGGTGCTTCGCGTCCGCTTCGGATGGCACCTTGCTGTCGCCTCGGCCTTCACCGTATCGCTGGCCGCGCGCACGCCAACGCCGCTGTCCGCTCAGAGGGGCGGTATGGGTGGACGCGGCGGGGGAGGCAGCCGCGGCCCCGAGCGCGCCGAGGAGCGCGCGAAGTTCGAGAAGCAGCAGCGCGATCGATGGCGATAGCCATGCATCACGGAACAGCCCCGGACGCGCATCGGGGATCGGCCGAGACGCGGGAGCAAACTCCGGCTGCTGGTGGAAGCGCACGCGTCGGAGCCATCTTTCACTCTCCCGCCACGCCCCACCATCGCACCGCCCGCCCGCCATGACCCGTCGCCTGCTCTCAGCTGCCGCGCTCGTGATGTTCTCCAGCTCTGTCGCCCTTGCGCAGTCCACGCCGGCGACCGCGCCGGCGAACACGCTCACGGCGGCCGAGCAGAAAGCCGGATGGAAACTGCTGTTCGACGGGACGTCGCTGGCGGCGTGGCGCGGCTATCAGCAGGCGGTCCTGCCGCCCGAGTGGATGGCGGTCGACGGGACGATGACGAAGGTGAAAACCACCAACGACATCGTGACGCGGGAGCAATACGGCGACTTCGAACTCATGCTCGACTGGAAGCTCCCGCTGCGCGGCAACTCGGGCATCTTCTATCGCGCCACCGAGAAGGAAACGAAGGTGTACTGGAGCGCGCCGGAGTATCAACTGGCAGAGGACTCACTCACACCGGACAGCCGCAATCTCATGACGTCAGTGGCGGCGGTGTACGGGTTCTATCCCTCGAAGCGCGGCGTGGTGCATCGCGCCGGTGAGTGGAACACCACACGATTGGTCGCCAAGGGTCCGCACGTGGAGCATTGGCTCAACGGCGAGCTCATTGCACAGTACGAAATGTGGTCGCCGGAATGGCTGCTCAAGCTGCGTGGCGATCCGAACGATCCCACCAAGAAACCACTCAAGTTCGCGCCGTACGCCGATTTCGGCATGGCGAAAAAGGGCTTCATCGCCATTCAGGGCGATCACAACGGCGAACTCTCCATGCGGAACATCAAGATCCGCGATCTGAAGTAGGAGGAACCCGGTGCCGCAGAGTCGCGAGATCATGATCAGCCGGTTCGACGGGGCAACGTCGAGCGAGATGCGCGACTGCGTGGCGCTCGAGGAACCCCTCGAGATCCGGCTCGACGCGACCGACGGCACCACGCGTGCGACCCGCAGTTTGTCGATCACGATGCGCACGCCGGGGCATGACCACGAACTCGCCGCAGGCTTCCTGCTGACGGAAGGGCTGCTGCAACATGCGCCCGAGATCGCGTCGATCACGCAGGACAGCGACCATGTGGTCACCGTGCATCTGGCCGATCATGCGCGAGTGGCATGGCCCAGCATGGAGCGGCACTTCTACGCCACCTCCAGCTGCGGCGTGTGCGGTAAGTCGTCACTCGATGCGCTCGAAGTGCCGGGCCTGCAGCGCATCGCGCGCGACGCATTCTCGTTCACTGTGGAGATGCTCCCGCAGCTGTCTGATCGCCTGCGTGCCAAACAGGCGGTGTTCGATCAGACTGGCGGACTTCATGCGGCAGCACTCTTTGACGACGACGGCGAACTCATCGACATTCGCGAAGACGTGGGACGGCACAACGCGGTCGACAAGCTGCTCGGCGCGCAGTTTCTGCAGGGCGCAACGCCACTCGCCAACCGGCTGCTGTTCCTCAGCGGACGCGCCAGCTTCGAACTCGTGCAGAAGGCGCTCGCCGCTGGCATTCCCATGATCGCCGCCGTTGGTGCGCCCTCGAGTTTGGCGGTGGAGCTTGCGCAGCGATTCGACCTCACGCTGTTGGGGTTCGTGCGCGGTGAACGATTCAACGCCTACAGTGGCGCTTGGCGCCTGCGTGGAGGCACGATATGAGTGACCACGAACCAGACCACGATAACCCGTCGTTCCTGAGCCCCGAAGTCCTCGACGCTGCGATCCGCGTGGGCACTCCATCGGCATCCTCCGGCGGGCTGCCTGCGGTAACGGTGGCGCTCACCATGGCCATCAAACAGATGGGCGTGTCACGCACGGTGTCGTCGCTGCTCGACCTCAATCAGGAAGCGGGCTTCGACTGCCCCGGCTGCGCGTGGCCCGATCCCGACGGCGAGCGCTCGCGTTTCGAGTTCTGCGAGAACGGCGCGAAAGCCGTGGCCGAAGAAGCAACGCGCGAACGCGTGACCGCGGCGTTCTTCGCCGAACACTCGGTGGCAGCGCTGGCCGAGCAAAGTGACTACTGGCTTGGCAAACGCGGTCGCCTCACCGAGCCGATGTACCTGCCGAAGGGCGGCACGCACTACCAGCCCATCACGTGGGATACCGCGTTCGACGTCATCGGCCACGAACTCAACGCGCTCGCGTCGCCGCACGAGGCCGTGTTCTACACGTCGGGACGCACCAGCAACGAAGCCGCGTTTCTCTATCAACTGTTCGTGCGGCAGTTCGGTACCAACAACCTCCCCGACTGCTCCAACATGTGTCACGAGTCGAGCGGCGTCGGCATGCTCGAAACGCTCGGCACCGGCAAAGGCTCCGTATCGCTCGCCGATTTCGAGCTGGCCGACTGCATCCTCGTGATCGGCCAGAATCCCGGAACGAATCATCCGCGGATGCTCTCCACGCTGCAGCGGGCCGCGCGGCGCGGGTGCCGCATCGTGAGCATCAATCCGCTCGAGGAATCCGGTCTCAAGCGCTTCAAGCATCCGCAGGAAGTATCCGGTGTACTGGGTTCCGGAACGGCGCTCGCCACGGACTATCTACCGGTGCGCATCAACGGCGATGTGGCGCTGCTGAAGGGAATCCAGAAGGCGATGATCGAGTCACACGCGGAGTGCATCGATCATGCCTTCATCGGCCAGTATACCGATGGCTTCGTGCGCTACTGTGATGACCTCGCCGACGAGTCGTGGGAGGCGATCACCGTCAGCTCGGGAATTGCCGAGTCACGCATTCGCGAACTCGCGGCGGTGATCGCGTCGTCGAAGGCGATGATCTGTTGCTGGGCGATGGGCGTGACCCAGCACGAGAATGCGGTGGCGAACGTCAAGGAGATCGTGAATCTGCTGCTGCTGGGCGGGCACGTGGGGAAACCGGGCGCCGGTGCCTGCCCCGTGCGTGGCCACAGCAATGTGCAGGGTGACCGTACCATGGGCATCTGGGAGCGTCCCACGCAGGGCTTCCTCGACCGGCTTGGCGCGGAGTTCGAATTCACGCCGCCGTCGGCGCACGGTTTCGACGTCGTGCATGCCATCGAAGCCATGCACCAGGCGCGCGCGCACGTATTCATCGCACTGGGCGGCAACTTCCTGTCGGCCACGCCCGACACCGCCTACACGGCGCAGGCGCTGCGCGCATGCCGACTCACCGTGCAGGTGTCCACCAAACTGAATCGATCGCATCTGATCACCGGTGAGCACGCACTGATCCTTCCCTGCCTCGGCCGCACCGAACGCGACCTACAGACCGGTGGCGCGCAGGTCATCACCGTGGAAGACTCGATGGGCATCGTGCACGGATCGCATGGACATCTCGCGCCGGCATCCGACCAACTGCGCAGTGAACCGGCCATCGTCGCGGGCATGGCGCACGCCACGCTCGGCGTCGACTGGAGCGGTTTCATTGCCGACTACGACTCGATTCGCGACCGGATTGCGCGCGTGATTCCCGGCTTCGACAACATGAATGCTCGCGTGCGCGAACCGGGGGGGTTCGCGCTGCCGCACGGCGTGCGCGATCGTCGTGAGTTCGCCACCACGAACGGCCGGGCGCAGTTCACCGTGCATCCCATTCCCCGGTTTGCACTGGAGCGGGGCCAGTTGGTGATGATGACGATCCGTTCCCACGATCAGTTCAACACCACGATCTATGGCCTCGATGACCGGTATCGCGGTATCACCAACGGACGCCGTGTCGTGTTGCTCAATGCCGACGACATCGCCGCGCAGGGCTTCGCGGACGGCGACGCCGTCGATCTCGTAAGTCATTTTCGCGGCGTGCAACGTCGTGCACAGAACTTCCGCATCGTGACGTACGCGATCCCCCGCGGATGCGCGGCCACGTACTTCCCCGAAACGAATGTGCTGGTACCGATCGACAGCGTGGCCGCCGGTAGTCGGACGCCCACCTCGAAGTCGGTGATCATTTCACTCGAGCGTGCGCTCGTACATGCCTGAGCAGCCGCCCCTCTCGCTTCACGGGCTGGTACTGACCGGCGGGGCGAGTTCGCGGATGGGTCGCGACAAGGCCAGTATCGTGTATGATGGTGCTCCGCAGTGGCGGGCCGCTGCGAAGCTGCTGCGTGCGTGTGGCGCCGAGCCGTTCTGGTCGTGCAGCGCGCCGCAGGCGGCCGAATGGAAGCTGGGCGATCGCGCGGTTCTCGACCTGGTGATGGGACATGGCCCGGCCAGCGGATTGCACGCCGCCTTCTCACGCGCTGATCGTGCGGCGTGGCTCGTGATCGGCTGCGATTATCCGTGGCTCGAGGCGGAGGACCTGCAGCGTCTCGTGCACGCGCGTTCGACGGGCATCGAGGCGGTGGCGTATCTCAACCACGCGACGAACGACATCGAGCCGATGATCGCGCTGTGGGAACCGGCGGCACAACGCCAGTTCCTGCGCGCGTTTGCCAACGGCGAATACAGCGCACGACGAGTCTTGCGATCATGCGCACTACGCGTGATCGAGCCACGCGCACCGCAGGTGCTGCATGATCGCAACACGGCGGATTCCGACTGACGGCAGCGAGCGCTCGAGGTGATGAGCGGAGTAAGCCGTGCGGAACCCGGTCAGGCCTTCGCGAGTTGCCGGTCGATGATACCGCGCACGTGTGTCGGATCGCCGGTCAACTCGCCGAGATCCCACAGGCCGAAGAGATCGAGCGGCTCACCACGGCCTACCGCACCGGCCAGGTACTCTGCCACGAACAGCGTCTCGGCCAACGGATGCCGCTCGGAAGGGCGATCGCGTCGGTGGTGCGTGCCGATCGCGTCAGCGGCATCGATGCCGAGTCCCCATCGGTGCGCGGCGACGGCGCCCAACGGCTCGTGCAATTCACGGATCAGCAAGTCGAGCCAACTGTCCGGCAGTGAGACGGCGCGACGATTCGTGGTGCGCAGCGTGGAGATCATGTCAAAAATGATCAAGAGGCCGACATCGTGTAGCAGCGCAATCGCGAATGCTTCTTCGCCGTCGGCGGTGAATGCCGGTGCGATCGCGCGTGCCATCGGTCCGGTGGAGACCATGCGCTGCCAGGCCGTGGCGAGCATCACATCGTACGAACCGCCCGGCTTGCTCAGCAGACCGTCAACCGACGCGGCTACGACAACCGCACGCGTTCCCGCGAGGCCGATCCGGTCGATGGCCGCGTCGACGCGCAGAATCGGCGCCAGGCCAGCGCCGTTCGACGCGCTGTTGGCCTGACGTAGTAGTCCCTGGACCAAGGACGGATCGTTGCTCAGCCGATCCACCAGCTGTGCGCGCGGAAAGTTCTCCTGCTCGCACAGCGCCATCGCATCGCGCGCTGCCGCCGGCAGCTGGCGAATGATTTCGACCGGCGGCGCCGAAAGCTGTGTGAGCAGACCGGCCATATCGGGCCACTTCGCGGCGTCAGGTTCGCGAGCCCAATCGTCTCGAAGTCGGGCCAACACGGTTGCCGTTCGCTCTGACCAGTAGTACGAATCTCTGGCAAGCCACACCAGACCACCACCCCTCGTTGCCTCGATGGCAGATTCGTGCGCCTGAAGAATCTCATCCGGCCGGCGCGGCGCGCGGGCGGATTTCGTGGGGCTCGGCGTGGAGGCCGTTCCACCGAAGAATTTGGAAAAGAACGATGACATGCGACGAGACGACGTGATGGACAGAGAAGGCGGTCGCCCCCGCTTTCTCAAATATCGTCTACAGGAACGAGTAACTGTAGCGCTTTCAAGCAAAACGATCGCATCGGCGATCGCCGCGAACGGCACAATCACGCCGCCGAGTCAGTGCGTGCGACGAAGAAAGCCGAAGGTCACGGCGATCATGAGCGCGGCCGCAAATACGAGCCAGCGAGTCGGCGATTGTCCCCCGACCAGCAGCAGGGCGAGCATGATGGCAGCGAGGATAGCGCTTACCACGAACACCATCTGCTCGCGTTGCTTCGTACGCTTTGACTTACTCATGGCTACTCCGTTGGGAACGCTGATTCGGCGTTCGTGACGACATCGAGCGCCTGCAGGAGGTCGCGCCACAAGTCGCGCGAATCTTCCAAGCCTACGCTGAGCCGCAGCAACCCGCTGGCGATGCCGGCAGCACGACGCGCGTCTTCGTCCACCACCCGGTGCGTCAGAAGTGCGGGTGGTTGAATCAGCGTATCGGTGGAGCCGAGGCTGACCGCCGGCGTGATGAGCCGCAGCGCGGCCACGAACGCGCGCAGCACGGCCGGGTCACGATTGGCGAGTTGGAAGCTCAACACGCTTCCGGCGCCGTGCATCTGCGTACCCAAGAGGCCACGCGGGTCCTGTCCGGGCAACGAGGGATAGCGCACCTCCGCAACACGATCGTCGCCGACGAGCTGCTGCGCCAGCACGCCCGCCGTGGCCTGAGCTCGCTCCACGCGTACGACCAGCGTGGGCAAACCACGATGCAGCAGGTAACTGGCCATCGGATGCAACAAGCCGCCGGTGGCCGCGCGCACATGCTTGATCTCTCGCACCAGTGCATGCGCGCCGGCCACCACACCGGCCAGCACGTCGCCGTGCCCCCCGAGGAACTTGGTGGCACTGTGAATAACGAGCGCGGCCCCCTGCTCTAGTGGCCGCTGCAGCACCGGTGTGGCGAACGTGGAGTCCACCAGCACGGGCACCGCGCCGGCCTGACGCACCACGTGGGCGATGTCCACAAGGGCAAGCGTGGGATTGGCGGGCGTCTCGATGATCACCAGTCCGGTATCGGCCTGTATGGCCGTGCCCACCGCATCCTGCGTCGTCCAGGTGACCGTCATGCCAAGCAGGCCCGACGTGAGCAGGTGGTCGGCCGTCCCGTACATCGGGCGCACCGCCACGACGTGCG
>JBBQXC010000175.1:0-9716 GCA_038210005.1 Gemmatimonadales bacterium
TCCGGCGTCGATCGTATGATCGATGGTGATCTGCGCGTTACGAATAGCCACCGTGTCGCCCGCCTTCCGAAAGCGGAGTACGACCGTGCGCGTGTCTTGCGCGTTGGCCTGGGGCGCGAGGAGCAGGCCGGCAATGGCCGAGAGGAGGTACAGCGCGTGTGCGATCTTCATGAGGAAGAACGATAGCGGGAAACCCGGGCGGTGGCAGCGGCGACACCGGACCACCGATCGCAGCAGAGCGGGCGTTCGCGGCGTATATAAGCACGTTCCTCAACACGTGCAGATCCGTTTTCTCGCCTTTCGACGCGCCCGCCTCCTCTCGTGTCCAAGTCTCGCGGCAATAACCTGGTCGCCCTCGGTTCCGCGGCTGTGCTGATCATCTACACGGTCGGCTTCGCGAAAACGAAGCCGGCGGCCGATCGCATGGCGGCAGAGAGCGCCGAACGCCGTCCGCGCAGTGCCTCGCGGGCGGGAGCCGGTGCGGCCGGGGCGCGCACGGCGGCGGGTGAATCGGGAGAGGCCGCGGCGCCGGCCATGACGGCGTCGTCGGTGGTGGAGGTGACGGCGGTGCCGGTGGGAATCGTGGCGCCGACGACCGGTGGGGTGAGTGCTGCGGCTGCTTCGGTCTCGAAAGTCGCGGCGACATCCGATTCACCGGCAGGTACGGCTACGGTCGTGAAATCACCGACCGTAGCGCCGACAGCCGCGAGTCAGGTGGCGACGGTGGAAACAGCATCGCCGACGGCCTCGGCGACGGTGACCGCGCCGACGACGGCACCGGTTTCCGCACTGCCGGTGGCGACACCGACAGTCACGCCGCCGACGGCGCCGGTGAAGGCCGAGCCAACGCCGAGTGCCCCCGCGCCGACGGCACCCGCACCGGTGCCGGCTCCTGCGCCGGAGCCGGCCCCGGCCGCACCCGCGGCCGCTCCAGCCGCGAAGCCAGCGGGAAAAACGTCGTACAAAGACGGCGTATATCTCGGTCGCGGCACGTCGCGACATGGTGACATCGAAGCGATGGTCGAGATTCGTGACGGCCGCATCACGAACGCGGTGATTTCGCAGTGTCTCACACGCTACTCGTGCTCGTGGATTGCGATACTGGTGCCGCAGGTGGTGGCCCGTCAGTCGGCCGAGGTTGACTACGTGTCCGGTGCCACGGTGAGCTCCGACGCGTTCTACTACGCGGTCACACAGGCGCTCGCGCAGGCGAAGTGAGTCGCGCCGCGCTCGACGTCCTGCCGGTGAGCGCGCCGATCTCCTCGCGACCGCGCATGGGCACGGTCGTTACGATCGAAGTGGTCGGGCATGATCGCAGTCAACGTGCGCGACGCGCCCGCGATCTGGCGATCGAGCGCGCTTTCGCCTGGTTCGATCGCGTCGAGTCGGTCTGTTCGCGCTTCGACGTGAGCAGCGAGCTGCGGCGACTGTGCGCAACGTGTGGTGCCGACGTACCGGTATCGCCGATGCTGTTCGAGGCCGTGCGGTTTGCGATTGCGGTGGCAGAGGAAACACACGGGGCGTTCGATCCGACGGTCGGCGCGCGCATGGAAGCCCGCGGGTTCAACCGTGATTATCGAGACGGCGCCGTGGTGGACGCCGGAGTGAACGCCGAGCTGCCGGTGTCGTTTCGTGATGTGGTGTTGAACGAGTCGGCACGCACCATCCGGTTCGAACGTGCGTTGTTGCTCGACCTCGGCGCCCTCGCCAAGGGACTCGCGATCGACATGGCCGTGCAGGAGCTGCGTCCGCTCGCGAATTTCGTAGTCGACGCGGGCGGCGACATGTATCTCGCTGGGCACAACACCGATGATCTGCCGTGGACCGTGGGTATCCGCCATCCTCGCGATCCGCAGGCGCTGCTGTCGCGCGTGGCGCTCTCCGACGCAGCGCTATGCACGTCGGGAGACTACGAGCGACGCGTGTTGGAGAGCGATACCGAGCATCATCTGCTCGACCCCGCGACCGGCCGCTCGCCGCGCGACGTGATCAGCGTGTCGGTGATCGCACCGACCGCGATGGTCGCCGACGCACTTGGCACGGCCGCGTTCGTGCTGGGGTGCGACGACGGTGCCGCGCTACTGGAGCATCATGGACTGCGCGCGTGCGTCGTGGATGCGCAGCTCGTCCGTCACACTACGCAGGATTGGATCGATGTCTGAGGTTGTCGCGGCCGTATCGCCGATGCCGTTCACGTCACTCACGAAGTTCTTCAAGACCCCGAAGGGCTTGTTGGTCATCGCGCTCGCGCTGCTGATTCCGTTAGCGGCTACGGTGAGTGGATTCGCCGTGTTGGCGCCGGGTGTCGCTGCCGCTGCCGTCGCGGCGATGCTGGTTGATGCACCCATTCTGCGCTATCGCGACAAGGCGTGGTCGTTTCCAAGCGGCGCGCTGCTGACCGGATTGTTGGTGGCGATGGTGCTCAGCCCGTTCGGCTCCTGGAAGATCGCCGCGATGACCGCCGCCATCGGTGTGCTCAGCAAGTACGTGGCCCGCGGCCGTTCAGCCAATATGTTCAACCCGGCGGCGCTGGCGCTGGTGATCAGTTACTTCGCCTTCGACACGGGCCAGAGCTGGTGGGGTGCGCTGCCGGAGCTGCCGATCCTGGCGATCGCGGCGCTGTTTGTAACGGGAGTGTTCATCACCGATCGCGTGAACAAGATGCCGGCGGTGCTCGCGTTTCTTGGCGTGCACTTTTCGCTATTCACGCTTACGGCGTTCCTGGGCGACCCGGCTCGCGTGGCGGAGCTGTATCGCGAACCGGATCTGCACGCGGCACTCTTCTTCGCGTTCTTCATGGTGACGGATCCACCCACCTCACCGCCCAAGGCGCGCAATCAGATCGTGTTCGGTGTGATCACGGCCGTGATGTCGTATCTCGTGTTCGAATTTGTTGGCGCGGTGTACTTCCTGCTGGCAGGCTTGCTGGTCGCCAATGTGTGGGAAGCGTGGCGGAGATATCGGGTGCGCCTGCGTCGAACGGCGAAGTAGAGAGTGAGGTCGATTTGCGACCCACTTTGTCCTTCTCAACCGGCGACCCGCGCGGTGGCGCTGTCGGGACCGGAATCCTCATTGTGGCCACCTTCGCCCAGCGCTGCGGGATCCTGACAGTAGAACTGCCGCAACTCGTCGTAGAGCGCGGGGTGTTTCGTGCGCAACTGCTTCGATTTCTCGAAGAACGCTTCGGTGACCACGGCGAAGAACTCGGCGGCGTTGGTGGCGCCGTAGCGGTTGATTACGTCGCGATGATGATGGCTGGTCTCGCGTACGAGTTCATCGAAGTCGTGGCCGAGTACGCGTGCCCAGGCCACATGCATGGAGCGGTGCGGAAGGATCGGGAGTCCGTCGCTCGCGCCATCCTCCTGGTCCAACTGATGCGCGAATTCATGCAGCACCACGTTATGCGCATCGTGCATATCCCGGGTACCGGCAAGCACGCTGTCCCACACCAACACGACCACGCCGGACACCCACGACTCGCCAAGACGCGCTTCCGGGCTGGCATCTACGAGTCCGCCGCCCATCTGGCGCCCCCCGGGCACCACGTAGGTGGACGGGTACACGAGAATCGACAACAGCTTGGAGAAGTAGTCCGTCTGGCGGTGCAGGAGCAGGATGCACGCCTGCGCCGCAATTGTGACGCGGATCTCGTCGGTGATCTCGAGACCGCCGCAACCCTCAAACTTCTTCTCGGCCAGGAATACCTGAATGTGGCCACTCAGTTCGTCGCGATCCGCCGCAGGCAGCAGGGCGACGTAGGGAATATTCCGCGTGATGATCGCATGCCATTCGGCGGGCAGCGGAGTTTGCAGGAGCGATTCGCGCCGTCGCTTGGTCAGCCATTTGAACATATGCGGTCCGGGTTCGGGTGATTGATCGCGCAACGCATAGCACCCGCGTCGGCCGAGTAAGGGGTCGGGAGTATGGGGTACGGAGTACGAAGCGCCCTACCCCCCTACTCCCTACTCCCTACCCCCTACTCCCTACCCCCTACCCCCTACTCCCTACACAACGGTGCCGGCCCCAGCACGGCATCCGCACGCATCGGCACCACCGTAAACTGCTGCACACGCGCCGGTTCCGTCGGTGCCAGCGTGATGCCCACGCTCAGTGCCCCGTTGGCGCACTGCATGCGCCACACGCCACGCAGCGCGTTCTCGGCCCAGATCTGACCCACTGCCTTGCAGTTGCCACCAACGCCGTTCGACATCTGCTCGATGGCGGCGGCGCGACGAGGGCCAGACTCGTCGAGAAACAAGTTCATCGCGGCGATACTGTCGGCCAGTGGCTGCTTCCACTCCTGCACCAGGCGCGTGACTTGCTCCTGCATGGCGAGCAACACCGGCGCGGGCTGCGGCTCGCGCGCTTTGAGACCACCGCTCTTGGCGAGTATCTCGAGCGACCGGTCGATTACGCTCGTCCATCCCGTATACGTGAGATTGCCGAGGGCCACGATGCCGACGCCGTAATCCGGGAGCCAGCGCATCTGCGAGCCGAATCCCGGAAGACCGCCGGAGTGCGACACGATATGGGCAAACAGACAGTTCGACGCCGAACGCAGGCCGTACGCGTAGCCGCCCGCATTCAGTGACAGCACGCCGGCCGTGTTGCGCGCAGCGGTCGCGCCGCTGAAGCGCGCGATCTGTTGCATTTCGCGCAGCGATGACCGTTTGAGCACCGGCGACTCGGTGCCATCGCGCGCCGGCCACGCGTCGAGCATGAGCGCGACCCAGCGACTCAGATCGGCACTCGACGTGAGCATGCCGCCCATCGCGCCGAATGATCCGTCGGGAAGCGCCGCTTCCTCGAGCCACGCGCCGTCTTGCAACCGATAGCCATGCGCCAGGCGGTTGGCGGGCACGTCGCGCGCTTCCATCGTGGTGGAGGTCATGCCGAGTGGGCGCAACACGCGCTGCTGGATGTAGCGCGCGTAGGGCATGCCGCTCACGTTCTGCACAATACGGCCCAAGATTGCAAAGCCGAAGTTGGAGTACTCGTACGCTGTTCCCGGCGCCGTGGAAAACGGAATGCCGGATGTGATCATCGCGGAGAGTTGCGCATCGGTGGCGGCAAGTTGCTGATCACCCCACGGATTGTCCTCAGGAAAACCTGCCGAATGCGACAGCAGGTGCCGGATGGTGATACGCGGTGCATCGCTCGTGGCGTAACGCATCGCCCTGAGCTCCGGTACATGCCGTTCAGCCGGATCATCGAGCGAGAGCTTGCCAGCGTCGCGCAGTTGCAGAATTGACAACGCCGTGAAGCTCTTCGTCATCGATGCAATGCGGAACACCGAGCTGGTGTCTACGGCCGCCTTCCTTGGCACCTCACGAAGGCCGAGGGCGGCGACGTGCAGGAGCCTGCCGTCCACGATTACGCCGTACGCGATGCCCGGTACGCGCGAGCTTGTGGCGAAGACGCGCATCACGCTGTCGATCTGCGGCAGCGCGGTGCTCAGCTTGGCCACGCGATCAGGATCGGTGAAGCGAGCGGGCGGCGCGATGCTGGATTGCGCGGCGAGGGGGAGCGCGCCGGTCACTCCCGCGAGGCAGGCGGCGATAAAGTACGCGGTGCAGATCTTTGGAAGTCGCATAGTGTGAAAACGGCAGCGCCGGCACGCCGATGTCAACATGGCGTGCCGGCGCGCTTCCTTCACCTTCGAGTCTCGCCTACTTCCCCTGCGTCTTCTCCCAAAGCGCCGGATACTGCTTCTTCAGCGCGTCGATCTTGGGGAGGTCGTTGTACACGATGTACGGCTGATCGGTATGGCTGTACAGGTAGTTCTGATGGTACGGCTCGGCGTCGTAAAACTTGGACAGCGCCGCTACCTGCGTCACGATGGCGCGCGGAAACGCTCTCGCCTGGGTGAGCTGCGCAATGACGGTGGTCGCGCTCTTCTGCTGCTCGGCGCTCGTGAAGAAGATGGCCGAGCGGTATTGGGTGCCCACATCGGGCCCTTGGCGGTTGAGCTCCGTGGGGTTGTGCGCCACGGTGAAGAACACGGCCAACAGCGTTTCGTACGACACGATGGCCGGGTCGAAGGTCACCTTCACGACTTCGGCGTGTCCGGTGCGACCACTGCTGACCGACTCGTAGTCGGGGTTCACTACCGTGCCGCCGGCGTAGCCGGACACGACCGTCTTCACGCCTTTCACATGCTCGAACACGGCTTCCACGCCCCAGAAGCAGCCACCGGCGAACACGGCGGTCTGCAACGTGGCCGCGCGCGCGTTCGGCGTGAACGACAAGGTGGCGACGAGCGCCGCCGCGATGAGTGAACGAAACATTGCACGTCTCCCGAGAGGAATACCGGCACCGACACCGGCACAGAGGCTGCATAACATAGCCGGAATCGGTGTGGGAAGTTCCTTCGGCTCCGCGAGGGTGCGCCAGCTGCGACCAACCAACCGGCAGCGCCATGGCTCGTCGATGACTGCGTGGCCACGCTCACATGGTGCCGGTACGGTTGAACATCCAACGGATCCCGAAGCGATCGACAAGGGAGCCGAAGTTGTCGCCCCGGAACATCTCCCTCAACGGCACTTCTATCTTGCCGCCGACTGCAAGCGCCTGAAACAATCGATCGGTCTCGGCGCGCGTGTCAGGCTCGAGGTTCAGCGGCATGGTGTTGCCGGTCGTCAGTGTAAAGCCCTAGAACTGGAACGCTTCTTCGGTCGAGGGGGGAAAGTTGAGGTACGAGGATACGCGGGCTATGTGGTGACTCCGTGAGGCTGAGGGAGCAATCGTCAGTCGGTGTACAGGCATAGACGGGGCGACCCCGGAAACTCATCGGTCCGCGGGTTCTGGAGGGTCGAAGGTGGACTATGAATCCAGACCGCGTACGTTTGTCCTGTGACCAGCATTCATGCCGCGTTGCGGACGACCCGTCACGAGTGGGAGTTCGGGTGGTTCGCGATGACGTCGCGCGCGCCTGACCCGCGGCTGGCTCGGTACGTCACGGGCCCATACCTCGGCTGGACCGAACAGACGAGTCGCCCGGTGCGTCGTCGCGAGATCGCGTCGACGGTGATCCCGCTCATCTTGAATCTCGGACCGCGCTATCTCATTGCTGACGGCCGCGCTCCGCAGGCTGTGCATTCGCGCGGCTCGTTCATCGCCGGACTCGCGGACGGATGCACGCTCGTCGACAGCGCGGCGGAGAGCTGCGCGATCCAGATAGACTTCGCACCACTCGACGCCTATCGGATGTTCGGCGTGCCGATGGCGAGCCTGGCCAACGCGACGGTCGAACTCGAGGACCTACTTGGCGCATCGGCGGGCGAGCTGATCGCGCGCCTCCACGATGCCTCCACGTGGAGCGACCGATTCGATCTGCTCGACGCGTTCCTGCTCGGCCGTCTCCGGCGGGCCGAGAATATCGTACCGGAAGTCGAATGGATGTGGACGCAGATTGTGCAGAGCCACGGACGCGTTGCCGTCGGTTCATTCGCGCGCGCGACGGGGCGCAGTCACAAGCATCTGATCGCGCGATTTCGTGAGCAGGTAGGACTGACACCCAAGACGGTGGCGCGGATCGTCCGCTTTGAGCGCGTCGCCGAACGACTGCGCGCGGCGTCGGTGGTGCACTGGAGCGAGTTGGCGCTCGAGGCGGGTTACTACGACCAGTCACATCTGTTGCGCGACTTCGCGGACTTCGCCGGTACGACGCCCACCACCTATCGGGCGCAGGTCATTCCCCACGGCGGCGTGATCGACTGGTAAAATTCATCCAAGACGTGATGCGATGACGGCGGTAGCATACTGGCATCCCTCTCACCGGACCAGCCCGTGACGACACCGAAGCTCTATCCGTGCCTTTCCTATCGCGACCCGGCCGCCGCGATCCAATTCCTCATGCGGGCGTTCGGCTTCTCCGAATTGCTCGTCGTACCCGGACCGGACGGCTCCATCACCCACGCCGAAATGAATTTCGGACCCGAGGTGATCATGCTGGGTTCGTCGAAGCCGGAGCTGGGTTGGGTGAGCCCGCTCGATCTTCCGGCGGTGAATTCGACTGTCTGCTTCGGTCTGGCCAGCACCGAGGCGGTCAAAGCGCATTATGCGCACGCTGTCGAGGCCGGGGCCACCATATCGCGGGCGTTGCGCGACACCGACTACGGCGCGACGGAGTACGCGGCGAAGGATCCTGAAGGGCACGAGTGGCATTTCGGGTCGTATCGACCCACGGCGATGCCCTAGCATTTCCGTCGGTTCGCACCGATGAGTTTCGGGGGTACGAGAGTCTATTCCGAGAGGGCCTCGCCCAGCGCGTGCTCCTCGAATCCTCAGCCCCCTCCTCGCCCGCATGGAGAACGCCGCACTGCTGGAAGAGTATCGCCCCGCGCTCACCGGCCATTGCTACCGAATGCTTGGCTCGGTCATCGACGCGGAAGACGCTTTGCAGGAGTCGATGCTTCGCGCCTGGAAAGGGATCGACAACTACCGGGCGCAGGCGTCGCTCAAGACCTGGTTGTACAGAATCGCCACCAACGTGTGTCTCGATACGATTGCCGCATCGCAGCGGGAGGCGCGAACACGTCCGGTCGACAATACGCCGCTTCCGGGCGTCGTGCGTGATGATCTGGTACTTGAATCACGTCCGCATGAGTTCTGGGTCGAACCTATTCCCGATGTTGCCGCGCTGCCAGGCGCCGCGAACTGCGATCCTGAAGAACGCGCGATCTTGAAGGAGAGCATTCGACTCGCGTTCGTCGCGGCGTTGCAGTATCTCCCGCCGCGCCAACGCGCCGTGCTGCTGCTCACACAGGTGCTCAGCTTCTCGGCGACGGAGGCAGCGGAGACACTCGAGATGCGTGTGGCGTCGGTGAACAGTGCGTTGCAGCGCGCGCGGGCGACGCTTGATACCCGAAACCCAGCGGTTGTGCCGCGTGCGCTCTCGACCGAACAGGCGGATGTGGTGGCGCGGTATGTCGACGCGTTCGAGCGATACGATATCGCCGCACTGACCTCGCTGCTGCATTCGGAGACCACGCTGTCGATGCCCCCATACGATCTCTGGCTGCAGGGGCGCGAGTCGAGTGCGACCTGGCTCACGACCTTCCGCGTCGGGTGCAAACACTCCCGGCTCGTGCCGGTCAAGGCGTGCGGTGGGACGCCAGCATGGGCCCGGTACCGCGACAACGGCAAGACCGCGTGGGCGCTGCTGCTGCTGCTCGAGATGAACGACACGCAGGTGACGACAATGGTGTCGTAGCTCGATGTGGAGACGCTGTTTCCGCGCTTTGTCCTACCGGTGTCGCTCGCCGACTGAGCCCGGTGGAGGATGTGCACCCCCAATACTCTTGCTCCACGAGGGCGTCAAAAGTCTTGAAGAGCGAGCGCCAGCCTTGTGATGGCTGGAGCTCGTTCTCTACATTCCCCGCATAAGAAACGAGGTCGCGAGCCTCGTCCGAAACCTGACTGTCAGATCGAATCGGCGATCGCGCGCAGTGCGTGGGCCCAGGCATTCTCTCCGTCGAGCAAGAGGTCACTGAACGCCAGGCCGATAATGCCCGTGGTGAGGTCGCTCTGGTTGACCTGATACACCCGAGACAATGCAAGCACGGGGTCGAGGTCCTCCGACTGCACGCGAGCAGCGAACCGGTAGTTCCGTCGGCCGCGCGCCAACGTACCATGTGCGTACTGGCAGATACGCTCTACCAATTCCGGCTCGCGTCGCAGCTGG
The DNA here is from genome assembly GCA_038210005.1 of Gemmatimonadales bacterium. GTDB lineage: Bacteria > Gemmatimonadota > Gemmatimonadetes > Gemmatimonadales > Gemmatimonadaceae > Gemmatimonas. Next base: position 9,686 of record JBBQXC010000175.1, read on the forward strand.
CGCAGGTAATACGTCAACAAGCGGGAGCGAA
>JBBQXC010000176.1:0-9574 GCA_038210005.1 Gemmatimonadales bacterium
GTAAACAGCGAGAGCTCGTACTTCGCGCGCCGCGAGTATCCCGCCATGATGCGTGCGGCCCGCGAGCGCGTCGCCGCGTTTGTGGGCGCCAAACCCTCCGAACTCGCCTTCTCGCGCGGCGCCACCGAAGCATTGCAGGCGATCATCGGGCAGTACAATCGCCTGCAGGCGGGCGACACCATCATGTACGCCGACCTCGATTACAACGCCATGCAGTGGGCCATGAATGCCCTGGCCGCGCGCTGCAAGGCGAATGTCGTCACGCTCAACATCCCCGAGCCGGCCTCGCACGCCAATATTCTCGCGGCGTACACCACGACGCTCGATGCCAATCCGCGCACCAAGCTGCTGCTGCTCACGCATTGCAACAACAAAACCGGATTGCTGCTGCCGGTCGGCGACATCGCCGCGCTGGCCAAGGCGCGCGGCGTGGATGTCGTGGTCGATGCGGCGCACTCGTTCGGACAAGTGCCGCTCACCATGGCCGACCTGGGCGCCGATTTCGTGGGGCTCAATCTGCACAAGTGGATCGGCGCGCCCGTGGGCGCGGGAGCGCTGTACATCCGCGAATCACGTCTCGGCGCCATCGACCGCGCGCATGCTGATGAAAGCGCACCGCTCGATCGCATCGAAAGCCGCATTCACACCGGCACCACGCACTTCGCGACCGTGATGACGATTCCCGATGCCATCGACTTCCAACTCAGCATCGGTATTCCGCAGAAGGCTGCCCGCTTGCGCTATCTGCGTGATCGCTGGGTGCATGCCGTGGCCGATGTGAAGGGCGTGACCATTCTCACGCCCGAAGACGCCGCCCTCACCGGAGCGATCACCGGTTTCCGACTGCATCACCGTGGGACGAGTGAGGCGAATCGCGCGCTCGCCACCACCCTGCACGATGAATTCGGCATCTTCACCTTCCAGCGCACCGGGCTCGCCAAGGGCGATTGCGTGCGCGTCACGCCCACCCTGTACAACACCCCCGCCGACGCCGACAAACTGGCGGCCGCCATTCGCACGATCGCTGCCAGAGGTTGATGCATGAAGCGCCGTACGTTCCTCGGTCACGCCGGTGCCATGGCCGCGATGCCACTCGTCATGCCGTATCTGTCGCACGCCTTCGCGGCGTCAGAGTTGGCGCCACTGCGCGTGAACGGCGCTCGACTCAACGAGTGGCTCACGAAGTTCGACCGCATCGGTCGCACGCCCACGGGCATCAATCGCGTGGCGTATTCCGAGGCCGATCTCGCCGGTCGCGCCTTCACGCTGCAACTCCTGCGCGACGCCGGATTCACGCCGCGCATCGATACCGCTGGCAACATCTACGCGCGTCTCGAGGGCACCGACCGCACGCGCGCGTCGATCCTCATCGGCTCGCACATCGACTCCGTCACCGACGGCGGCAATTTCGATGGACCGGTCGGCTCCTTCGGCGCCATCGAAGTGGCGCGCACGTTGCGCGAACAGAACCGGCGGCTGCGACATCCGCTCGATGTCGTGGTCTGGCAGAATGAAGAAGGCGGCACCACCGGTAGCAAAGTGGCGATCGGGGAGATGACCGACGCCGAGCTGTCGAAAGTGGCGCGCTCGGGCAAGACCATCCGCGAAGGCATCGGGATCATCGGTGGCGATGTGTCGCGTCTTGGCGAGTCCGTGAAGAAGAAGGGGGACATTGTCTGCTACATCGAACTGCACATCGAACAGGGTGGCTTGCTCGAGAAGGCTGGCAAGCAGATCGGCGTGGTGCAGGGCATCGTAGGACTGCGCTGGTTCGAGGTCACGATTACGGGCTTCGCCAACCACGCGGGCGCCACGCCCATGGATCAGCGACAGGATGCCATGCTCGCCGCGGCCAAGTTCACCGTGGCCGTGAACGATGCCGTGCGCGCCGAACCGGGACGACAGGTGGCGACCGTGGGCCGCATGGTGGTGTCGCCCAACACCACCAACGTCATTCCCGGACAGGTTGTGCTGACGGTCGACTTGCGGGACCTCGATCAGCAAAAGATCGAGCACTTCACGGAGGTCTTCGAACGGCTCGCCCGGGAGATCGGCGCAACGACCACAACCACGTTCGCCTTCAAGCGACTCACCGACAGCACCCCCGCCATCTCCGATCCGCAGGTCATGAACTGGATCGAGTCGAGTGCGACGGCGCTCGGCCTGTCATCGCAGCGCATGCCCAGCGGCGCCGGCCACGACGCACAGGAGGTCGCGCACATTGCGCCGATGGCGATGATCTTCATTCCGAGCGTGGGTGGGATCAGTCATTCGCCGAAAGAATTCTCGCGTGCCGCCGATATTGCGAATGGCGCTGATGTTCTACTCAACGCGGTGATCGCCGCCGACGCGCAACTCGCTGCGCCAATGGCCGCGCCGAAATCTCGCGACGGTCGCTCGTGACGGATGGCGGCGCGCTGCGCCGCACCCTCGGTCCGGGTACGCTCGCGCTCATCTTTGCCAACGGGATCATCGGCGCCGGCATCTTTGCTCTGCCGGGTCTCGTCGCCGCCACCCTCGGCAGTGCCACCGCGCTCGGTTACGCGATCTGTGCCGTGCTGGTGGTGCTGATCTTTCTCTGCTTCGCTGAAGTGGGGAGTCGTGTACACGACAGCGGCGGGGCCTATGCGTACGTGGAACGGGCATTCGGTCCGTTCGCCGGCTTCATCGCCGCCAATCTCATGTGGTTTGGCGTTGGCGCCTGTGTCGATGCGGCGCTGGCCGATGTGCTGGTGGGTACGCTCGCCACGGCGGTGCCGACGCTCGCGCAGTCCGTTCCGCGTGGGCTCGCCCTCATCGCGCTGTTCGCCTTCATGGCTGGCGTGAACATCATCGGAGTGAAGACCGGCGCACGACTGGTCGTGGTACTCACCGTGCTGAAGCTGCTGCCGCTGCTGTTGCTCCTGGTGGTCGGCCTGCCGCACATCACCCTGTCGCACGTCATCCCGTCCAGCATGCCGGATGCGTCCACACTGGGCCGCGGGGTCCTGCTGCTCATGTTCGCGTTCATCGGCGGCGAATCGTCGCTGTCGGCCAGTGGTGAGCTGCGGAATCCGAGTCGCACCGTCCCCCTTGGTTTGCTCATGGGCGTCGCGACGGTGGTCGGGGTCTACTTTGGGCTCCAGCTGGTGGCGGAAGGCGTGCTTGGCGCCGACCTCCCGCTGCAAACCATCACCCCGCTGGCCGCGACCGCCGAGAAGTTGCTGGGGCCGTGGGGGCGCACGTTGCTGCTCGGGGCGGTGTCACTGTCGATCTTCGCCCTTGTGAATGGCGACCTGCTGCTGTCGCCACGCTGCCTGTACGCCGCCGCCAAAGATGGTCTGCTGCCGGCGCCACTCGCCAAAGTGCATCCGCGCTTCCAGACGCCGTACGTGGCGATTCTGGTATTCGCCGCGATTGCCTGCGCGTTGGCGGTGCTGGGGGCTTTCAAGCCGCTGGCTATTCTCGGCACGTCGTCGGTGCTGCTGGTCGACGTCGCCGTTTGTCTGGCGGTGCTCCGCTTGCGACAGCGTGGAGTGCAGACCGCCGATCCCCCGTTTGTCATACCGGGTGGACCGCTCGTCCCGATTATGGGGGCTACCGCGTGCGTCTGGGTGCTTTCCAACCTCTCCCGCGAGGAGCTGCTGGGGCTCAGCGCCCTGGTGTTCTTCTCCGGTGGCCTGTATCTGCGCATCCAGCGCGCCCGTCACATGACGGCACGCCGGAACGCCGCCCGCGTGCCCTGAGTGCGGTGTCACACGTCCCGATTCGCCATCGGGCGGCGACGGTGCGATATTCGGACACCCCTCCGGACCACCTGCAATTCACGCACAAGGACTTCACGAATGCGACACGCCTTCATGTACGCCGGCAGCTTCGAAAAGAACTTCCCGAAGCTGACCACCACCACGACGTCCTTCGAGGGCAGCGATGGCCAGCAGCACGCCTACGCGCCGTGGCCGGACGGCGTGAACGGTCTGCGCATCTCCTTTATGGAGAAGGCCGGCAAGAAGTTCGTGGCGGTGCGCATCGCCGACGGCGCCAGTGACATCGTGCTGCACAACGAGATGGTGCTGGTGCCGGGCGAGCATTTCGGCTTCGGCGTGCATCTGCACGGCACGCCCACGGTGGTCGAGGACAACATCGCGATCATGAAGCTCCTCGAAGACGTGACCAAGAAGAACGTGGGCCACAGCGACGAGTTGCTACAGATCCGCGCCCGCTTCAAAGCCGCCAACACCAAGCACTAGTCGCACATGACGATGGGCGTGCGGTGCCGACGAAAGCCAGCCTCGCACGCCCATAGTACTCCCTACTCCCGTCCCCGTACTCCCTACTGTTGTTCTATTGGCCTTTCGGTTGCGCCACCTGCGCTCGCACCGTCGGGTATTCGATGCCCAACTGCTCGAGATACGTTTTGAACTTCGTGGGATCGTAGTAGAACTTCTGTAGCTGCGGTTTGAACCGCGCCATGATGTCGGCGTTCAGGTAAATCGGCGGCGTGTCCTGCGGACGGATGAACGGCTGATACTTCACGTCCTTCGTCTGCACGTTCTTGAAGTAATCCCACGCGTCGGCCACGACCTTCGGCGTCAGCATGATGTCGAGCATCGTCAGCGCCTGCACCTTGGCACCGGCCAGCGCGCCCTTGTGCGCGATCGGCGTGGCCATCGAAATCGCGTTCGCCCAATTGTGTCCCGGCAGCCCCGGAATGTTCGACGGAAAGCGCAGTGTGATCGTCGGCATGTTCCACGACACGTCGCCGATGTCATCCGAACCGCCACCCATCCAGTTCTGCGGCGTTTCGGCGCCACGCAGTTCCTTGTTCACCTGTTCCGACAAGCCGAAGTCCGGCGAGCCGAGCTCCTTCTGAATGCCCTTCGCCAGCGTCTGGTCCTTGTCATCCCACTTCGGCATACCGACGGTCTGCACGTTGGCGTGCATCGCCTGCGCGATCGGCTTGCTGAAATGTCCCGACCAGCCCGAACCCAGAATCAGTATCGTGTCGAGCTTGGTGTCGGTCATCATCGCCGCACCCTCGGCCACCTTCTTGCCGATCTCGAACAGTGCCATCGTGCGCGGATAGTCCTGCTCACGGAAGTAGAACCAGATGCTCGCCGTGCTCGGCACCACGTTGGGCTGATCGCCGCCGTCCTTGATCACGTAGTGCGAGCGCTGCTGCAACCGCAGATGTTCACGACGGAATTCCCAGCCCTGACCCATCAGCATCACGGCGTCGAGGGCACTCTGCCCGCGCCACGGCGCACCGGCCGCATGCGCGCTCGAGCCCCGGAAGCGGAACTCGGCCGACAGCAGCGCGCTCGATCCACTGGCGCCCCACGACACGCCGAGGTCGTTGCCCACGTGCGTAAACAGCGTGACGTCGGTGTTCTTGAAGACGCCGGCGCGCACGAGAAACGCCTTACCCGCCATCTGCTCTTCGGCGATGCCCGGCCATAGCAACAGCGTGCCGTTGATCTTGTCGCGCTGCATGAGCTGCTTCACGACGATCGACGCCACGATGTTCACGGCCTGACCCGCGTTGTGTCCTTCGCCGTGGCCGGGGCCACCGGTCACCATCGCATCCTTGTAGCCTACGCCCGGCTTGTTGCTGGCCTGCGGAATACCGTCTACGTCGGAGCCGAGGGAGATTTCCGGCTTGCCGGTGCCGTAGCTCCACTTGGCCGTCCAGGCCGACGGCATGCCCGCCACGCCCTTCTCGATGATGAAGCCTTCCTTCTGCAGCAGCGTGGTGAGGTATCGTTGCGACTCGAATTCCTGGAAGCCGAGCTCCTGGAACGAGAAGAGCATGTCCACGATCTCCTGGACCTGCTTGGAGCGGGATTCGACCATCTGCAGCGCCTCGGCTTTGAGCTTGGCCAGGCGTGGGTCCAGAGGAGCAGATGACGCGGCCGAGGCGGGCGTTGCCGCCATCGTGGTATCCTGCGCCGATAACGACGCGGCCGGCGCAGCGGCCAGCGTGGACATTGCCAGCAGCAGGGAACGGGTGGAACGAAAGCGGGTCGGATGCACGGCGGACTCCCAGGGTAGTCGGCGAATCTCGGAAAACGCTCGGCGGCGGCCGTGACGAACCGGGCAACACAGGCGAGACCGGAAATTACGTTTCAGACGGGGAAACCGCTCGCTCCAAACCCCGTACGGTCACCAAGACAGCGGTTGTGGTCATCCTTTCCTGTTTCCCGGTTCATGCGTCTCTCGAATTCGCTCCGTACCTTCGCCCTGTTCGGGGCCATGAGCCTGATTTCTGCCGCGTGCCCCGTGTCGCTTTTGGGGCAGGCGCGACGCGTGCCACCGGCCAAGCGCGATACGCTCACGGCCGAAGAGCGAGCGGCGGCACGGGAAGCCACCCGCGACGCTCGCTCCATGGCCCGCCGCCAACTGTCGCCCGATAGCGTGGTGCGACGCCTGCGGGCCGACTCCGCCAGCGCCACGGCCTTCAGCGACCCCGAGGCCAGGCTTATCCTGCTGCGGGCCCGCGATGCCCGTGTGCGGCAGGACAGCGCGCTTCGCGCCTACAAGGCCACCGCCACGCAGCGCATTTCGATGGGCATGGGCGCCAAGCGCCTGGGGCTCGAGAAGCTGCTGTTCCGCGGTGATAATGTGGCCGAGATCTCGTGGCGCCGTGACGTGGGTGTAAGGGTGCGGCCTATCGGATCGCGGATCACCGTGCCGATGGCGTCGAGGGCCAGCGGTGACTTCAGCAGTGCGATTTCGATTCCCTACTTCCCGGGGCGCGAGTCGCTCTGGTTCCCGTCCAGCAACTTCGGTGTGGTGAAGGCCGACATCGACGAGCGGGAAGTCATTCATCCGCTGGCGAACGGTGCGGAGACGTACTACAAATATGCGACGGGCGACTCCGTGGACATCACGCTCGACGGTGGCCGCGTGATCAAGCTGCGCGAACTGCGCATTACCGCGCGCCGCCCCGACTGGCGGGTATTCGTGGGCTCGTTCTGGTTCGATCGTGACGGCGGGCAGCTGGTGCGCGCGGCGTATCGATTGGCGATGGACCTCGAGCTCTGGGATGTGGCCTCGGAAGAGAGCCAAGCCGACGCCAAGGTGAGCATCGAGGCGGATCGGCTGCGCGATTCCATTGCTCGCGCGCGTATGCCGCGTGAACTGTATGTGAAAGACTCGACGTTGCGGGCCCCGTCGGTACAGGCGCGGGCCAACAATACTGGTGACGACGAAGACGTGCCGTTGTGGGTGAAGGCCACCTTCCGTCCGGCCAAGGCCAAGCTCGATGCGATCACCGTGGAGTACGGTTTGTATCAGGGCAAGTTCTGGTTGCCGCGTGCGAACAGCGCCACGGCCTCCATGCAATTGGGCTTCATACGCACGCCGTTCAGCATCGACGAAAAGTTTACGTACGACGAGGTGAACGGCGACTTTTCGCTGGCCGCGATTCCGGCGGCGCGACTCTCCGGCGCGGCCGGAGACTCGAGCGGGCGTGACACCACCGTCGTGACCGGAGGCAACGACATCAATGTGACCGTGGGTGGCGGTGGCTCCGCCACGCGCGCGGCCGCAGATACCTTGAAGATGTCCGCGTCGGCGCGTACGCGGTATCGGTTGTGTTTGAAGGATTCCACATACACGCGTGTAGAGTCGCGTTACGAAGGCGCGTTACGCGTGGCGTACGACATGCCGCGTGACGCGTCGAAGCTGGCCAATTCACCGGCCTTACCGCCGGCCGTGGCGTCGGACGAAGAGCTGTTCGACCTCAAGAGTCGCGACGAACTGCTGGCCGCGCTCGACCTGTCGCTGCAGCCCGAATTCATGCCGCAGATGCCCAAGATTCGCCTGGGCTCCGACCTGCTGCGTTTCAACCGCGTGGAAGGCGTTTCGGCCGGCGTGAACGTGTCGCAGGTACTGGGCGCAGGCTACACACTGAACGCGGTGGGGCGCATCGGGCATGCCGACCTGCACGCCAACGGTGAGCTGTCATTGGCGCGCAGCAACGGCGCGCGTACCGTGACCGCTACGGTGTATCATCGCCTCGCTGCCACCAACCCCGAATGGGGCGGAGGATTGAGTCTGGGTCCGTCGCTGCCCGCGTTCATCTACGGACGCGACGAAGGCTTCTACTACCGTACCATGGGCGCCGAACTCGGTGAACGCCGCGAGCGTCGTGGTGGTGCGCTCGAATACAAGGTGTTCATCGAGCGGCAGTGGACGGCGGGCGATACGAATGTCGTGAACACCTTTTCGTTGGCTCGGCTGGTTGCCGATCGTCGGTTTCGCCGCAATATCGAGAGCGAACGTTTGAGTGTGACGGGCGTGAGTGGCACGTACTCCCGCGTATTGCTGGAACGTCCGCAGGGACTGCGCTTCACCACCGTGCTGAACGGCGAAGCCGGTACGGGCACGTTCCAGTACGCGCGCGCTTCTGCTGAAGGTACCGCCACGCGTCCGGTGGGCCGCTTCGCGACGGCGCTGACGGGCGCGATCGGCAGCTCCATCGGCGATGTGCCGCGTCAGCGCGGCTGGTTCCTGGGGGGAGTGCGCACGGTACGTGGTCAGATTGCCGGCACGCAGGATGGTGATGCCTTCTGGCTGGCGCGCGCGGAAGTGGGCACGAAGCAGGGCTTCTTTCGACCGGTGGGATTCTTCGACATCGGCTGGGCGGGCAGTCGCGACGCGTTCGGCAAAGTGCAGCCCCAACGCGGGGCGGGCATCGGTGTGGGATTGCTGGACGGATTGATTCGCGTGGACTTCTCACGCGGGTTGTATCCGTTGAAGCAGTGGCGGACGGATTTCTATCTGAGCGCGGCGTTGTAGGGGAACGTGGTGATGGCCGGATGGCGCGTCGCGTTAGATCGGTCGAGCTGGCGTGTGAACGGTCGTCGTGCACGAAGGCGTTGCGGATCATGGATTTGCGGCGGCGCCGCGGCGGCCGTGTGATTTGATAGGTGGACGACTTCGTTGATCCATCGTATGATAGGTCGGCGAGCTGACAGGCGTTATGCGGACCTGCGTGGATTGACGCTCATTCCAAGAGTGATTACTTTGTATGTACAGGAGGAATTCTCTATGAAGGCACGACTTGTGCGCATCGGCAACTCTCGCGGCATTCGGCTTCCTAAACCTCTCATCGAACAGGCCGGCCTGACTGATGAGGTCGAGCTTCGTATGCAGGCGGGCGTCATCACTATTCGCGCGGCAACGGGCGCGCGCGCTGGCTGGGCAGAAGCCGCCTAGCTGATGCGCGCTCGTGAGGATGATCGCTTACTGGATCCGTCGGTGGCCACCCGGTTCGATGACGACGAGTGGGAGTGGTGACGCCGGATAATGTGAGGCGCGGCGATGTACTTCTCGTGCAACTGGATCCGACGCGTGGCGGTGAGATTCGCAAATCGCGGCCCTGCGTCGTCGTGTCGCCGGATGACTTGAACGCCCATGTTCGGACAGTCATTGTTGCGCCGCTGACGAAAGGTGGACACGCGTATCCGTTTCGCGTCCCCTGCAGATTGGGCGGGAAGGACGGTTTCGTTGTCGCGGATCAAGTTCGTGCTGTCGATATCGAACGATTTACAAAACGGCTTGGCCGCTTGACTCCCGCTACGCTTGCTCG
>JBBQXC010000177.1:0-9506 GCA_038210005.1 Gemmatimonadales bacterium
AGGCCTACGTTTTCCACGGCAGCCGTCCTCCCGGAATGCGTTCCGTCGCAAAACGGTGCGCGCGTGGCTCAGAGGGGCGCTGCGTTACAACGCGTGACCCCGCGGGAATCGCCGCTTCTCCCTACCGACTGTCCCTACACCACCCGATCCAACAGGAGTCGCCGCAGCGGCGACTTTCCACGACCACGCCGCGCGGCTCGGCGCAGACGGCGACCATGGACATCCCCGTACTCACCGGCTTCCTGAACTCGCTCAAGTCCTACAGTAAGGACCTCGTCCAGCATCTGGGCGCCGGCGTCAGGCTCTGCCACTACACCACGCTCGACGGCGCACTCGGCATCGTGCAGAGCGGCGATCTGTGGCTCAGCCATCTGCGCTTCTCCAACGACGACGAGGAGTTCCACTATGGGCTGCGCCTGGTCGAAGAGGAACTCGATGCGCAGGCGGCCATGACGCCGGCCGATGCAGCGCGCCTTCAGCGTATCCAGGACATCAAGGCGCTGATCGAGAAGCAGCGCGAACAGTCGATCTTCATCTGCTGCTTCTGCGAGGAAGACAACCTGCTCAGCCAGTGGCGTGGCTATGCCGACAACGGCGGCGGAGTGAGCATCGAGTGCGACCATGACGGCTTTCGGCACTACAGCGGCGAGGATTCGCCTTTCGGCGTGACTCGGCTGTGGCGCGTGTTCTACGCCGAGCACCAGCAGCGCAGCATCATCCAAAAGGCGCTCGACTTCCCCTACTGGGAGTCGGCCGCGGAGCCTGATCGGGTGCGCTACATCGCCGACGCGCTGAGCTTCTTCGTGCCCACGTTCAAGAACGGCGACTTCCGCGACGAGAAGGAGCGACGCCTCATCTTCTCTCCCGGCGGCGCAAACGCGCCCCAGGTGCGCTTCCGCGTCCGCTCAGGGATGCTCGTGCCCTATGTCCGAATGCGCGACATGACCGGGGTTCGCGAGGGCGTGCCGCCGCAGCCTTTGCCGATCAAGCGGCTGCTCGTCGGCCCCGGACGTCACCGCGAGCTGAACCGCGAGAGCCTGCGCATGGCGCTCGACGCAGGCGGTTACCGCCACGTGCCGGTGGACGTCTCAAGCACCCCGTACCGCGGCTGACTCGTTGCCCAGCACGCGCAGCGACCATCGCTGCATGATTCGACGCAGAATCCGAACGCCGCACCCATGTCCGTCGTCGGGGCCCGCCCCCTCGACGCGCGCGCGAGGGTGTGACATAATTCTTAGGCATTTCCCTCGGTATTGCGCGGCGATAGAATTTCGCCGTCAGATCGGGTCACCCAACCAATCGACTGCTGTTGCAATGGGGCAATCCGCAGTCGCGGACGATGTTTTTCACGCCCCGTCCAGTTCGACTCGGCGCAAAGTCCTGGAACACCTCTCTGGTGGACCTGCAACCGTCCGTGAGCTGTGCGCGTCGTTCGACTTGAAGCTCCCCTCGTTCGTCCAGCACCTCGCGGTGCTCGAACAAAGCCGACTGGTGAAGTCGAAAAAGCGAGGGCGCGAGCGGACGCATGAGATTGCACCCGAACGGTGCACGGTCGTTGAGCACTGGCTGATCGCGCGTTGTCACTTGTGGGAAGCGCGACTGGACCAGCTCGGCCACTACGCGACCTCGGCTGCTTCCTGGACGTAATTCCGATGGAACGACTTGTCTGGACCTCCATGTTGTTTCCCGGTTACCGTCCTGCTGTCTTTGACGACATTCCGATCACCGCCATCATTGCGATGGAGAGCGTGGGAACCGGCACTCGCTACGTATTCACGGCGCTGCACCGGGATGAAGCTGACTTCGAGAGAAATCAAGCGTCGGGTTGGCAACAGGGGTCTGAGATCGCCCTCGATCAGTTTGTCGCGCACGTGAAGTCGATGAAATAGGATGTCGGGGTTTCGTGTGGGTAAATCTCGGCCGCGGTATGGCAGCGGCCATCTGCGGTGAAGCAAAACGGCGGGCCTTTGGGCCGAGAGTCCCCCACGCGGAACCCCGCAAAGCGATGAATCTTGGACTGTTCCTCTGCGTTCTCTGCGCCTCCGCGTCCTCTGCGTGATCACTTCAGCAACCTGTCCGTCGACGAGTGATCCGTTCAGCGGCAGCTCACTGACGGCGATGCTCGGGTAGATCGAGAACCGATCACGCAGAAAGACGGAGAACGCAGAGGCGCAGAAGTCTCTCACCGATAGGTCGCTGCATAATGGCCACCTTCCTTGCGGATTGGAGCCGCGCGAGACGACGGAATGCCGCGCGCTATTTTGAGATTGTTGTCGTTGATCCGCGGCATGTCAGCGGCCATGTTCGGTGAGGCAACGCAGAGGGCCGCTGGGCCGAGAGTCATCCACACGAAACCACGAAGAGCCGTGAAATCGTTCAGGGCGACTTGCGACGGGCCGCCCTTGTCGTCTTGCGTATTGCTGCCGCCTTCGACGAGTCCCGCTCTCCCGAAGAGCCACGATCGTTCCGATCCGGTCACAAGGCATCACTTCGTCCAGCGGAAACTGACGTGAATCGCCGGGGAAGGCCGAATAGCGAGCGAGTCAGGTGTCAACACCCGGGTCCCAACGTCACGTCATCGGCGTCGTCTGCCCAGCGCAATGAAATGCTCAATGAGACCCGGCGGCGACACACTCGTCGTGTCACCCTCCGACGGCCATCAGCGGCATGGAGCGGGTGGCCATCGGGACCGACCGCGCGGCGAACCGGGAAGAGCGATGGCCGCAGCTGGCTCCAACTTCTGTCAGGGCAATTGCCGCCAAATTTCAGACACCGATGCGCAGTGACGCTCGTCAATACAGTTGCAGGTGGTGACACGCCCCTCACAGAACCGCAGAATACGGAGTACGGTTTATCTGGTCTCGTCCGGTGCCTCGTTCGAACCTTGGCCCTCACCCTGGCGCATCATGCGAAACCTTTCTGTCTCGATGGCGATGGCGATGGCGATGGCGATGGCGACGGCGATGGCCTGCGCTATCCTCGCGCTGGGCGCCTGCGAGAGCGCACCGCAAACCACCGCACCACCGATTGTGCCGGCCGTACCGACACCGATCGTCGCCACGGTGGCGGCGAACTTCGAGCTCATCGGCGGCTATCGGTTGCAGTCGGACTTTGCGAGCGACGGACTGGCTCTCGTCCACGACGCCGAAGGCTACGTGATCGAGGCTATTGCCGGGGCGAATGCACAAACCAATAGCGTGCACGTCTTTGACCTTCGCACCGCCCCGGGGAGTGGTGCGAATGCGATGGCCTATCCATCGCTCGCGCCTGTGCGCACATGGCGTGCAGCACAGCTCTTTCCACGATGGATTGCCGGTCAGAACCTACGCGACGTTACCGTCATCACCACGCCCGGAGGATACGAGGTGGCCGGGATCGGACGCGTTTTCTACAACACCAGCCCACGCCCAACCACGCAGATCAACATCCGCGAGTTGCGCAACAACGGCACGACGCTTGGCGACGCGCGCGAAATTCCTGTTGATCTCCCCGAGCAGGAGTTCTCCGGATTTATCAAACACGCCGAGCATGAGAATGACCTGAGTGCAATCGGCGCCGGGGCGTACGACTCCGGGCAAGGCTCAGTAGGCGGCCTCAGTTACGCCACCCGTCAGCCAAACGGTCAGTGGACCCGTCTGCTCAACCCGCCGTCCTTCTTTGACATCACGACGCCAAGACTGCCTCGCGACAACGGCTATAGCTGTCCGGATGGAGCGAGTTGGGTGTGTATCCCGCCGGTTGGTGATCGTGGTGTGTGGTCGACGGAGCGCATTGGCGGCGGCGGTGTGCGGTTTGGACGCACGGTCCTGTTCATCGCGACGTTGGGATACGGCGCTCGCACGTACGGTCGCCAGAGCTACACGTTCGGCGATGCTTCACTCGACCGTGCGGTCGCGTACTTCTTCACGCACGACGATGTGTCACAATCCGTCCACTTTGTGGGCTATGATCGATGGACGCCGGCCGATCCTGGTGAACCGGTCGTTGGGGTGGCCCTTGGCCGCCTGCGCGGCAACCCAAGCTTGCTGCTGTATGTGCTGAAGGCCAACGCGTGGGAGAACGAGCGCTATCGCGTGTCTCCAGTCTTGCAGATCTTTCGCATCAAAGGAACCGACGGCTCGCGCTGACGATCGACCATCGCTCTCACCGCCGGTGTTTCCCGAGAATGCCGGCGCGGACGACGACCCCGAGCCACCCCGCCGCGGGATTGGCGTTCACGTGCGGCAGGTGCTCCTCGATGAGCACACGCTCGGCCTCCGTCAGCGGCGGGGCTCGAGCATCGGCGTCCGCCGGGATGCTGTCCACGAGTTCCTCGAACAACTGTAGGCGGTCTGCGATGGTTGCGGTGGTGAGTGAGCGGAATCGCATATGTCCTCCGGAGTGCGCAGGTCGCGAGCGCGACGGGCGCGGGCAGGTGGCACGCTCTCCCACGCATCACGTCGAGGCGAAGTCCCTCACGCTGCCGCGCCCGTACCTCGGTGAACACCAAAATCCGGCCACCAGTCGACACCTCACGCTCAGCCAGACGGAATCGGGGATCTCCGGAAATGATCCGGAGACCGCGCCTCGACCTCGAACGGCCACGATGACCGCAGCTGCGTGGCGATCGACGGTACGGCCGGCGACAGCGATGCACGGGAGGCGACGCATGCCACGGAGAGCACTCAGAGAATTGCGATCACTCACCGCGACACCAAGCACAGCAAGCCGTACCTTCACTGCCTGACGGAGTGACAAGTAGATGGCAACGTCTTTTCGCAGCTCGTCTTCAGTGAGCGTGTCCAGCGTGTCCAGCGCGTCGTGTGATCGCGCGAAACACGTCTGAACTCGCGAGGGCACAGTCGGTAGCGTATCTCGGTGATGCACAGCACCGCGATCCCGCAGGAAACGCCAGCGCTGCACCGCCTCCGGGTTCGATGACGGCACTGTCGCCAGTGCAACGACGCGTCGCTATCTCGGCGGCCGCGCAAAGCGAAACGTGTGCGTCACCAGCCACGTGCCCGTACTATCGCGCTGCGGTGTAGAGACGCCCGACCCTCCCGCATCCCGCTCTGTTGCACGATAGCCGGACGTCACGCGCGAGTCGTCGCTGAACACGAGCGCATTCACGTAAAAGCCGCGCGAGTCCGCAAACTGCACGACCACATGCACATGCTGCGGGTCTGTGCGTCCCGGATACGGGCCCGGACGAATCGTCTCGAGCGCCACGACGCCCGCCGTGTCAGTGCGCGTGAATGCATGCAGGGCCCCGTGAAATCGGTAGCAGCCGGTCTCCCCGCCACCAGCGGGATAATGTCCCTGCGCATTGGTCTGGTAGGCGTACACCATCAACCCAGCAAGCGGCATGGCGCGCGTGTCCTCGAAGCGAAGACGGATGCGCATCCGCTCGCCGGGTTCCGCGTCCGAGGCAATGCGGGCCTGACTGGCGAGCACCGCGCCGCGGGGGGGCTGCGGCGGGTGGCACGCGGGATCGTCAGGGCTGGACTGCGCGGCACACGCAGAAGCCGATGCGAGGAGCAGCGCCGCCGCGACAGCAAGCCGGTGCATGCGAGTCGCGCCCATCACGAGGCCCGCCCGCGGGCGGTGACATCGATTTCGAGCTGGATATCGTCGTCTACCAGGTCGTTCGTGAGTCGCGAGCCGCGAAACGCGACGCCCCAGTGCATACGATTGAACGTGAATCGCGCAGTGGCACGCAATGCCGTTGGTTCATAGCTCCACAGCGTCATGTCGAACGTCACTGGTTTGGTCACCCCGCGAAGCGTAAGACGCCCGTTCACCCGGAACACATTCGCCACCAGCGGTTCGGCGCGATCGATGATGAACTCTGCCGAGGGAAAGCGCGTCACGGCGAAGAACTTGTCGCCAAGGAGGTGCTCGAGCAGCTTCCGGCGCGGCACGGTTTCGCTGCGTGGCATGTCGGTCACGGCAATCGAGCGCATGTCGAGCAGGATGCGGCCGCTTCGCAACTGCATGCCACGCACGTCGAGCCATCCGCTGCGTACCCGGAGCGTACCGGCGTGTGCGCCGCGTCCGCCGAACTTGGTGCCTTTCCAACGGATTTCGGTAGCGGACGTATCCACGTGGGCGGTGTCGTTGACGGGTGGCGTCGGCGCTTCGACGCGAGCTGCCGCGTGGTCTGCGAGCGGCGCGGCGTGCACGCGCTCGACGCGTGCGTCGGCCGCAGGCTGTAACGGGCCGGAGAGTGCGGCGGCGGCAAGTATGCCGGCGACCGTGGAGGAATACGGGTGTCTCATACGGTTTCGATGCCGTTCGCGCGCGTCGCGTTTACGCGCGCGAACGTGTGTTGCGTGATGCGGCGTCTATCGCGCCGCGACGACGATGCGTCCCTTGAACGATCGCGCGACGATGCGCCCGTTCGCCGGTGACTGCGCAAGCGTGGGGAACACGACCGGCGCGGCGCGCGTCGCAAGGTCGAGTGCCGGAGCGCGTGCCGCCGGAACAGAGAGGTTGATGGCACCCGCATGCGTCTGCACGTCGAGCTGCATGCCGGCCAGCACGCCGCTCCGGAAGGTGACGCTTCCGCCAATGGTTTCGATTCGTCCGTCGGCGTTGAAACGCGTAAGCGTCACCGCACCGCTGATCGTGGCCACGGACACCGTGCCCTGCACGGCATCGAGCGACACGTCGCCCTTGCCGCCCCGCACGCGCAGGTCACCGGCGGCGCGCTCCACGCTCACCGGCGCATCGATGGATTCGAGTACGGTCACGCCGCGCACATCGTGCACTGCGATACGGCCACGCACCGCGTACGCCTCGAGCTCGCCGGCGGTATCGCGCACGTCGATATCGCCGTCGATGGTCTTGATCCAGATACGTGCTGCGCGCGGAACACTGACCACGAGATCGGCGCGCGGCATGGTGGAATCCTCCTGTGTCAGTGATTCCACGCCGAGCTTGACGTGCGTGCGCGATCCACCACCGAATGCCGACGCATTCGCGCCGATCGTTCCGGATACGTCGACCGAGTCGCGCGACCACACCACGACACGAACGCGCCCGGCAGGCACATAGATGCGCAGCGTCACGTCGCGGGTCGCCGCGTAGCCGCGATGTACAGGTTGAACCACTGGTAGCGGTGCCTGCGCCTGCGACGCGAGTGGCAACAAGGTCGCGGCCACCTTGCACAGAAGCCGGCGGCCGCGGCTGGACATTCGCGGGCGCACGAGGCTGCTCACGAGGTCGCCTCGGACACGCGCTGCGCGAGTTCACTGCGTCGGGCACGCACGGCCGACAGGTACACGCGGAGCTCCGCGTCGCCTGGAGATGCCTGCAGTGCACCTTCGATCTCGCGGGCAGCCGCATCGAGCGATTCGAATTCAGACCGTGCGCGATCGGAGGCCAGGCGCGCGGCACTCTCCATCGCCGCGTTGCCGCCATAGCGCGGCTCAGGTGGTGTGGTGATGGAGGCGCGAGCGCTGTCCCCACGGGGCTCTCGCGTTTCTGGCGCCCGTGCGATGAGGACAAGCGTGGCTGCAGCGGCGAGCAGGGCGCCGCCAGCGATTGGCCAACGCCACGATGGCGTGAGTGTTCCGACGGCAGTTGTCGCTGCGGAGCGCGGCTGTGCATAGACAGCCGCGAGCACGGACGTGCGAACGACATCAGGAAGCGGCGGTGCGAAATCAGCATCCGGCACCCGCGTGGCAAGCTCGAGCACGCATTCGCAACGCACGCACTCGGCGGCGTGTGCCTCGATGCGCTCTGCGGCGCGCTCGGTCAGCCGGCCGGCCAGGTAGTCGACCAGTGTTGCGTCGAACGCTGCGCACGCCGCGGTGCGTGGTGCGTCGTTGTGCGTCATCGGTCGATCATCCCGCGCAGTAGTCGCCGCGCCCGGAAGAGGTGGGACTTGGACGTGCCTTCGGCAATCCCGAGCTGTGCGGCGATCTCGGCGTGCTCGTAGCCGGCGATGTCGTGCAAGATGAACACGCGGCGAGCGCCTTCGGGGAGCCGAGCGATCGCAGTCTCCAAGTCGAGGTGAAGGCCAATGTCGACCGTGGATGCGGCCCGGTCTGGGAGGCCCATGCTGGCTGTGTCGCCGTGGTGCGAGTCGGGCGCAATCTCCGATGCGACCGCCACACGTTGAACGCGCCGCCTCCGTGTCCGCTCCTCCAGCAGCATGACGTTCACCGCGACGCGATGCAGCCACGTGGAAAAGGCGCTCTGGCCACGAAAAGTCCCAAGACCTTCCCAAGCCCGCACGAACGTGTCCTGCAGCAGTTCCGCCGCGTCGGTACGGTTACCGGCGAGACCAACACAGACGGCAAAGAGCCGCGGCGCGTGCGCGTCGTAGAGGGCGGCGAACGCCGCGGCATCTCCCGCCTGCGCAGCGCGCACGAGCGGGTCAACCGTGACGGAGCTGGTGCCGGTCAGGGTGTTGGCGAGGTGGAGGGCAGGGGCACACGGGATAGGATGCCGGTGGGGTGCCTGGGGTTGAGAGCGAGGTGATTCAGGAACCAGTTCACCTCCGCTTTTGAAGAACACGTTCGCGTTCCCCATGCCCCGTCCATCAGCACTCGCGCGGTCGGCGATCGCGCCCCGTGCGCGACCAACCCCGATCGAACTACCTATACCAACTATTCCGGCGGGTCACACAAACGGGTTGCCTCGCTTGCCGAGCAGCTTCTCCTTTTCCGTCACGAACTGGCGGGCCTTCGTCATGATGTAGGTGAGGTTGGGGATCACGTCGAGCAGATCCTTGACCTCGGCTGGCGTCATCAGTGTGCCCGCGGTCAGCCGGTTGAACCGCTCCTTCTCGGCCTCCGAACGGCCGCCGACACCCTTGGTCTGGAGTGGCGCGAGCTCGGCATTGCGCGACGCCAGGTTGGTGTAGACGAAGTCCTTCTCCCCCTCGCGATCCAGATGCAGCTTGAAGCGAAGCTTGGCCATGGCACTCATGACGGCCTTGAAGTTGTTGGCCGCCGTGGGTGACATGTGGTTCGTCGCCACCAATTGCGTCAACTGATCGGCTGTCGAGACGGCATCGATCCCGTAGAACCACGCCAGCCCCTTGGCAATGAACTGCGGCGGACGGTAGAACTGCTCCTTGACGTGAAAGGACTCATCGCTCCTGGCGGGCGCCGTGAACCGCGGGTCGGTAACGAGGTCCTTGATCACCTTCAGTCCCATTCGCTTGCCGCGCGTGATCGTGAGACGTGACGAGAGCGTCCAGCACGTCTTGGCCAGGATCACGTTGAGATCCGTCTTGAAGTCGTCGTGGAGCTGCTTCGTGCCGAAGAGGAAGCGATGTTCCTGCAAACCTCCGCTAATGTGCCCTTCGATGTTGTCCTCCGACCACTCCACCAGATCCGCCATGTTGTACGGCGTGCGAATGAGCTTGGGCGCCAGGCCGCGCATGAGTCGGACGTATGCTCGGCGCTCCTCGGTCCCGGAGCGCGCATGCCCGATGCAGCCCCGGCGGCGCGCGGCGTCTACAAGCCCCGACGCCCCCAGGCGTCGCCGCTCTTTCGGTTGGTGTCAGACCAGCT
>JBBQXC010000178.1:0-9501 GCA_038210005.1 Gemmatimonadales bacterium
GGGGTAGCGCGCTACCCCGGACCCCTTACTCCCTACCCCTACCCCTTACTTAGCAGTTTCAGCGCTTCCACTCTCTCTTCCGTTGGCGGGTGCGTGCTGAATAGTTTGCTCGCGCCGCGCAAACTGAACGCCGCCAATGGATTGACGATCGCCAGCGGCGCCGCACTGGGCGACACCTGCATCGGAATGCGCCGCGCGCCCATCTCCAGCTTGGTCAGCGCGCTGGCTAGCGACAGCGGACGGCCGCTGATCTCGGCGCCTACCGCGTCGGCCTTGAACTCACGCTGACGGCTGATCGCGAACTGGATCAGCATCGCCGCGATCGGCGCGACGATCAGCATCACGATGCCGGCGATCGGGTTGCTGTCTTCGTCGTCGCTACGGCCTCCGAAAAAGAAGGCGAACTGTGCCAGGTTGCTGATCGCGCCCGCCATGGTCGCGGCGATCGTCTGCAGCAGCATGTCGTGGTTCTTGATGTGCGCGAGTTCGTGCGCAATCACGCCTTCGAGTTCGTCCTTTGACAGCGTGCGCATGATGCCCTGCGTGACGCACACGACCGCGTTCTCTGGATTGCGGCCGGTCGCGAACGCATTGGCTTGCTCCTGCGGCGCGATCGCGACCGTCGGCATGGGCAGCCCTGCGCGCTGGCGCAGCCGGTCGACCATTGCGTACAGCTCCGGCGCATCGTTGGGCGTGATGACCTGAGCGCCGTACGCGCGAAGCACCATGCGCGACGAGCCCCAGTACATGAACAGGTTCATCGCGGCGGACATGAGCAGGGCGATGATCGCGCCCGTGCCGCCGCCGAGCGACTGCCCGATGGCAACCACCAGAGCGGTCAGCCCGGCCATGAGTACGAACACCTTGGCGTTATTCATCTGAGCTACCTACTCTCCTTCAGGCTTTTGAGAACGTCGCGGCGGTTTTACAACAACAGCGAAGCACGGGGTGAGGAGTAAGGTGTGGGGAGTAGCGCGCTACCCCATACCCCCGACTCCTCACTCCGTACTTCGCTGTAACTTCGCGATGACCTCGGAGCTGCGCCGCCCCCGGATCCCCTCCACGAGCTCCGTTGAGGCAACCACCACGCCCCGGCGCGCAAGCTCCTCGGCCACCGCTATCATGTGTCTTGGCCATACGTACCGCGCGCACCGGAAGAAGTTCCGCCGGGCCTCGGGGGATTCCGCCAGGAACTGGGGCAACGAATGGCTCCCCTTGCGCGTGTTGCAGGCCCTACACGCGGTCACTACGTTGCCGTGAGACCCGTCGCCACCGCGCATCCGCGGCTGGACGTGGTCCACGCTGAGAGCCTCCGATTCCTGTACGAGCCCGCAATACACACAGCGGAACTCGTCTCGCGCGAAGATTTCGAAGCGGTTCACCCGGTTCTGCCTGTCATCACTCCTCCTGTGAATCTCCCGGATCGCGGTCGTCGGATGATCTTTGATCAACTGACCAGATTCCTCGACACCGAGGAAAGCACGGCGACCCCCGATGACCTCCCGCCCCGCCTTACCCACAAAGCCCTCGAGGGCCTGCGTATGTCGCGTTCCCGTGAACGGATCCTGACCAATCTCGAAGAGATGTACCGCGAAGCGTTCGATCGCGCCAAGGAAACGGCCGATCCCGCCGCGATGGCGTCGCTCGACTTTGCCTATCGTCGTGAACAGCTGTATTTCGAGATCCTGCTCGACGTGCGGGACGCGATCGAGAAGAAGTAGGACGGCGTCGGCATTGATAGGGCTTGCTCAATTGCCATCCGTTCAGGCATACAAGGCGCAACTTCTTTGGTTCCGCCTTCGCCGTCACACGGAGGAAGGTGCATGGCAACCGTTGTCGCGGGTTCCGCGCCACTCCGCCGCCGCTCCACCGCCGCTCCGCCGCCGCTGACCCTATCAAGAAGGTGACGCTGCGGCTTCACGCGCGAGTCGCCGAGGCGGTCCGATCCGTGGTCGCGACCGGTGATGCCCGAGCGCCGATGCGTTCATCGAGGAGGCGATTGTCGCGCGGCTGCGCGATCGGCGTCGCGAAAAGCTCTACGTGGCGTGCGCGGAGGCGTCGAGGGACGCGGCCTTCCGAGCGGACATGACCGGGACCCCGCCACCAAACTCCAAGGCAAGACGCGAAAGGTGTATCCGTGCGAGGTCGTGCTGCCTTTCGGTTTCATTACACCCGCGCACGAGAGCATCATCATGCCGCAACAGATTCGTACCATCTCAAAAATGCGGCTTCTCGAAAAAATCGGGCAGCTGAACGAGCCCGCTCAGCAGCGAACGATCGAGACTCGCCTCTTGGAGCATCTCGGCATCCTGTTCGAAGCGGAAGCACTCGAGGACTACTGACGCGGACTCACCGTGCGAACAACCGATCGGCAATCCGCTCGACCGCCGACTTCGCGTCGAAGCGATCGTCATTCGTGAGGATGATGATCGTCGTCTTGCGCCCGGGATACCGCACCCACGCCGCACGACGTCCTTCGCTGCCGCTGAACAGGCGCTGCACGACCTCGCCGCGCTCGGTGTCGACTTGAAAGCCCTTCGGTTCGGCGTTGAGCGCTGAACGTCCCTGATCGAACCGGTAGAGATCGTCCACGGTGCCGTTCCACTGTTTCGTGGTGCTGTCATACGCGAGACGCTGCGTGCCGCCCACACCGGTCACGCGCCGCACCGACGCCGCGCTGATCCGTCCTGTGCTGTCGGGAGCGAGTGCCGCGTTCAGTACGGCCGATAGTCCACCGAGGGCGAAATTCGGCGCACCGGTTTCCGGCGTCAAACGGCGCTGCGCGGCGATGCCGTACGCACGGTTTACCAGCACCTTGCCGCCCTGCGCGACGAGCACGGTGGCACCACCGCGCGCCGCGTCGCCGTATGAGGCGAACAGGTCGTCTACGAACTTCTGTGTGAGTGGCGTGGCGCTGATCGCGCGCGCGACCACGCGGCGCGTGGCCAAGTTGTAGCGGTCACCGGGACGCAGCGTGAGGAACGGTTTGCCGGCGTCGTTGGCATCACGGCCGTTGTACACGAACGCTTTGTTGCGTCCGATGATCTCGGCGCTGTCACCGCGCACCACCCACACGGTGCCTTCGTCTTCGGAAATGCCGAGCAGGTCGGGGCGGCGCGAGGTCAGCGAGTCGTGCAGGTCGGGGAGCCGCCCGCGCGCGACCACATGCTGGTCGATGGCCACGCCGCGCAGATAGGCAAAGCCCTTCAAGTACTGCGGATGATTGAACAGCCGATTGTCGTTCGACGGCGCGCCGCGCACGAGATAGTCGCCAAGGATCGACGCGCCGGCCGATGAACCACCAACCACGCCGCCGCGATCGAGCACTGCTTGAAAGGCGCGCTCCGACTTCGTGCCGGCGTATGAGTTCACGAGCCGGTAGTGACGACCACCACCGAACCACACCCCGCGTGCGTTCGCGATCTTCGCCACGAAGCTGTCGGCGTCGGCCACGGTACGACTGGTCGTGTGATAGACCACGACGTTGCGCGCACCGGCGCTCTCGAGGCCGCGTCCGCCGCCGGAGGTATCGATGGAATCGCCGCCCGCCGTGGGCACGTCGACGATCAGCGCCTCGGGGCCGCCGGCGAGTTCGATGAATTTCGCGAAGATTTCGGGCCCTTGCTGCCCACCGCCGACCACCATCACGGACCCGGTGAGCGGGCCAACGCGCGGAGTGCCGGTTGCGCTCGCGGCGCGTGCGTCGCCGCCGGACGCTGCGGTGGTTCCGGTCGTTCCGGCGCAGCCGACAGCGATCGATGACACCAGCAGCGTCGCGAGCACTTCACGTAGAGGAGCGGCAAACGATGGAGCGGACATGGGCGACGTCCTGATGAAAGCGAACGGGAGGGCGCGAAAATCGCAACACGAAGCGCGCGAAGCCGCCTCAGCTTACGCACTAGGCGCCGCTCCCGCTGGCCTTCGCCATCAACGACGCTCAGTCCCGTCGCACTGTGAACTGAAACGATTGCTGCACCAGTTGCGCGACCGGTGCGCCACGGGCCTCGGCGGGAAGGAAGCGCATCCGCGCGAGCGCGCTCCGCACGGCCGCGGAAAACAGCGGATGCTGGCTGTCCAGCACGGAAACGCTCGAGAGGTCCACGCGACCGGTCGAGTCGACCACGAATTGCGCCATCACGTGGCCCTCGATACCGGCCGCGCGCAACGTCTCGGGATAGGCCGGCCCCGCGGTCCCTGGAAGCACCGCCACGGGCTTGTCGACCTGATTGACAAGGAAGACGCCGTCCAGGACCGGCGCGGCGCCTGTGGCCCCTTCCAGGCCATTGGCGCGGCCGCCGGGCTTCCCGGTGCCGGTGAAGTCCTCGAGGTTGGTGGGCGGCACATTCAGGTTGACCGCCGGCAAAGACGTGGGAATGTCGATCGGCGTACGGAGGACGGCGAATCCCTTGGCAATCGGGGCCGCCGTGAATGCTTGGGGCGGGGTAGGCGCGGGTGCGGGGGGCGTCGGTGGGGTCGTCATTGGCGTGATCCTCACGGCGGTTTCGCGCTGCTCGGCGTCGGTCGCGACCGTGGCCTGGGCGGTCGCGACCACCAGCGCCCCCACAATGCCAGCGTGCACGACAACTGCCGCTACCGATCCGCCGAACGATCTGGTGCGTGTGGCGCGCGATTCGATCAAGGTGCCTAACATGCCTGCCTCCGTGAGGTGGGAATGGACAGCACGTCTGTCCGTCTCCACGGTGGGATGGCAGCATGAGACCGTCATGACGGCCTCATGATGGATTGCCAATGCGTTCATGACGTGTCGATGTGCATTGCATGACGGTGCGATTACGTGCCGTCTACGCGCCGTGCTTCGCCTCTGCTTCTCGAATCGCCCGCTGCGTCATGCGGGCAAAGTGCAGACCGAGCACGACCGTCGCGATCACGCCGAGCGCGAGCACCGGCATCGGCAACGCGCCCTCACCATTCGCGGCTTTCGCGCCGGCCGCGCCGAACGCCGCGTACGAGGCAATGATCGGCAGCATCCCCGGCATCGCCATCACGAAGTCACGCGTGCGGACGCGGGTGACGCCGAGCGCGTAGTTCGACAGCACGAACGGAATGGCCGGCGACAAACGCAGCAGGAACATCAGGCGAAGTCCATCGTCGCCGATCACGCGATCGACGGCCGAGAGCGTAGGGTTCGCCGCGACGCGTCGTGCGACGCTGGCGCGGAGAATGGTGCGCCCCAGCAGGAACGCCATCGTGCCGCCGATGGTGGCACCCGTGAGCACCAGCGCGCTGCCTTTCACGACCCCGAACACGGCACCGCCGGCCATCGTGAGCAGGAAGGCTGGCAGCATGAAGAGCACCACGCCGATGTATGCGACGACGAAGGCCAGCGGCGCCCACATGCCGAGCGTCTGCACCCACGCCGCGAAGCCCGGTAGATACGGCGTGGCGAGCTGACCGATGGCGAGGCCGCCCACGATGGGCACCGCGATGCTGGCGGCGCGGACAACCCCGCTGGCGGTGCTTCGGATATCCAAACTCATGCTCGGAATCTATCGCTCAGCGATTTGAGCGACACCAACGACGAACGCACGACCCAGAATCCGGATCGTGCGTTCGTGTACTTCGTACTCCCTACTCCGTACTCCCTACTTTTTACTGCAGCGGCTTCGTCGGGCGCTGGAACCCGCCGTCGAGCGCGTTGAGGAACAGCTTGTACGTACCGTGCGGCTGCGAACGGAAGATGATTTCCGGTCCGAAGAGCCAGAGGGTTCCCTGACCGATCTTGGCTTCAGCCATCGCCACGCCACCCTTGAGCAGCTCCTGTCCCCACGCCCAACCGCTGGTGAGCGGCTTGTCGGTGTCGAACGTCGCGAGCACGCGCACTCCCTTCGCCGCGGCGTCGGGGCCCAACTTCATGACCGGGCTGTTGTCGAACATCACGCTCGGGCGCGGGTTCATGCCCGTGGCGATGGTGGCCGACGTGTCGATCGCCACTTCGAGCAGCGAGCCGGGGATGTAGTACTTCTCGCCCGCATACGGACGTCCGTTGGCTTCGGCCATGTAATTGTCGATGGGGAGCCCCATCGCCTTGCCGAGCCCGATCGATGAACCGATCGCGACGATGCGACCACCCGCCTGTACGAACGACTTGAGCGCCGGCACCGACTTCTCGGGGCTGATGCGGCCGATCGTGCGACGGAACTCCGCCGGGATAAGCGTCGTGTCCGGCGAGCCACCGAAGCCACGGCCAGCGCCTGCTTCGGAGAACATGCCGTCGGTCACGATGATCACGTCGTACTTCGCCTTGAGATTGCCCGCGTCCACATCCTGCGGGTAGATCACGGTGAACGGGAACTCGAACTTCTCCAGGATCAGACGCGTCCAGCCACTCGGCATGCTGCCGCCGTAGCGGTCGATCAGCGCGATACGCAGCGGCTGTACCGGCTGGGCCGTGCCCGGCTTGCTGTTCGCGGCGGCGAAGTTCACGCCGAGGTCCTTGGCCGCTTGCGTGACGACCTTGTCGGCCGTACCACCGGCGGGAATGAACCAGCTACCGGCCGGCCACGTCGTGCCACCATCGGTGAACGCCGTCGGAATACGTGACGCCGTCACCTTCACGGCGGCGAGGCGGTTGGCCACCGTCGATGCATCGTTGACCTCCGGACGGATGAAGTATCCGGCCTTGCCCTTTGCAATCGCGCCCATCGGCATCGTCGTCACGCCGTTCACTTTTTCGAACGGTCCCGTGAGGCCGTCGAGCACGCGCTCGAACTGGATGCCCATTTGGAGGGCGAGCGTCCAGCCGGCGTTGTCGTACGGGGGGATCGGCGGGCCACCCGGATAGCGGAAGTCGTTCGGGTGATCCTGCGGTTCGAACATGTCGAGCGCGTGCGAACGGAAGGCCTGGTTCGTCATCACAACCCACGAACCGGCAGGGAACGACTTGCCATTTGCGCTGAACGAACCGGTGGCGCGCTGTACTTGAATGCCGGAATACTGCAGCGCCTTGATGAACTTGGTCGCCGTCGGAAAATCGTTCTGTGCGCTGCTCAGGATGTACGCGCGCGGATCGCGGTTTTCCGGCTTCTTGAGCTCGGCCATGTAGCGATCGTTGGTGACCGCACTGCCGACGTTCGGCGCGGTACCGCTCCCGCGCGGGCCGCCCGCGCGAGTCGCTTCCGGGTTCGCCGTGGCGCGGTCCTTCGTGATCTGCGCGATCATGGCATCGACGCGCTTGGGCGAGATCGTCCAGTTGTCCTTCGAGCCGTTCTTGATCTGATCGTTGCCCATCACCCAGCGATTGAACAGGAACGTTTCGCGATAGCGCGATGCCAAATCGAGGAACGCGTAGTTCGCTGAGACCGAGTAGTCGACCGACTGACGGAAGTGCCATTCCTGCGGCGCCACCGGCATCGGCAAGTTGGCCGAGCGCAGTTGGCGATCGGGCACCAGCGACACGCGGATGGGCGTCGGGTTGCCGATCGTTTCGGTGAGAATACCGATCTGGTTGTGATAGTAGCCCACGGTGCGCATGCCGCCGTTCCACCACGTGCTGTAGTTCGAGCCCGCGCGGAACGTGAGGCCGGGCTTGTGCTCGAGTACGAAGCGATGGTTCAGCGCGGCGCCCACGAGATCGAGGCCGGTGATCATCGCCGGATGGAACCAGTAGTTGGCCGGATCACGGTACGGCGGCGCCGCCATGATCGTTCCGGTCGGGCCGGTCTGGTGGTGATTGTACATGATCTGCGGATTCCACTCCACGAATAGCTGCTGCGACATGTTGCGCGTCTCGGCCAGCGCATTCATGTACGCGTCACGGTTGTTGTCGTGACCCGCGTACTTCTCGTACAGGCGCGGGATATTCGAATTGCGGCGCAGTTTGTCGGGCTCCTGCATGTACCAGTTCGACACGAGCTCCATGCCGTCCGGATTGGCGTGCGTCATGAGAATGATGCAGTCGTTCAGGATTCGCATCGTCTCATCGTCGGTGCGGCTGGCGAGTTGATAGAACGACTCGATAAGCTGCTGCGCGCCGAGCACTTCGGTCGCGTGCAGTCCTCCGTCGATCCAAAAGACGACCTTGCCTTCCTTCGCCAGCTTGGCCGCCTCCGCCGAGTCGAGGCCGTCGGCATTTGCCAGTCGGGTCGAGATCTCCTTGTAGCGCGCCAGATTCTTCAGATTCGCCGGCGACGACACGATAGCCATGATCTGCGGCCGTCCTTCTTCGGTCAGTCCGATCGTGTCGAGAATGACGCGGTCGCTCTGCTTCGCGATGGTCGCGAAGAACGCGTGTAGCTTGGTGTAGTTGGGGAGCTCGTAGTCGGCGCCGATGTCATGCCCGAAGAATTCTTTGGGTGACGTGAGGCGCTGCTGAGCCGGGAGCGTGGCCGGTAGGGCCGCCGCGAACAACATCGCGGTGGAGAGCCGGGTGGCACGACGCAGGCTGATCATGCGAGGGACGGGTGGAGAGGATACTGGGACAGCCGGACCCGGCTGCCGGAATTTCCCGCGAGGGGAGCCATCAGGCATACGATGGGGCAGGGTGTGGCGTTGGGCAAATCATTGTGGTCACCGACCAGTTCGATCAACTTTGGGGTATCAGAGGGCGTCCGTCCCTCAGTTCACCGTTTTTGCCTTCTTGCCCCCGCCCATGACCTCGATCCGACTGACCGCGACGGCCGCCGCATTGGCAAGCCTGTTCGCCGCCGCTCCCCTCGCCGCACAGCCCAAGCCCCCGGTTGCCAAACCGGCTGCCGAGATGGACCATGCGAAAATGATGGACCATGCCAAGATGGCGAATGGCGCCAAGGCTGAGGGCTGGAAGGAGCTCGATGCCTACCACATGCTCATGATGGCCACGTGGCACCCGGCCAAGGACAAGAACGACCTCGCGCCGATCCGCGCCAAGGCCACCGAGATGGTGACGTCGGCCAAGCTCGTGGCCGCGTCCAAGTCGCCGATGGCCTGCCAGAAGCCGGAGCTGCTGAAGGCACAGGCCGGCCTGCCGGTCGAGACCGAGAAGGTCGCGGCGATGGTGGCGGCCAAGGTTGCCGATGCCGAGCTCAAGGCGGGCCTCAAGGGGCTGCACGACAGCTTCGACCTGCTCGAAGAGTGCGCCGGCGCGGGGATGAAGCACTAACACTCCGTGCCTCGCGGGGCCCGCTGAACTGGTCACGCAGAGTAAAAGAGAGAGGAGAACAGGAGGGCTTTTGCCCCTCACGCTGTTCTCCTTGTCTCTTTTGCTCTTTTTCTCTGTGTGATCAGTTCTACGTGATCTGTTCTTTCCCTAGTACTTCCAGCTATAGCCCACCCGTACCACCTGCGTTTCGAGGTAGTCCGTACTCACCACGCGGAAAGTGGCTCCGCGGATGGTGCGGCGCAGTTGCATCGTGTTCATCAAATCCGTGGCGTTGACCGCGATCTCGCCTCGGCCGTTCTGGATGGCCTTCCGCGCGCCGACGTCGAGGGAGTACCGACTCTCGATGCGCCCCTGCGGTAAGAGGTCCGGCGCGAGAAACACGCTCGAGACGCGCGTGTCCCAGT
>JBBQXC010000179.1:0-9462 GCA_038210005.1 Gemmatimonadales bacterium
GGTGAGCGCCCTGCGTCCGAACACGATGCCGATGTATGCGTTCGATGTGATGCCGTATCCGATGCTGGCCGAACCGTATCTCGTGGAAGGACGGCAGTCGATGATCGAGCGGCAGATGGCACGCACGGCGCCAGCCGCGACGCCGTGGCCCGTGCGAGTACGTGTGGGCGAGCCGCTGCACGAGATCGTCGAAGAGGCGCGCCGTATCGACGCGCGCGTGATCGTGGTTGGTCGCGGTCGGCATACCGCACTCGCCCGCGCCTTTGGTGGGGAGTCGGTGCTCCGTCTGCTGCAGCTTGGCGATACGCCGGTGCTGGCCGTCGATCCCGGTGTGGATGCGCTGCCGAAGAACGTGGTCATCGCCACCGACTTCAGTGCGTTCAGTCTGTACGCCGCACAGGTCGCGGTCAGCATGATCGCACCGGGTGCCACCGTACGCCTCGTTCACGTGGGTCCGGCGATCAGCGATGCGGATGCAACCCTCCAAGCGTATGCGGAAGGCTACAAGCAGGAAGCGGAGAAAGGGTTCGCGCTCCTGAAGGAGCATCTCGAGCCGCGCGGCTTCACGTTGGAGACCGTATCGCTCCACGGGAATCCGTCAGAACGCGTCATCGAGTATCTCGACACGATCAATGCCGATCTCGTGGTAACAGCTACGCATGGCTATGGCTTCCTGCGTCGCATGGTACTGGGCAGCGTGACCACCGAGCTCGTACGTTCGGCGCCCTGCTCGGTGCTGTGCGTGCCGGGACGCGCCCGCACCATCGCCGCGGCCCGCTCCAATGCCACCGCGACGCAACAGACCCGCAGTTATGCGATCGATGTGCTTGATGCGGAGTTGAATGCGTTCACCACGCGCAACGCTGGACGTACCTGCAGTATCGAAATGGATCGCGATGACTTCGGCGCACAATCGCTGGGGCATGGTATGCCGCTCGTCGGTGCGACCTATGACAAGCACGATCGCAGCGTCACGCTGATGTTCGGCGCGTCGAGTCTGCAGGGAGAGCATCTCAGTCACCGCATCCTCGGGTGCGAGTCGGTGCACACCATCACGAACGCCGAAGGCCGGGATCAGGTCATGCGTATCGTGCATGAAGGCGGGCAGACGCTGCTGCTGCTCGAGTAGCGTCGCTACCGGGGCAAACCGGCGGCGCGTGCGAGGCGCTCGACCTGCTGTAGCACCTTGTCACCGCCGGTGCTCTCTCCTGTTGCCCGTATGCCGTAGCCGAGCAGCTGTCCGGTGAGGACGTAGGCGATCGGGATGGAAGCCGATGGAGCATCGACCCAGGAGCCCTGCGCCAGGAGAGCGTCTGGTGCCCGATACGATAGCCAGAGCGCCCGGGTGCGCTCAAGATCGAGGTGTCCGCCAGGAAAGCCGAGAAACTCGGGGTGTGATTCGACCGGTTCATCGAGCAGCCGCTGCGTGAGTCCTTGCGTGACGACATAGTCGCCCAAGCCGATGCCGCCGGCATAGCCGCCGATGGAAAAGTGGATGGGCCGCGCCGGAAACGTGGACTTGATGAACTGCAGCACCATCATTTGATCGCGCGTCAGGTAGCCGGCGGGAATGATGGCATCGATTCCGGCGTGCTGAAATCGCGCCGGTTGCGCCAGCTGCAGATACGGCGGAATCGCATCGGTGTCCGCGGCAGTCAGCGTGCCGAACGCTTTTTCGGGCGTCGTGGTGGCCAATGCGCGGTAGGCTGCGATGCCACTGTCGTCGTACGGTACGGGTGAGCGCTGCAACAACTGTCGTGCATACCAGTCGGTGTTGAGATACGGTACGAGGGCGACCGTGACATCGGGTCGCACGCCCTCCACGAGCTGGGCATACCACACGGGAAAGGAGTCGTTGTCGCCGTTGGTGATCAACACGCCGTTGGGCTCGACCGACTGCAGCAGATCGCGTGCCCAGAGTGCGGTGAACGATTGTCCGCGACGCGAGGCCGATGCTCCGTTCAACAGTACGGGTAGGAACGCCAGTGACATCACGACACCCGCGCGTGCCCAGGTGGCGCGCGTGGCCAGCTGCTGCCAGAGTGCTCCCAGTCCGATTCCGACCCAGACACTCCACGTCGCGAAACTCCAGAGGTAGAAGTAGTCGCGGTCGCGCACTTCGCGATTCACGCTGTCGCCAAGATCCGGCGCCTGCGACGCGCCGTACCTGAAGTTGAGATACACGACGAGGGCGGGCGTGAGCGTGAAGATGAGTGGTGCAACGAATGCGAACGAGGCGCGGTCGCGTTGGAAATGCCGCACGCCGCCGAAGACGCCGAGCGCCAGCACGCACAGCGCGATCGACTGCTGCACTCGCGGCTGCTGCTGCCGGACATCGCGCATCCACTGCCACTCGAAGTACAGCCACCACATGCCGAACTGCGCGCTGATCGGTGCCTGTCGAGTGGCTACGTCGTGTCCGCCGTACTGCGCGCGACTCACGTTCGACATCAGCTTCTGCCAGGTCGCCGCGCTGAAGGTGCATGAGAGCTCGGGCGCTCCGGCACAGGCCGTGGGCTCACCGACATTGATGGGCGGCCGATGCGCCGCGCGAATCGGCTGAAACAGAAATGGGGTGAGACCCACCCCAAGCAGCAGCACGGCGGCGCTCACCGTGCGCCATCGCAGCAGCGTGCCGGGGCGGCGCAGCAGCACGAAGAGTCCGATGGCCGGCACGGGTAGAAAGCCGGCCGGATGATTGGCGTATCCCAATCCGCACAGATACGCCACGAGCACGAGAAAAGCGTCGGCGCGACCGAAGTGGACGGCGTCGTCCTGTACGACATCATGCCAGCGCAATGCGCACCACGACGACACGGCCAGGCCGAGCATCGCCACCGTGTACACTTTCTCGTTCACCACGCTCTGGTTCCATACGGTGAACGCCGTGGCACCGATCCACGCCGCCGCTGCCGCGGTGATCAGTCGCGGTGTCCGTGGCATCGCGAAACCACGCAGCGAGCGGTACGCCACCAGAAACCAGCATCCGGCCGACAGTGCGCTGGTCGTCGCCGCCAGCAAGTTCACGCGAGCCGCATACGACACCGGGATGGGCAGCAGGGCGAAGGTGTGAGCGAGCAGCACGAACATCGGATTCCCCGGCGGATGCGGAATCCCGAGTACCTTGGCGGCGGCGATGTACTCGCTGGCGTCCCACATGGCGGTCGTGGGGGCCAATGTGCACGCGTAGAGCACGAGCACGACGAGGGACACGAGGGCCGCCACGCCATACGGCGGCGCATCGATTTCACGGGGAGCCTTTCCGAATACGCCGCCGGCTACGAGAATCGCCAACGGGACGAGCAGGATGTACCCGACGGTGAGGAGTGCGGCTGCGAGGTCGGTTCCACCACGCCACAGATCGCCATAGCCGGCCACGAGGGTGAGCAACGCGATCGATGCGCAGCCCGCGGGGCCCCCGAGTGAGCGGAGTGCATGAAGCAGCATGGGTTGTTTTCGGTGAAAGGGCCGTGCGATCGGTGTCGACGGTCAGTACGTCGATCCGTTCAGCAGATCAGTTTTTCGCGGGGAGCGATGCCGCCGGAATGAGGCGATCTCGTATGGAGAGCTCGCTCGCGTCGCGGATCACGAACGCGAAGTCCAGCGCATCGCGCGGTACCAGCACACGCGAACGCCATTCGCTCCCATTGGTGCTCGCATCATCGTGCCCATCGCTGGTCAGCATGGTGCTGCCGCGCCGCCAGCCGTTGAACGTGCCGATCACCTCGGCCGCCTCGATATGCGGACCACGAATGGCGAACTGCACGATGCGAAGGGTGTCGAGCAGTCGCGCGCCGAGTGAGTCCGGCGCGCCGACCGCCGGGACGACCGTGTCGCCGAGGACCACGGCCGATGTCCGCAGTTTCGACATCACCGCCAACTGGTCGCCGCGATGTATCGACACCATGAACGCGAGCACTGCGGTGAGCAGCACGCCGCCGGCGCCGGTAAGCGATCCACGACGGAACCAGCGCGATGCCCGAACCGCAGCGGCCGGCGCGGTGAGACGACGCGGAGCCGGAAGCCCGCGCACGGCGTGCATGATTCGGTCACGCGACCCCGACCGGCTGCTGACCGGGGTGCGCAACGCGTCGATCGCCCAGTCGGGCAGCCTCGGTGTGATCTGGTCAGGCATGGAGGTGCTCCGCGAGCAGGGCGCGCAGTCGGGTACAGGCGCGCTGGACGCGCATTTTGAGGGCGGACACGCCGACCCCGGTGATCGAAGCCATCTCGTCGTAACTGAGTTCGTCGGCGAAGCGCAGCACCACGGCTTCCCGTTGTTCGGGTCCCAACAACGCCAGGGCGTGCGCGAGATCGGAGCGACGCTCGGCCGCTTGATGCGCAGAGGCTGCCGCGACGTCGGCGTGCATCGCTGATGGTTCGGTGTCGAACCGTATGAAGCGGGCCATGCGCGTGGCGCGTGTGCGGCACTGATTGACCACGATGCGCAGCAGCCACGCGCTGAAGTTGCCGACAGATCGGCCTGCCGGCTGGTCCCGGCCGTTGTCGCTGGGCCGATAGCTCCCCAGGTGACGGTACGCCCGTACAAAGGCGTCCTGGACCGCGTCTTCGGCCTCGTCGGCGTCGCCCAGCACGTGCATTGCCACCCGCAGACAGCGGGCGTGGTACCGGTCGACGATCAACGCAAACACATCGACCTCTCCGGCCAGCACCCGGCGGATGATGATGGCGTCTGGTGTGGCGTCTGGTGTGGCGTCTGGTGTGGCGTCTGCCGGGATGGCATCGAGCGAAGACATGCCCAATAACTCGTGGAAATCAGGGATCGTCACAAATTCGGCAAACGGCTACTTCCACGCTCTGACGATGGCTTCGCCGATCCGACCGATCACCGCGTTCCCCTCGGCGTCTACCCAGTAGCGCGTGTCGGTGTTCTCCTTCGTCAGCACGCAGGCCACGACCCGCACCGGCAGCGAGAATACCCCGCAGTCGGTGCGGGAGGCGTCCACGTCACCGCTCTTGTGCGCGAGGCGTGTGCCGTAGGTGAATCGCGCGAGCTTCGAGTCGTCTTGGTTGTTCGCCAGCATGCCCAACATGGTCGAGTCGGCCGCCGGGCTCACGGCCTTGCCCTGCGCCAACAACACGAACAGCTGCGCCATCTCGTTCGGCGTCGTCACACCCAGTCCGTACTTGGCGGAGCTGTCGGGGGCGACGCTGGCAATGCGCGTCATCGATCCACTGTGCACTTTCGTGTGTGCGAGGTCGAGCGCCTCCATCTTCTGCCATACGCGCCGGATCTTGATGCGATCGAGCACAAGATTCGTGGCGGTGTTGTCGCTCAGGGTGCTCATGAGATAGGCCACATCCCAGAGTCGCAGCGTGAGTGGCGTGCGGAGATACTGCAACTGCCCCGCGCCGCCCACTTTGTCGATCTCGGTAAGCACGATCGGATCGTCGAGCGTGAGCAGCTTCTGCTCGGCCAGATCGAACAGCGTAACCAGAATCGGCACCTTGATCAGCGAGGCCGTGGAGAAGGTCTCATTGCCGCGCTGCTCGAGATGCTCGCCGGTTTCGAGGTTCGTGATACTGTAGCCGACCACCCCGCGGTGCGCCGCCGAAAGACTGTCGAGCGTGCGTCGCAGCGCGGCCGACTTCGCACTCTGGGCACCGACGTCGTGCGATGTAGCGAGCAACGAGACCGCACACACCGTGGCAAGGGCACCGGCAACGAAGCGGGACGGGCGAGCGGGCATGGGCACAGGCTCCGGCAAGGTGTGAGTTGCTTCGAGAAGGAAGCGTGCTACGATTCGGGCAGCGGAGGCGCTGATGGAGATTTACAAGCAATTCACCTTTGAAGCTGCACACCGGTTGCCGAACGTGCCACCGGGGCACAAGTGCGCGCGGCTGCACGGGCATTCTTTCGAAGTGACGGTCCACGTGCAGGGGCCGTTGTCGGCCCACGAGGGATGGGTCTTGGACTTCGCCGACCTGAAAGCGTCGGTGAAGCCGATCATCGAGGAGCTCGATCACTACTACCTCAACGACATCGCCGGCCTCGAGAATCCCACGAGTGAAGTGATCGCGCGCTGGATCTGGCAGCGTCTCGTGCCCACGCTGCCCGGTCTCAGTCAGATCGTCGTACGGGAGACGTGCACGTCGGGGTGTGTGTACCGCGGCGAAGACGAGTAGCCCGCGAACTGCGGTGCTTTCGGCTCGCTCGGAGCCATCGGATAGCCAGCTGGTTCGCGCGAAGCTCGCGGAGGACGCGAAGGCTCGCGAAGAACAGCAAAGAAAAATGATGGAGAAACGCGTTGCGCCGGCGGACGGGGGAGCGACGTTGTAGTTGCTGCCTACCGGTTTCCCCACTCCCTGAGGATCGTGTCGAGGTCCAGGTCGGGCGCGAGAAAGCAGCCGTGGCCGTGGCCATGCAACACACGCATCGCGGCGTTGGGGACGCGAGCGGACATGTACGTTGCTTGCTCGACCGACGGAATCAGGCGGTCCTCGTCGGCCGCGAGAAAGAGCGTCGGTACGCGGATGTCCTTGAGTCGGCGCCGCAGGTCGTAGTGAGCCAGGATGCGGAGCCGGTTGATGTAGCCGAGTCGCGTGGTGGCGCGGGTGAGCAGGAGAAAGCGGTGAATCTCGTCGCGATGTGTGTGCGACGAGTGCAGGCGCGAGGCCGTCAGGCGCCGAGCGATTCCCATGGTGCCCCAGGGTACGACGCTCGCAGCCGCGATCGCGGCGTAGAGTTTGAATTTGGGCGTGATGCGCGAGAAGGAATTCAGGATCACGAGCGCGCGGATCCGCTCCGGATGCGCGAGCGCGAAGCTCATCGCCAGTGCGCCCCCGAACGATTCGCCGACGACGATTGCCGGGGTACCAGCGGGCACGGCGTCGTCCAGATGGCGCGCGATCTCGGCCACCAGAGTGTCCATGCCGAGCGCGTCGTCGCGCAGCCGGAAGGTGATCACCCGGAAACGGTGCGCCAGCAGTCGGGCCTGTCGGTAAAAGAGTAGACCCGTGCCGTCGAGACCGGGGATATAGATCAGTGGTGGCCCTTCGCCCTGCACGTGACAATGTTCAGGGTGGTGCGACTCGGGAACAATGTCCCCGTGGTCGCTCACCGCGGCTTTCCCGGTCTTCACGTGAGGACGGCTCAATGACTGCGACATCGCGTAGTACGGCTCGGTTCTTGTGGGCCTCTGTGTCGGTGGTGGTCGTGGAAACGATCATCACCGGCCTCGCGCTCGCGCCTGCTGTGCTGTTCATACATTGGCAGTCCACGTGGCCAATGTCCACGTGGATTCGCCTGACACTGGCCTCGCTCGGCTTTGCGCCGGTGTATCTGCTGTGCGCCTGCTCGTTGATGCTGTACTCGGCGCTGATCACGAAGGCCTTGGGCTGGCGCACGCCGGCGAACGTGGAGGTGCCGCTTCGGGAATTCAGCTGGCCCGTGCTGAACTGGGGACGCTACCTCATGACCATCCACGTGGTCCGCATCTTCGCCGGGCCCGCGTTCCGTTCCACGACGATCTGGAACTGGTACATGCGTCTCAACGGTGCGCGCATCGGGCGCGACGTGTGGGTGAACAGTCTCGCCCTGATGGATCACAACCTGCTCGACTTTGCCGACGGCGTGGTGATCGGCTCCGACGCGCACGTGTCGGGTCATGTCGTCGAGCACGGCATCCTCAAAACCGCGCCCATGCGACTCGGTCGGAATACGCTCATCGGTATCGGCAGCGTGATCGGCATTGGCGTCGAATCCGGCGACCGCGTGCAAGTGGGCGCGCTGTCCGTGGTGTCCAAGTTCACGCATCTCGAGCCCGGCGGTGTCTACGTTGGCGTGCCAGCGGTGCGGGTGCGCTGACGGAGTACGGTGACAGTTCAACGGCAACGGTCTCCGTGTTCCAGCGGTTGCTGTTGCTGTTGCCGTTGCGGTCCAAAGGGTTCGGCTATCGCACCTTGAGCCTGTAAGTAGAATTCCTGACAGCGTTCGATCCCCGCCCCTTCACTACCGGACCCATGGCCGCTTCCAGTCTGCTTGTCCTCATCGATGACATCTCGACGCTGCTCGACGACGTTGCGGTGCTCACCAAGGTGGCGGCAACGAAAACGGCTGGCGTGATGGGCGATGACCTGGCATTGAATGCGGAGCAGGTATCGGGGGTGAGTGTGAAACGCGAGCTGCCCGTGGTGTGGGCCGTCGCCAAGGGCTCGTTCATCAACAAGCTCATTCTGGTGCCGGCGGCACTGCTGATCAGCGCCTTCCTGCCCGTCGCGATCATGCCGCTCATGATTCTTGGCGGTCTGTTCCTGTGTTTCGAAGGCGTCGAAAAGCTCGCGCACAAGTATTTGCATCGCGACGACGCGCCGGAAGCCCGCGAGCGGCTCAAGGCCGTGGTTGATCCGAGCGTGGATCTCGTGGTCTTCGAGAAAGACAAGGTGAAGGGCGCCGTGCGAACCGACTTCGTGCTGTCGGCCGAAATCGTCGTGATCACCCTCGGCACGATGGCGACCGCGCCGCTCATGCAGCAGGTGGCGACCCTGAGTATCGTTGCGATCGGGGCCACGGTGTTGGTGTACGGGCTGGTGGCCGGCATCGTCAAGCTCGACGACCTCGGACTCGCGTTGCACCGTCAGAAGGACGCGACGTCCCGCAAGCTCGGCGCGTTCATCCTGCGCGCAGCGCCAGTGCTCATGAAAAGCCTCTCCGTGATCGGCACGGCCGCCATGTTCACTGTTGGTGGCAGTATCATCGCGCACGGGGTGCCGTTCATCGAGCATTTCGTGGAAGGAGTCGGTCACTCGCTCACCGAACGCAGCGCCGTGCTCGCCTTTATCGCCACCACGGTGATCGATGCCTTGGTCGGTCTCGTGTCCGGAACGATTGCGGTGACGCTGTTCACACTCGGGAAGAAGGTCGTCGGCAAAGGGAAGTAGCGCCTGAAGGTTTGCGGTGGCACGTTGAACCGCATGCGACTCTTACACCCGTATCACCTTGCGCTCGCGTCGGCGCTGTGCGCGTCGGCGCTGTGCGCGGCTCCACTTGCGGCGCAGCAAGCGCCTCTTGGTGGATGGCCCCAGCATTCGCGCGCCCGCCCCACACCGAAGGTCGTGACACCCGGAGCGGGCGCGTTCATACCGCCGCCGTCCGATGCCATCGTACTGTTCAACGGCACGTCGCTCGCGCGCTGGACACAGAGCGACGGCGCACCGGCCAAGTGGCGGGTGGTCGACGGCGCGTTCGAAGTGGCGTCGGGTAGCGGTGGGCTCATGTCACGTGATTCCGTGGGTGACGTGCAGCTACACATCGAATGGATGTCGCCCGTGCCTGCGCGTGGCAGCGATCAGGATCGCGGAAACAGCGGCGTATTCTTCGGCGGTGGACGCTACAAAGTGCAGGTGCTCGACTCGTATCGCAATCCCACCTACGCTGACGGCCAAGCGGCGTCGTTGTATGGGCAGTATCCGCCGCTCGTGAACGCCAGTCGCGCGCCCGGT
>JBBQXC010000180.1:0-9394 GCA_038210005.1 Gemmatimonadales bacterium
TTTCGTCTTAGCCAAGAGGTTGCTAATAGCCGAACGACCCCTACGGATCGTCCCGCCGTCAACGCCTCAGCGGCCTCGCCGTGGTGGCCGGTTTTCAGGTGTCGACTGGTGGCCGGATTTGGGTGTCCACCGAGGAGCTTAGCCGCGTACGATCCAGATCACACTCGGCCGGTGTTGAGTTGAGCGACGATAATGCCGCCCCGTGCTGCTCGCCCGATGCACGTTCCACCCGACCACCCACTAGATCAAAACATTCCTCACCGGAGCGCGCCCCCCGTGACAGATGGTCGCCCCCTGAACACCATCGAGATCGCCGACGCCCCTGGCGTGTCCCGCTTCACCGCGCAGAAGCTGCTTGATCGCGCCGACCTCCCGACGACCGTCACAGACGAGGAAGAGCGAGTCGCGACTGTTGATGACCTCGAGGCGTGGCGCGCCATGCGCAAGCGCCAGCGGGCTACGCTGAGCGATCTGTTGCCGAGGCGCAAGGCATCAAGGGCATCGGCCCGGCTGTGCGCCGCGCCACCCCATTGCGCCAGCGCGCTGTGAACGCAGTAGGAGCAGAGGAGCGCGCCGAACAATGGTTGGCGACGCTCAACCGATCATTGGGCGGCGCCACGCTGCGCCGATGAATCTACCGGTCCGCTTGGCCAAGCCCGCCTGATCGCGCTAGCGCCCGCTGGTAGACGTTGTTGGAGTGAGCGCCCCTCCCTGCTCACCAGCCGTCGAACGGCGGCCACGGGTGGCCAGCGCGCGTTTCCCAGAGCGCGCGCTCGGTGCGACCGCCGTCCTCCGCCAAGAACCCCGTGCACGAGAACCAGTGGCGGCGCCACGCGGCGGGCCCCTGCCGGTCCAGACACGGCACTGTGACGCCTTAGCCCTCGTAGGTGGTCCAGCTGGCATCGTGACACTGCCACATAGCCCTGCGCAGGCGACCGCGCACCGGAGGGTCTTCGTGCCAAGCGAGGACCTCGAGCCACGCACACTTCTGTTTCACGCTCACGACCCACGCCCCCGGCGTCTCGGCAACGAGCGCGAACGCCTGCCGCACGAACCGGTGCCACCCGGGGCCGACTAGGCAGAGGCCCTCGCCGAGTCGCCACGGGCCACCGGACTGCCACTGCGCGTGCGGCCACGCGAGCCGGTCATCGAGCAGCGACGCACCGTGCGACAAATCGGTCGTGGAGAAAGACATCCGGAAGCGTCCGAGGTTGGGATAGATACAGTAAGGGCCATGCGCGCCGACGGCGGCGGCGAAGGAGTCGTCGGTCGAAAAACTTTACCAAACGGCTCGAAAGCTGGCGCGGGGTAGCCGGGTGTCACCGTCCTATGACCATCCTGTAGGCGACTCAGGCCGGCGTAAATTTGGGGCACGCCCAACTCCGCTACTGCGAGCCGGTGGCTAAACGCGTGGCTTGAGCACCCATCCATGCTCTCGGCGGCCAAGCGCCACTCGCGCTGCTCGACACGGCGGACGGTCGCGCGGTCGTCCTGCGGCTGCTCGCGGCGCAGGAGTCGGGCGCGTAATGGTAAAAGCCGATCTGTGGCTCGAACACCGTAACTGGCCACCGAACAGCGCGACAGCGCCGGCGTCGCGGGTGTCGGTGATTGGCTGCTTCCCACTACTCAGTGTGGTCGCTCGCTCATGCGCCGCCTTCGGAGGCGCATGCCGCAGCAGCACGCACCGCGGCCGTGACGTCGCCGGCGAGTAGCAGCTCGCGCAGGGTGCGGGGCGCCGCAGAATTCGGGTCCCGGAGATCGTCGAGCTGGCCGGCGAAGACCCAGTCACTCTGCGTCGCCAGCGCGGCCCGCATCGAGAAGAAGGTGTCGGAGAAATTCGCCGGTACGCCAACAACCTTCTGTGCGCAGAGCTTGGCGAAGGCCGGCGTGATCGCGATCCCACTCCTTCGCGTGGCGTAAGACCTGTAAAGCCGCACTGCGATCCCGACAGTGCGGTTCGACGGTGATCGCGCAGGCGCTCGTCCAACCGCGCCCTGACCGTTCACGCCCTGCCCTGCGCACTGCCCTGCGCACTGCCGCAGATGCTCGAATCAGATCACGCACACGCTTGCGCGTGTGAACCATCGCGATCAGAACGCAGAGAGGGGTCGGGCGAAATACCGCATTGCACCGCGATGGTGTCCCACATGTCGACGGCGTCACTTACCGACTCGACGAGGCCGCGCATTTGAGTCTGGGACGCGCCGCCGAGCTCCGCAAGTGCCAGCACCTGCGCATAGGTGGGCGCGTGTCCTTCCCCTGACACGGGGAACTGCTGGTGCCCGTTCGGCCCACTCGAGATGATTGCTTAGAACGCAGGGACATGCCCGCGCGCACGCGCCATTGCTGTCATCTACTGGTGCCAAGCGCTATGCCTACGTATCGTCACACGATACGAAACGCCAACTTATGACACGCTCTATCCCCCCCGCCCTCGCCCCACTCGTCGAGCAGCTCGAACTGGAGCACCCGGCCATGGTCCCGGTGCCTCAGATCGCCGCTCTCATGGCGCGTACCGCCATGCGGACCCCAACGAGGGTCGCTATCCAACGGCTCGCCGAACGCGGGTGGCTGTTGCCGACGGGCATTCGTGGGGTGTGGGAGTTTGCGCCTGGCGCCCGCGCTGGCCCGTTTTCCGACGGAGACCCGTTCCTCCCCGTGCGTGCGGTGCTGGCCGCAGGGCCGGACGTGCCGGCGGACGCGCGGCCCTGCGTTACGCTCGGATCGGCGCTCTGGCAGCACGACCTCGCCGACCGTGCGCCCGACGTTCCGGAGGTAGCCGTCCCCGAGACAGGCATGGTGTCGATTCCGCTTCGCCGGCTCTGCCGCGTGGTCCGTTTCAGCGCGCGCGTGGAACCGGTCCAGCTCCGCGGCGGTCTGCTCGTGCACGCGCCGGCGACGATCCTCGTGCACCTGGCGCACCGGCCGCGTCACGTGCGCAGTTGGGCGAGCGTGCTCGAGAACCTGGCCCGGCTCTTGGCGGCCTCCGACGAGGCGCAGATCCACGCTGAACTGGAGGGACGGCCGCACGCCACGCGGGTCCGGCTGGCGTACCTGCTGAGCGGGGTCGCCCCAGCGCTCGCCGGGCGACTGGGAGCGACACCTCGTGGCAAAGTCTGGTTCGGTCCGCGCGGTTTACTGCGTCGCCATGACGCGCAATTGCAGGTGGCGGACACCGTCCTGCCGGTCGCCCCGGGGACGCTGGCCGCGCTCCCCGACGTGTCATGATCGGCGACGAGCATACGGCGGCAATCGACGGCTCGGGGCAGTTCGACGTCGCCAGCGTCGCGATCAATCAGGACTGGGTCGGCGACATCACCTATATCCCCACGCGGGACGGCTTCGTGTACTTGGCGACGGTGTTGTATCTGGGCTCGCGTCGCGGCGTGGGTTAAGCGATGCGTGACACGATGGAGGTCGACCTCGTGACGAGCGCGCTCCGGATGGCGCGCGAGGCGCGGCACCCCGCGCGGGGCCTGATCTTCCATTCGGATCGCGACAGCCCAATACGCCTCGGCGGCGTACCGCACCGAGCTCACGGCGCATGGCATGCTGTCGAGCATGAGCGGGAAAGGCGACTGTCATGACGCCGTGGCGGATAGCTTCTTTGCCACGCTGGAGTTCGAGCTGATCATGCAGCATGACTGGCATTCGCGGGACGAGGCGCGACGGTCGATCTTCCGGTACATCGAGACGTGGTACAACCGGAAGCGACGGCACTCCACCCTGGGCTACGTCAGCCCCGCCGTGTACGAAGCGCAGTGGCAGTTGGCCGCGTAGTTCTTATCACGTACGCGTCCACTAAATCGGGGCAAGCTCAAGGTGCTGCCAGGGGGTCACAATCCAGAGTTCGCGGATTTCTCGCCTGCCCGACTTTTCTGTGGCGCGCTCACGAGCTCGGCGGTACAACGCCGCCTCAGGTTCCTTCCAAGTAGGGCCACTCTCAAAGTGCGACAGGAGCGGCATCGCGCCAGCGAGTGCCGCTCCTCATTAGGGCAAGCCCTCCGCGCCTTCGCCGGGCGGAAGCTCGGCGAACGTGCGGCGATAGGGCCTGCCGGGCATCAGGTCCTGCCACACGGCGAGCGGCAGGTTGCTCACAGAGTTTTCACGCGCTTGACTCAAATAATCCACGTCCCATAGCCGGACGGTCCCGTCTCGGCCACCCGAGCACAGCACCCGGCCATCCGGGCTGAACGCCACCCTGATGATCGCGCCGTTGTGCCCGGTGAGCGGCGCGCCCAGCGACTGCCTTGTCGCGACGTCCCAGAGGCGAACGGTGCCGTCAATGCCTACCGAGCCGAGCACTTGCCCGTCCGGGCTAAACGCGACACCGTTTATCTGGTCAGTATGCCCGGCGAGCGGCGCACCCAGAGGCTGCCACGTCGCCACGTCCCAGAGGCGCACGAGCCCGTCATAACCAGCCGACGCGAGCACGCGCCCACCAAGGCTGAACGTCACGCTATTGATCCACCCGTTGTGCCCCTCGAGCTCGCCAATCAGCTGCCGCGTCGCCACGTCCCAAATCCGTACGGTCTCGTCACCGCCACCCGAGACCAGCACTCGCCCGTCCGGATCGAATGCGACGCAATAGACCTCAGTACCGTGGCCGGTGAGCTCACCCAGCGACTGCCGCGTCACCACGTCCCAGAGCCGCACGGTCTCGTCACCGCCACCCGCGATCAGCACCCGACCGTCCGGGCTGAAGGCCAGAATGCGGATCGCTCTGTCGCCGGCGAGCGGTTCGCCGAGAGGCCGCCGCGTCGCCGCGTCCCATAACCAGACAGCCCCGTCAGACCCTCCAGAGACCAGGACTCGACCGTCTGGGCTAAATGCCACCTTTGCATATTCGCCGTGCCGGGTCATCGGCGCACCCAGCGGCTGCCGCGTCTCCATGTCCCAAAGGCGCACCGTACCGTCGTTGTCGCCCGAGGCGAGCACCCTTCCCCCCGGGCTGTACGCCACGCTGCTGACCCCGTCGATGTGCCCGCTGAGCGTCACGCTCGGCGGCGGGGCCACGTCCCAGAGTCGCACAGCTCCGTCACCGCCACCCGAGCCGAGCACCCGTCCGTCGCCGCTAAACGCCACACCATATATCGCTCTATCGCCTAACGATCTCGGCGCGCCGAGCGACCGGGTGCTGAGCGCTTCTCCCTTCGGCTGTCGCGAGGCCACGTCCCAGAGGCGCACGGTCCCATCGTTGCCGCCCGAGCCGAGCACCCGACCGTCCGAGCTAAACGCCACATAAAAGGCAGGGCCTTTATGCCCCTTGAGCTCGCCAAGCAACTGACGCGTCTCGACGTCCCAAAGCCTTACGATCCCGTCGTCGCCGCCCGAGCCGAGCATCTGCCCATCTGGACTGAATGCGACGCTGTAGACATCGCGACTGTGGCCGATGAACTCACTTAATGGCTTCAGCGTCGTGACGTCCCAGAGACGCATTGTCCCGTCAGCGCCAGGCGAGCAGAGCAATTTCCCGTCTGGGCTAAACGCCAAGGCGGTCAACATCGTGCTGTGCCCGGTGAGCGGCGCGCCCCACGGCTGCCGCGCCCCTAAATCCCACAGGCGCACGGTCCCGTCGTCGGCGGCCGAGCCGAGCAACTGCCCATCTGGGCTGAACGCCAAGCCCCAGACTCGGGCGTGCGTGACGAGCGGCGCCCCCAGCGGCAGCCTCGTCTCGACGTCCCACAGGTGCACGATCCCGTCGCCGCTCGAGCCGAGCATCCGCCCATCCGGACTGAATGCGACGCTGAAGACTCCGCCAGTGTGCCCCGTGAGCGGAGCACCCAGCTGCTGTCGCGTCGCCACGTCCCAGAGCCTCACGGTCTTGTCCAGGCCACCCGAGACCAGCACCCGCCCGTCCGGGCTGAATGCCACGCTGCTGACTACGTCGGTGTGCCCTTTAATCGCGCGAGCCATTCGTGGCGTGTCCCGCTGGCACACGCGCATCAGGGCATCCGCTGCCACGAACGACCGATCCAGCCGAACCGCCTCCACGGCGATCAGCAATGCAAGGTCCGTTTGCGGCTCACGCACCGCAATTGCCGCCAGGCGCGCTGCCCTTTTCCGCCGCCGATTGCGCCGCCGCACCCGTCGCAACCGCTCGAACTCTGCACGGCTGGCGTCCAGTATGCGCTCCTCCGCGGTGGTGCGCGCGCGCATCCCGTCCACGCCGGCATCCACGACGGCCAAGTCCGCCGTAACCAGCGCCGCACCGACGCGCCCGTCGCGCCAGTCCACCGCGCGACTCTCCAGCAAACGCCGCGCACGCTGCCCCGGTCGATCCGACTCC
The DNA here is from genome assembly GCA_038210005.1 of Gemmatimonadales bacterium. Classification (GTDB taxonomy): domain Bacteria; phylum Gemmatimonadota; class Gemmatimonadetes; order Gemmatimonadales; family Gemmatimonadaceae; genus Gemmatimonas. The sequence continues at coordinate 6,290 of JBBQXC010000180.1, forward strand.
TCGAAACGCTGACGCACCATGGGCCCGAGCGTGTCGTGCACCAGCCGCGTGCCCTGCACCGCCTCGGTACCCCTCGCCGTCGGCAGCTGGACACTCGCCAACAGGTGCAACTCCTCCGCGTGCTGCACCAGCGCGGCCACCGCGGTCCGCCGATGCGCGTACATCGAATCCAGCTCGGTCACCGAGCGCTGCTCGGCCGTCCCCAGCGCGGTGGTGTGGTACGCCAGCACATCCAGCGCGAGCCCAGACTCCATGGCGCCCGGCATGCGGACGTGCAACGCCGCCAACTGCTCATCGAGGAACTCGAGCAGGGTGAGACGATGCGCCTGGTAGAGCGGCGTATCGAACACCGGGTGCTCCTCGTCCAACGCCATCGCCTGTGTCCACATCTTCGTGAGCAGCACGGCGAGCGTAGGCGCCACCGTGGCGGACACGTCGGACAGCAGATCGTCGGCAATGATCGCCGCCAGCCCGTCGGCAACGGCCAAGCGGTATTGGGTGCGCAGTGCGTCGGTGCGCGTGGGGCCCTCCACCACCTCCACGATGCCGGCGCGAGTCAACCGATGGAGCACGAACTTGGACCGAGGCAACTTGGCCGCCTTGAGCACATCCTCGATGTCGGCGAGCCATTCCTTGCGGAAGCTCAGCACGAGGCGACCGCGCGGCCGTTCGCCCTGCGCGCCGAATACCTGAACGAGCGTCTCCACGAACTCCGTCAGCTCGACGTCCGCGCAAGCGCGCGTGTACACCTCCTCGACCTGATCCAACAGCACCACCACAGGCCTCCCGGTACGCGACTCGGCGTCGCGCCACGCGGCCTTGATGGAGGCGCCCTCCGGTGCGCCGAGCGCGGCACGCAGAGTGGCCGTCAGTCCGGCGTCACGATCACGGCGCGCCATGACCACGTCATGCGTGGGGCGGAGGTAGGGCACAAGCCCAGCCGACAGCAACGACGACTTGCCCACGCCGGATTGTCCGCAGAACAGGAGCAGCGGCGCACCGGTCGTCGCCACCACCTGATCGTACACTTCACGCGTTTCCTGCGCGCGCCCGAAGAACACCGCCGCATCGTCCTCGCGAAACCATTGCAGGTGCCGGTACGGTGTGTCCGGTAAATCGCGGTCGGGGAGCGCGCCAAGTCCATACAGCGGATTGCCCGCGGCCTTGGGGAGGCTCCACTCGCGCACGCTCTCGCTGCCCGGCCGCACCAGCAGGTCCCACGGCCAGCGATCCACTGCGGTTGCATCGTCGTCGCTGATGTCTCGCAGGGTCTCGCGCGACGTCGGCATTCCCGCCTGCACCGAACCCACGGCCTCTGCCCACGCGTCGGCGACGATCACGCCACCGGCGAGACCACGATAGAAGCGCGCCGCCAGCGTGGTTGCGACCGCGTCACTGATGGAACACGCGGTTGCAACCACGCACGGCACGCCGGCGGAAAACAGCGCGTCCACCTGGGGCTGCGTCGAGCAGCCATTCAGAAACACCAGCTGCAATCCGCGCTGCTGGCCGAGTACGCGTGCCAGTCCGCTCGCGTGCGCCAGCTCCGCGCCGCCAACCGAGGTCTCCAGTTGCAATCCGTCGCCTCGCGCATGGCCGCCATAGTGCACGACGGCGATGCGCCCACGGTAGGACGGATGTTGCAATACATCGAGGATTTCCTCCAACGTGGCGTTCGGGATGACCACGACCTCGCACAATCCGGCAGCCTCCGCGGTGGCGAGCGACTTCCGCATCGCGCGCAACTCCTCGGGGAGGTTGCGCAGGTAGCGACGGTCATCGAGGCGCTCATTGGCGAAGGCCAGCACGATGAGAGGGGTGCTCGACGGTGACGTCACGTGCTGTGCTCCGTTACGCAGGGAGAGGCTTGCCACTGCAGCCAAAGTGAGCCCAAGTCCCGCCGCCCGCAACGATGGCTTGCGATTGGGCGGCATCGGCACACAGGGCCCAGCGGACGGCGGATGAAGGCGGTATGGCACGGCAGCGTGCGGTGATCTGCCGCATTGGGGTCGCGCAGCATTCTCGTAATTCGGGTAGTGGCGAGGAGATCGCGTACAACCTCCGCATCGTTGCTCCGAGCTCCCTACGCGACGCGCAGCCGAGTCACCGTCAGACGGCCCCGCTAGATTTAGGCGTGGTGTCATTGGACGACACAGCGCGTGCACAGACTCGCGGTCATGTCAGTCGTTCGCCCCACTCTCGCTCCAGCGATGCTCATCAGTCCTCTCGCGCCTATCCCGAACTCGTACGGCGTCCCGTTCGCCCGACTTACCGCCGGCGAGTACCCCGGGAGTGCGCCGCATGTCGCACCGAACATCGCCACCGCGAAGCTGACCGCGTTCCTCAACGCCGGCGTCACCGCCTTCATCGACCTGACGGAACCGGTGGACGGACTTACGCCCTATATGCCCGCGCTCCTTGCCCTCGCCGACGCGCGTGGGGTCAGCGTCACGCACGTGCCGATGCGCATCCGCGACATGGGTGTACCGGCCAGCACGGCGACGTGGACCTTTCGCAGCGCGTCGCGATCAGCGAAACGCGACACGACCAGTAGGTTGCACCTTCCCCGACCGGAGGCATTCTGTGAAAGTTCCTGATGAGTCAGACGAGGCGGCGGCGCTACTGGCCGCACTCCGCGCCGGTGAGCTTCTCGCTGAGGCCACTGTTCAGGCGCGGACTCAGGCCGGTCTGGCGGCGGCACAGGACGACCTCCCGCTAGACCCTGGCGCAACCAGTCGCGCCGAACGGGCGGCACGTCGACGCGAGACATGGGTTGGATCTCTCGGCAGAGTGACGGATCAGAACACCGAGCGCGCCGTCGACCAGTCCGAGGGCATCGAGGCGGCCGAGCGACTCGCCGCGAAGGTGCACCGGCGCGCCGTGCAGGCGCTTGGGTCGGACGAGAAGGCGGCGCGCTGGCTGGCGACGAGCAATCGGGCGCTCGGCGGCGTCGCGCCACGCGATCATGCAAGGACCCCGGAGGGGGCCGAGGCGGTCGTCGCCATCCTCGGCCGCATCGAACACGGCGTCATCGGATAAAGCCACCTCGCAGCCGTCCTTCCTCAACCGAGCCGGAACAATGACGACGCATCGAACGAGTGACAC
>JBBQXC010000181.1:0-9332 GCA_038210005.1 Gemmatimonadales bacterium
CGGATCACGATGTAGCGATGTGGTACGGCCCGCGCCCGCCAGATGTGCGATGCTGGCCGGGTGACGCGGGCACGGCTACCGCTGACGTCGATCCTTGGAGATCGCCACGGCGACGAAGCTTTGGATGGCCACGTCGCGCCGGACGGCCGCGCGCTCTGCCTCACGCTCGGCGTCGGCGTCGGCGTCGGCGTCGGAGGCAGCCCAGTCAGCCTTCGCCCGGGCAAAGGCGTAGAACGCCGCCTCGGAGCCTTCGCACGCTTTGGTGACGTACTCGGGGATGGGGGTGATCGTGTCAGGTGGTGAGAGGGAGGGTATGTGCGTGTGCCACCAGACGTCGTACTGCAGCACCAACGACAGCACGGTGTCCCTCGCCGTTACCGGTCGGGTTCCCACTTCCCGAACCAGGCGCTCAGGCCGGTAAGGGTGACAGTGATCATATCGCTTTCCACCGTGAGGACCGACGAGTCGGGCTCCTGGGAACTCCAGCCCGTCCGTGACTTCGAACGCTCGGTGTTGTCGTCCGATGGGTGGATCCGGCGCGTCGCGTGGTTGGACGTGCACCGCGTCGCGGTGAGCGGGCCGCTCAAGTCGTTTGTCACCAACGACTTGAAAATTTACGAATGACGTCCGGCGAAAGTACAATGGACTACCCGAACTGTTTACGAAAGAGCGAGCGATCCTGTCGGATTGGATGCTCTCTCGTAACTTCGGCCGAGCCGTTCGCATATCATCTGCTTGCGCCTGAGACCTCTCGAACGCCTGTCTCCAGCTCGAATTTCTCCTCAGAGAACCTGCATACGGGCAGCGACGACTCAGCGATCCTGTCCACCGCAAGCTTCAGCGGGGACGCTGGCCAGAGGTCATGTCACCTGACGGCAGTCAAAGGCGAGTCCATCCGTCGTAAACAGAGAATGCAGCCAATTTTTATCCGCGGTCGCTTCGAGCCGAGCCTGACGAGGTGGTCCGATTCCGTTCTGACTCGCGATCTCGGCTTTACGGCCACAGGAACGAGTGTTCAGCAAAGTGGCCAGCATCGATGCGGAAATACCTAGCCGACACAAAAATGCCTCATGAAGGATCGAGAATCGCGATGGGTGCTCCGACTGAATCATGTGCCCGATCAGTGCGGTGAATCTGGGCTCGACGAGCGCGTCCCAAGGTGCGCCGGTTCTCAGGGACGCCCGATGGTGCCCGGGCCCCACAGCACCTTGCCAGGCTTGGCGCCGGTGTGCTTCCCGTGCTCGATCACCACGACGCCGTTCACGAGCACCCAGTCGATGCCGGTCGGGAATTCCATCGGGCGCTCGTAGGTGGCCCTGTCGTCGAGCGCCTCGAGGTCAAAGATCGTCACGTCGGCCCATAGGCCGGGACGGATAACGCCGCGGTCGGTAAGCCGCATTCGGGTTGCCGGCCACGACGTCATCTTGCGCACCGCATCCTCGAGCGTGAGCACCTTGCGCTCCTTCACGTAACGGGAGATCACGCGCGCGGCGTTACCGAACGAGCGCGGGTGTGGGAGTCCGGTCTTATCGAGCACTCCCACCTGTGCGACCGCGCCGGCGTCGCTGCCAATGCTCGTCCACGGAAAGCGCAACGCGGCCTCGATGTCCTGCTCACTCATCATGTGGTAGATGGCCATCACGCGCCGTCCGCCGCCGTCGAGCACGAGGTCCCACGCGGCGTCCTCAGGGCTCTTGCCCTGCGCCTTGGCGATCTCCGAGAGCCGCTGACCCACGTACTGAGCGTTTCTGGGATTGCGCGCGTTGGCCAGCACCACGCCATCCCAGCCGCCCGCTGCCTCGACGATGTTCCACCAGCCCGGCGAACCAGTGGCGACTTCGCGCTTTAAACGCGCGCGCGTATCTACATCGCGAAGCCGCGCCCGGAGGGAGTCGCCGCCGCCCTCGAACGCCCAGCTCGGAATTGTCGCCTCGAGCCCGGTGCCGCCGGCGGTGTAGACGTAGATGTCAGCGGCCACGTCGACTCCGCGCGCGCGCGCGGCCTCGACAACGATGCGCACCGAGTCCATCAGGATGCCCCACGACGGGCGGTGTGCGACCTTGAGATGAAATACCTCGCCGGGCAGGCCCGCGCGCTCCGAGATCTCGATCAGTTCACGCACGCTCTGCACCACCTCCTTGCCCTCACCGCGGATATGGCTCGCGTATGTGCCGCCGTGCCTCGCGGCCACCTTGGCGATTTCCACTAGCTCGTCGGTGGTGCTGTAGGAGCTGGGCGGATAGATGAGCGCGGACGTCATCCCCATCGCACCGCCGCGCATTGCAGTGTCCATGATCGCCCGCATCCGGTCGAGCTCCGCTTCGCTGGGGGCACGCGCCGAGTTGCCGAGCACCGGAACGCGCGTCTGCGTCTGGCTGAAATACGAGCCGAAGTTGATGCTGATGCCCGACTTCTCGAGCTGGTCGAAGTACTCGCGCACGCGGCCGGCTGGCACGGGCGTGCCCCCTTCACCTCCAATGGCAGTTGTCACGCCCATGCGCAGCTTGTTCTCGGCCAGCCCGTTCCCCGGAAGCACGCTGCCCGACTGATCCATCATGTCGATCCACCCAGGAGACACGTACTTGCCGCGCGCGTCGATCTCGGTGCGCCCGCGGCCGGTAACGACGCCGAGCTTCGCGAAACGGCCGTCCCTGATGGCTACGTCGGCCAGGATCCACGGGTTCCCCGCACCGTCGAGCACGCGACCGTTGCGGATCACGACGTCGTACAGGGGCTCAGTGTCGCGCGCCGCGCTCTGCGCCGACGACGGCAGGTTTCGCTTCGCGAGTGCTTGGTAGGTGGCGAACGGACCGAAGAAGTCCTTTCGGTCCCACCAGTCCGCCACGTCGAACGCGGGCGCCCTGATCGACGTGGTAACGTTGTGGACGATCGTCTGCGGCTGCGAGAAGTCGTCGTCATTGTTGTGCGACACGTGATCATTCCACGTCGGGACCCTTCCCTTGCGGTCCTTGTATTCTTGCTTCGACGGCGCACAGACGTGGTTGCGGTCGTGCGCGCTGTCCACCGCAGACGTGGGCGCTGGAAAGTGGGCGGGGAGCGGCGAGGCGATCAGGAGCAGCAGCAACGATGCAATTCCAGCGAACGGGCGATTCGGCACGGGCGTAGGGGTTGGGGACTCGCGGAGTTGCTTTCCGGCTCAGTACCGCCGGCCAATGAAGGAAAGGGTGCGGCTGAACAAGCCCGACGTCGTGCTTTCGCGTCCGCCGACCTGCGTAATGTGGCGTTCACGCAAGCATTCCATGCAGCACCGCGTCACGACTCTGCCTGCGCGATGCCCGCCTCGCGACGGCGCCGGAACAGGACGGCGGTGCGCCCCGCGAGCACCGAAGTGGGCAGAGTCACAACCGCCGGGATGGCTGGATCGACCAGCCGCGCGACGATGAAGTCTGAACCGGGATTTTAACCGCAGCCGCGCCCTCGATCGAATCCGTCGACTCATGCGGCACGGCTCCGTGCGCGCCACAGAACGCCACCGCCGTGCGCCCCTCAGCGGAAGAGGACTTGGAGCGCCGTTGCAGGTCGCGCCGCATCCCACGAGCGCGTCATACCGGTCAGCGGCGAAGAGCGCTGCCAGCACATCGGCACGCGCGCAGTGGCCGGATCCGCTCACCGCGCCGCGCCGCTGGTCGACACGGGCGCGGCGAGCACGAAGTAGTCGTAGGCCGCGCGTGCGATGTGGGCGATGGCTCGCTCGCCCATAGCGGCATCCTCGGCTTCCTTCACGAAGCCGACCATCAACAGATGTCCGGCGCCGTTCGGCAGGGTCACAATGCCCACGTCGTTCACCGTACGCCCGCCGGGAATACCCCGCGCAGGACCGAGCGAGCCCGTCTTGTGGGCCACGCTGGTTCCCGGCGGCAACATCCCCTTGATGCGGTCAGCGCCGGTGGTGCTTCGCGTCATGATGTCGAGCAGGAGCGACGCGCTGCGCTCGCTGAGCCCTTCGCGCCGGTGAATCTTCCCGAGCAACACGGCCATCGCTTCAGGCGTGGAGGTATCGCGCGAGTCGGCGGCGAACTTCACGAGCGCGGCGCGGCGGCCGCTGTCGGTAACCGCGCCGGAGCGGCGCGCGAACTCCGCGATCGACACGTCGTCACCAGGTAGGTCGTACACACCGATGTAGTCTCCGATGAGCTGGACCGTGGGCCGGTCGGCGCGCATGCCGACGACGCCGAGCGCGCTGAGGCGCGCATTCACCGCGTCGCCGCCGCCGGCGGTGCGCAGCAGCACATCAGTGGCCGAGTTGTCGCTGATGCGGAGCATGAGCTCCATCAGGTTGCGCACCGAGAGCGCTACGCCAGGTTGGCTGAACAGGTCGGTAAGTGTGCCGCTGCCCGGATGAAGGTCGCCCGGCTGGATGCTGATCATACTATCCAGGCGCAGCTCGCCGCGGTCCACGCGCGTTAGCAGTTGCACCGCGAGCGGGACCTTCACGGTGCTCGCCATCGGGAAGCGCTCGCTGCGATTAAGATAGGCGGCGCGCCCGCTTTCCAAGTGCACCGCGGCCACGCCCACAGTGCCGCCGGCCACGCGCGCGAGCTCGGCGAAGTGGGCTTCAAGCCGCGCGAGTCCGGCATCGGCGGTCTGCGCGCCGGCGAGCGGTGCCGCGAGCGCGAGCGCGAGCGAAAGTCCGCCAAGGGCGCGGGCGAGAGGGCGTCGGAAGTCAGGATGTGTCATCGTCGGTCTCAGGTGAGGGTCGATTGCGGCGCGGCGAAGGGCTCGCGGCGCACGATCAGGTCGCCGATGCGGTGCTCGGTGTGCGCCAGACGAGATGCAGAACGGCTCGCACGGCGGCACCCTTACCTCGCACAGCTCATTCCGCTCTCGGGTGCAAGCGCCGCGACCGAGAGCGTCGCGCTCATCGCCTTCGTGAGGGCTGACATCACCAACGCAGGCCAGACGACAGTCGACGGCCCCGAGCGCCCTAAACTGCATCTGAGGCGTGGCCAACCAGGCGACAAAGCCGCGAAAGCCCTCGGCGTTCAAGGCGAACAGTCGGTCGAGGCCTGGAAGCTGGGCTGAACAATGGGATCGTAGTGACATAATCTCCTCAGTGCGGATCACTGGTTATGATAGCAAATACTTCGCAACCAGGCGCACCCAGGCCATGCGCGAGAATGCTCAATCCCGCCGCGCGATCATTCACGTGAGAGCCGGTAGAAGTTGCGCCCGGTCTCGGCGCCATGCTCGAACGAGTCCACTTGGTAGCCTCGGGCGAGCGCCCACTGGAACGCTTGGCGAGTGTTCGCACGCCAGCGAGCCGCACCGGCCTCGCTCTCCGCCTGAACGCGCGCGATGTCCGGTGGGATCTCGATGCGCACTACCGTCGGCAACGCGCCGTCGAAGTGCGCGAGATCAATTAGACGCCCACCGATGGGTGGCTCATTGAGCACCGGTGCGTGGTCCGGCGTCGGTCCCGCAGCCGCGCTCGACGCCCACTGCGTCTCGCTGTTGGCCGACGTGATGAGCCACTCGACGATGAAGCGGTCGGTGCCGACACCGCCGTGCACCGCGCTTCCGGTGTCAGTGCCGTACATGTCCGGCACATACTCCAATACACGCGCGCCGAGTCGATTGATGTTAAAATGCGCATTGCGCGCGACGAGCGGGTCGTAGGTCCAGTACATCCGCCTTACGCCAAGCGCGCGCACAGTGTCGCGCTGGAAGGACTTGAGTCGGCGCCCGATACCAAGGTTTTGCAGACCCGCGCGCACAGCCAGCATGTCAGACCAGTGAACCAGTGCCCCATCCTCCACACCCGTCATGCCGTACACGAATCCGACGAGCGTTCCGTCCGCCGCGAACGCGCCAGCTGTGACGCCACCAAGCCGTTGAGAGATTTTGAGAATCGTGGGTGGCACCTTCTCACTGAAGGTCACGCCCCATGTCGCCGACTGCAGCTCGACGCACGCGACGAATTCACCGCGCGTCCGCATCTGGCGAATGGTGATGCCATCGTCGTCTGGTGCGACATCGGGGCGCGTCATCACGCGTCTCCGCGTCGGGCGGTCACCGCGCGCTCGACCTCCTCGAATGTCGCCGTCCCGATGGGGTACCGGCGCCAATCGTAAAAGTCGAAGTGCCACCACTCGGCCTCGTACACAGTGAAGCCCTCCGCCTCCATACATCGCCGGAGCAGTTCGCGGTGCCACCGCTGTAGCGACGTGCAGTCCGGATAGTCCCGATAGCTGCGGTTGGAGAACTCGTCGTTGCCGCCGGGCATCGCCACCGGACGGCCGGTGCGCAAGCCGTTGAGCGTGAGGTCCACAGCCGCACCGCGGTCGTGCCGAGAGTCCTGCGTCGGCTCGGCCGCGAGCACGGGCTGCGTGGGTGGCGTGGCATCCCAGAGCGCGTGCAGCTTCCCGTCGCGCACGAGCAAGAAAAGCGTGTTGTAGTCCCACCGGTACTTGCCGATCGCCTGCCGCGAGCGCGCCGGCGCGGGCGACGGCCTGACCACGTCGACGCGGCGGAGCGTGCGGCCGTTAGAGACGATCGCGCCCGGCCGCAGCACGATGCGCGCTCCGTACGCGAGCCGGTCGTCGACCACGAGCATTGTGTCGTTCAGTGAACGCAGCTCTGCCCGGGCGCCACCGCCTAATGGGACGAAGTAGAGCCGGCCCGACTGTTCCTTCAGCTCCACGGCATGGTCACCGGCGCCGTAACGGCCGGCCAGCAATCGCGCGGTCTCGGGCGAGAGATTCGTCGGGCGCTCGATCTCCGGCAGCGGCAGGCCGTCGCGCGCTGTGCGCATGCACCGCGCTGCCTCGGCGATGCGCTCGTTCACCGCGTTGGCGCCGTCTGCAGTGGCCACCACCGCCACACCCAGCCGGTCGTCGGGCAGCGCGGCGAGCTCGTTGCAGAACCCGTAGATCGCGTTGCCGTGTGACACGCGCCTCTGGCCCTCGAGCTCGGAAAGCGCGAAACCGAGGGGGAAGCCGCCGTGGCCGGGCGTGATGCCAGCTGGCACGAACTGCGGGGTCCACAGGGAGTCGAGCATGGCGCGCCCGATCACCGGTCCCTGCGGACCGCGCCCGCCGGCAAACAGCACCGAGAGAACTCGGGCCGGGTTTTCGACATCGAGGTACATGCTGCCCGCGGGCAGCTCGCGCACCAGGCCCGAGCGGTGCGCCATGAGGTGGCGGAGCGTGATGCGCGCCGATGCAGGCTCCGGAGACAGCACGTCGCCGACATAGCGCGAAACGGGTGCATCGAGGTCGAGGCGGCCCTCCTCCACGAGTTGCATGACCGCAATGTCAGTGAACAGCTTGGACACCGAGCCCACGCGTTGCACCGCGCTTCCGGCGGCCGGTCGCGTGGAATCGGGCCCGTCGCGTCCGTAAACGCGCGACCACACGTTGCGCCGGTCATCTACGAGCGCAATCGACAGGCCCGGAAGCCGTTTGTCCGCCACCTCGTCCGCTACGAGCGAGTCCAGTCGCGCGATGGCGCGAGTGTAGTCAACCGGCGTCGGTTGTGCGCCGAGCGTGCCGTGCGTGCGCATAGCGGCGGCGAGGAATGAGATGACCAGTCGGCGGGCGCGCATGAGGCAGCAGGTCACGGGAAGGTTGCGAACAAGTCGTGCGTCGGCCAGGCGGTGACACCGTTCACCGCCTGCCACATCGCGCCGTCGATTTCGGACTGGAACGTCGAGTTGGTCATCATGTCGCGAGCGTTGAAGAGGGCCACCCACGACAGGCCGGTGCCGGTTCGCACGAGGAGCGCAGCGGTACCCGGCAGCGAGCCGTCGTGCCACCAGTTGCCCTCCGCCGGCCGCACCAGCCAGCCGAGCCCGTAGTGAAAGGCGGATGCGTCCCACAGCGGCGACCGCGGCTTGCCGGTCATCGACGCGATGGATGCGTCGCTGAGCACGTCGGGACGCGTCGACCATCCGTCCACCGCCGTCGCGAAGCGCAGCAAATCGATGGTTGAGGCGACCCAGCCGCCGTGTGCGTCCATCGCTTCCAGGTTGAAGCCGCCGTAGGGCGCCGAGACGCCGCCGCCGCCGGGAAACACCGAAGGGAGCGTGCCTCGGTCGTAATAGCGTACTTCGCCGGACGCGCGGTCGGCGTTGAGCGAGCGGCCGAGGCGCATGCGCGCGGCACCGGCGGGCGCGAGCACCGCGTCCTTCACGTATTGCTCGTATGTCTGGCCGCTCACCTTCTCGATGATCCGGCCGAGCACCGTGTAGCCGAAGTTGGAGTAGGCGTAGCGCGTGCCCGGCTCGAAGACGAGCGGCTGGCCGAGCATGTAGCGGATCACCGCCGTGGCGCTGGCCGGCACCGGCGTGGCGGTCGCCGTGGCAACCTCGCTGGAGCGGAACATTGGGTCGAACGTCGCGTTGCGGTCCCAGCCGCCGGCATGCTCGAGCAGCTGCCTGACAGTGATGCGGGCCAGCCGCAGATCGACCGTCGCGCCCGGCAGCGGCGTGATCTCCGGCAGCAGCGGGAAGGCGGTCGCGTCGAGCGTGAGCCGCCCCTGCTCCACCAGGCGCAGCACGGCCGCCGCTGTGACCGGCTTCGAGAGGCTGGCGATGCGGAAGAGCGCATCGGGCGCCGTCGCCTCCTTCGACACGACGTCCGCATAGCCGAAGCCGCGCGCATATACCAGTCGACCGTCCTTAACGATGCCCACCGAGCCACCGGGGATCCGCCAGCGCTGCATGAGCGCAGCAATCACTGCGTCGACGCTGCTCATGCCTGGCACCGCCGCACCGCTGATCGGAAACGGCGTGGGCTGTGGCAGTGGCGGCGAGGTGGGTCCGCCGCCGCTGCCGCAGCCAGATGCCAGAAGCAGCGAGATCGCCGCCGTGATGCGCCGCGTGCCGATCACCACACCCCGCGCTCTCCATGACGCGCGATGCTCGTGCTGAGCCTCGCCGCCGCGTTCTCCCAGTTGCTTTGGACGGCGCGTTGGGCGCCGGCCTCGTCGCCGTCGGCGATGGACTTGATGATCGCGCCGTGCTCACGAGTGGACACCGTGATCTCGGTGGTGAGCGTCGTGTAGTAGAGGTAGATGAACCGATCGGCGTGCGGCTTGATCGAGTCGTGGAACGACCGCAGCCGTCGGCCCGCGCCGGCCTCCACGTATGTGCGATGAAAGATCGTGTCGAGCCGGATGGTCTCTGCGGCATTCGCCGGCGCTTGTAAAGCCTCAGCGGCCATCGCGTCGTTCAGCGCCGTGAGCTCACACACGAGCGAGCCGCGCGGTGCGTCGTCGAGCCCGGCTGCCCAGCGGGCGGCGAGCCCCTCCACCTCACCGACGATGCCGAAGATCTCGATGACGTCCTGCTGGGTCATGGGCGTGACCGTCAG
>JBBQXC010000182.1:0-9212 GCA_038210005.1 Gemmatimonadales bacterium
CGCTTCGGCCGCTGGCTGCTCAAGAGCGACGCCCCGGCCCCCGCGAGCAACATCATGACCTACGAGCCGTTCGGTGCCAGCGGCATGAAGGTCACGATCGAGGCAGTGAACGCGCGCGGTGACACGACGCGCTGGTGGTACACCACGGAGTTCGACGGCCGTGATATGCCGGTAACGGGCAACGCTGGGCAAACGCGCGCCGCGGTGAGCGCGGTCTCGCCGCTCGTGAACGAGATCGTGAACAAGCAGAACGCGCGCGTGACACAGCGGCTCACCAACGTACTCTCGCCAGACCACAACACCATCGCCGTGATCTACATGCGCGAGGATACCACCGGGACCACGACGGCCGTGACGTTCGCGACCTACCTGCGAATGGCCGCGGCGATGAAGTCGAACCTGACGTCGATCGACCTCACCGGCACGTGGCAAGTGTCCGGCGTCTCTCCGCGCGGGCCGGTGGCGTCGACCCTGCGCTTCACCCAGTCGGCGGCGTCATTGCTCGGCGACATTCAGATCGATCAGGTGGGCTCGTCCAAGCTGACCGGCACGGTGAGTGGCGACACCGTGCAATTCACGTTCCCGCTCACCATGCAGGGAGCACCGAGCGAGGTCCGTGTGATCGGCATCCTGCAAGGACGCGATAGCATGGTCGGAACCATTGTGCTGCCGGAGCCGATGGGGAGCTATCCGTTCACGGCGACGCGCCGGGCGTCGGGTCCCCTGGCACAACCTTGATCGCGCCCACGCGATGGCGGAGGCAACATGACGCGACGTATCACACTTCTCGTCGGACTACTCGTCGCGACGATCACTCCCGTTCGCATGGCGGAGGCGCAGGTCTACATTGACGGCGGGAACACCCGCCATCGCTTCGCGCAGATGACACTCGGCGTCGATGCGCGGACCTTTCCGGCGCAGGGTTCGAGTGTGGACGATGCGCTCCAGGAAGCGCGCGTCATCATCGGCGGCACGCATTTTTGGGGGCACGCGGATTTCTTTATCGCGATTCCGGTTCGACGCTTCGGCGACTCGCCCTTCCGGACCCGGGTGGAAACAGGCGCCCGGTACTATCCCTGGCGGCTGACGCGGAATGCGCTGCGTCCGTGGCTAGGCGCGTCACTCATGTCGGTCGCGTATGAGCAGGGAGACGGTCCGAGGCAGGGTCAAGTGCGCTGGCCGCTGACCGGCGGATTGACGTATCAGCGCGGCAACCACCTCTGGTCGCTCGGCGTCGGTGCCGTGCCGTACAACGCGAGGTATCCGGACTCGCCGACCACCACGATCCCGATCACCATGCATCCACGCTGGATCTCGCTGGGAGTTACGCGAGCCTTCGACGTGACGCTCGGCGCGGAACGAGAGTGGAAGAGCGGCGAGACGGAGCGGGCCGTGCAGCAACGACTCGCTGACGGGTCGCTTGGCGGGCTGACGGTTGGTATCGGACCCTCGAGCGCGTTCTTTCCGCGGGCATCACCGCATCTGCGTGATCTCGGGTATGCTGGGCAGCATCACAACGCGCGGATCTTCGCTGACATCGGCGTGGGGTATCATTTTCCTCGTCCCGACGTTCAGATAGGCGTCGCGTATCGACAGAACTCGAGCGAGGCGGCGGCGTACGGATACGCACACAAAGCGACGCGTCGGGCGACGACGATCGAGGCGTTCAAGTTCCTCGTCGATTACCACGGCTTCGTGCCCTTCGTCGGACCGCACGTGAGCCGCGAGCAGCTCTCGGTGCGCGGCAGCGTACGTGGAGACGCCACACTTTGGCGTCCTGGCGTCACCGTTGGCTGGGACATCCGCCCGGACCGTCTGCAATCGATGATCCTCCGCACCAATCTCCGGTACACGCCACGCCTGAACGTGATGGTGACCGGTGGGCGCGAGGTCGCGCTCGATCAGGTGGAGTTCAATTTCATCCAGTTCGTGATCTTCCCGAAACGCTTCTTCTGACTTTACTCAGCGAGCCAAGCGCCATCACCGCGTCAACGCCGGCACCCCCGCGCGCTTCGCCACCGCCGCGACTCGCGGATCCTGGCGGATCGGGCCGACAAAGTTCGGATACAGCCACGAGATCATCCGGTCGCGCGTGGCAATGGCGGTGTCCAGTTCGCGGAAGGCACCGTCGAGGTCTCCGAGCGCCGCCCGTTGGTACGCGCGGAACGTAGGCGGAATCGTTCTGTTCTCGATGAAAGCGCGCCGCACGGCGTCACGACCGCCCGCCTGCCAGAGTTTTCGGAGGCCGTCCGTCATCGACTCGTCGGGGAAGTGGTTGAAGAACCCACTCGAGTCTGCACGATCTAAATCGATCGCCATGGCGTTGAGATTCGAAGGTACGAAATCCGGATCGAGGGCCAGCGCTTTCTCGAACCAGCGATACGCTTCATCGATCTGTCCGTTCGCCTGGTACGCCAGGCCAACGGTGTTGAGCGCGATGGGCGACAATCGGTCGAGCGCGACCCCCCGCTGCGCCATGACGAGTCCCTCGTCGAACCGTCCAACCGCGATAAGTAATTCGCCGTACCACGAATACGCCGTCGAATACCCAGGACTCGAGGCTATGGCGCGTCGGAGTGCGCTGTCGGCGCCCGCCCATTGCCAAGCCTGCGTCGAGACGCCGCCGAGTGTTGCCTGCGCCTCGCCGAGATTCGGGTCCAATAGTACGGCCCGCGCGGCGGCTTCCCGCGCCTCGCGGTCCGTTTTCGTGGCGTCGGCCGTCGGCGCGTAGTTCGGTAGCACCGAGTACGCGTCGCCCAGCCCCGACCACGCGGCCGCGCACAGCGAGTCGCGGGCGATCGCCTGCTTGAAGAAATCGATGGCCTTCTCGAGGTTTGCCTGGCCGCGCTTACCGAAGTAGAAGCGGCCTTGCAGGTACAGATCGTAGGTCACGGGATCTCGCGTCTGCGCCGTCGCGCGGGCGGGCGCCTGCGCAACGAGCAGCCGTCCCTTGAGCGCCATCACCACGGCGCGCGCCACTTCGTCCTGCACGGCGAAGATGTCGGCCGCGCTCCGATCGAACGTTTGCGACCAGATGTTCACGCCGGTCTCGGTCTTCACCAATTGCGCCGTGATACGGAGCTTGTCGCCCGCGCGCTGCACGGTGCCCTCCAGCACGGTGGCCACACCCAGTTGGCGACCGATCTCGCGAACGTCGGTGTTCGTGCCACGAAACGAAAAGGCCGACGTACGCGCGGTCACGTTGAGCCCCGGCACGTTGGCCAGCGCGCTGATCAGCGTCTCGGCGATGCCGTCGCCGAAGTAACGAGTGCTCGTGTCTTGACTGAGTTCGGTGAAAGGCAGCACCGCTACCGACGCGGTGTCGGCGGCCACGGCAGCGCCGCCATTCGCCGACGTCGGCGCGCGGCCGGGCCACCAGAATAACGCGGCGAATACCACACCCATCGTGCCGAGTGCGAGCGCGATACGCGGCACACGCCCGCGAGCTGGTGATGCAACGGCTGACCGCAGTACATTCGCCGGCACCGACCCGCCGCTCGGCGTGCTGATGCTGTCCAACACGCGCAGCACGTCGTTCGCCGACTGTGGGCGATCGGCCGGCCGTTTCTCGAGGCACTGCATGACGAGTTGCGCCAGCGCCGCCGGCACCGACGTGCGGCGCCGCGTGATGAGCTCCGGCGCTTCACTGACGTGCGCGGCTAGCATCGCCTGGGGCGAGCGCCCGGCGAACGGCGCTTGCCCCGTGAGCAGCTCGTACGCCATCACGCCCCACGCGTAGAGATCCGCGCGTTGATCGACCAGTGGGTCGGCACTGGCCTGTTCGGGGGCCATGTACGCCGGCGTGCCGAGTGCGATGCCGACGGAGGTGAGCCCCTCGCTGCCATCTGACGTCGATTCACTCAGCGCTTTCGCCACGCCAAAGTCGGTCACCATGGCCGCGCCACCGGACAACAGTACCTTCTCCGGCTTGATGTCGCGGTGCACGATGCCCTGTGCGTGCGCGTAGCTCAACGCGCTGGCGATCTCGCGCAACACGCGCATGGCTTCGTGCAGTGGCAACTCGCCGCCTTTCGCGATGCGCGCGCGGAGCGATTCGCCGGCGATATACGGCATCGTGAAGAACGGCAGCCCTTCGCTTTCTCCGGCGCGCAGCAGCGGCACGATGTGCGCATGCTGCAACCGCGCGGCCAACCCGATCTCGCGCCGGAACCGGTCGAGTGACATCGCGCCCGTCATCTCGTGCGGGAGCACCTTGATCACGACCTCACGGCGCAGCGCGGTCTCCGTCGCCACGAACACGCGGCTCATGCCGCCGGCGGCGAGCTCGCGCTCGACGACGTAGGCGTCACCGAGGGTGCGCTGCAGCTGATCGTGAAGGGCGGTAGAGGGCAGCGCCAGCTCGGTGAGGAGGACAAATGACGTTAGCGACCACCGCAGACACGCACCACTCTTTGTAGTCGATAGCACCGCTACCCCTAGGTCCGCCGCGGTCCGCGCAGTAGTTTCGCCCCGTCCAGTGGTGCGGCCACCCCGCCCGGCCGCCACTACCACTCTTCCGGAGCGTTCGTGAGTCAGTTGCAAGGCTTCTCGTCCCGATGGGCCATGATGCTGGCCATGCTCAGCATGGCCGTCGGCACAGGCAACATCTGGCGTTTCCCCCGTATCGCCGCCACCAATGGCGGCGGTGAGTTCCTCGTGGCCTGGATCGTCTGCCTCTTCGCCTGGTCGATCCCACTCATCCTCGTGGAGTTCGGCATGGGGCGCATGACACGCTTGGGCCCCGTCGGCGCGTTCGTGCGCACGGTGGGCAAGAAGTCGGCATGGATGGGCGGGTTCATCGCCTTTGTGGCCGTCGCCATCATGGCGTATTACTCGGTGATCTGCGGGTGGACGCTGCGGTACGCGATTGCCGCCGGACTCGGTGAAGTCGACGGCGACAACTCCGTGAGCTTCTGGCGTGCATTCTCCACCACGACCGCGCCGGTGCTGCCGCACGTGATCTCGATTGTGGGCGCCACGTTCATCGTGGCCAAAGGCGTGAAGGGCATCGAACGCACCACAACCATCCTGATGCCGATCTTGATCGGTATCATCCTGCTACTCACCGGTCGCGCCCTCATGCTGCCGGGCGCCAGTGCGGGGCTCGACTACTTCTACGGCGTGGACTGGGAGAAGCTGGGCAACGCCAATATCTGGCTACAGGCGCTCACGCAGAATGCATGGGACACCGGTGCCGGCTGGGGTCTGGTGCTCACGTATGCGGCCTACATGCGCCAGAACGAAGACACGGCGCTCAACGCGTTCCTGCTCCCGGCCGCGAACAATCTGGTCTCACTGTGCGCCGGCATGATGGTGTTCTGCACGGTGTTCACCGTGGTGCCGCAGCTGGTAGCCTCGATCGCCAGCAACCCGCAAGCGCTGGCCGATTTCCCCGATCTCGCGAAAGCCGTTGCGTCCGGCGCGCCACTCGACGCCGATCTCGTGCAGAACACGATCTTCGGCGCCGGCAACGAAGGCGTGACCTTCATCTGGATTCCCAAGCTGTTCTCCACGCTGCCCGCCGGCGGCCTGTTCATGACGTTCTTCTTCCTCGCGCTCTTCTTCGCCGCCTTCACCTCGCTCATCTCGATGGTGGAACTCGGCACGCGCGTGCTGCTCGACATGGGCTGGACGCGCGCGCGCGCTGTGTGGGTGGTGGGCGCGTTCGGACTTGTGCTCGGCTTGCCGTCGGCCTTCTCGCTCGACGTCCTGCACAACCAGGACTGGGTGTGGGGCGTGGGCCTCATGCTTTCCGGGCTCTTCTTTGCCCTCGCGGTTGGCCGCATGGGTCCCGCCAAGTTCCGCGCCGAACAGATCAACCATCAGTATTCGAACATTCGCGTCGGCGCGTGGTGGGACTTCGTGATCCGGTTCCTCGTCCCGTTCGAGGCCGTCGCGCTGATGGGCTGGTGGATGTGGCAAGTGAGTGGCCCCGGTGCATTCGACCTCTTCGGTATCGAAAACATCGGCACCATCCTGATGCAGTGGACGATCGTGTTGGTGCTGCTCTTCCTGTTCAACGATCGGCTCGCGAAGATCGCGCCGTCGGAGACGGCGGAGATGGACGCCGGCCGTATGCCTCCGAGCATTCCATGACGCACATTCGTTGGGCGATGCGCTTCGTACTCGTCGCTTTTCCCGGCGCGGCGTCGCTCAGCGCGCAGTCGCCGAAGCCGATCGGCCTGATCAACGGCGGTACGGTCTTGCTCGAGCCGAAGTCGGTGAAGCGCGACGGGGGCATCATCACCGCCGCGCTGCGTGTGCAGTTTCACAAGGCCACCAAGGTGCCGGGCGGCAACTGGTACAGCTCGCGCACCCTGCTCATGCTCGATTGTCGCAAGCAGGTCGTCGCCGTGAAGGAGAACTGGTACTACAGCGACGCGAAGGGCACGAAAGTGGCGCAGCACAAGGAAGTCGGGATTCCGGGGTACGCCACGCCGCTCCCGGGATCTATGCCGAAGGTCGCCCTCGACCATCTCTGTCAGGCGAAGTAAGCCATGCGGCTGCGCTCGAGCGTGGTTTACGCGCCCGTTCGCAGCATGCGCTCGGTGCACAGCAACGCTCCCATGGCGGTCGCCGAGCCACCCGCTTCCGGCGTGAGAATCGTGGCGCCGTAGAACTTGGCCACGAGTCCGAACGTACGACGGATACTCTTGAGATCCGCGAGATGGCCCACGATCACCACGTGCGGCAGCTGCTGCGCACGCGCCGCATTGATCGCGATCACGGCGATCACCTGCCCCACCATGTTCACCAGCGCGGCCGCGGTATCTTCGCGCGACGCCTCCACCGGATGACGGGCCACGCGTCCGAAGTTCACCGCCGTCGTTTCCGGCGGCAGGCTGCCAATGGCACCGCCCAGCACTTCGGCAATCGTGAGATTGTAGGTGGTGTCGGAGCCGGCCTGCGCCAGCGCATCGATCTCGCGCGGATCGACGGTGCCCAGCAGGAGTCGGCCGAGTCCGACCAGCGTGCCACCGCCGACGCCGGTTCCAGTCACGTGGTGCGCGCCGTTCATGGTCGCCGCCACGCACGCCGTCCCCGACCCGGCGCTGGTCACGAGCGCTGACTCGAGATGAGCCAGCGCGAGCCCGCCGCGTCCGATCGCCTGCACTTCATCGACGCGATGCAGCGTACGCTCGTCGATCATCTGCGGCAGCAGCGCGCGATTGCCGCCGGTGACAGCGATCCACTCGAGGTCACGCGGCGACACGCCGCCCGCGTCGAGCACCCGTCGCACACGCGCTTCATCGGGCTGCCCTTCGCTGGGCAGTGTCCAATGGCGCGTAGCGCTGCCGTCGCGTACCACGACGTCAGTATTGCTGGCGCCGAAGTCGATCGCTGCGGCGGGACGCAGCGACGCGTCAGTCACCACGTTCACTGACCCGGATGGTACGTGCGCTTCGCGTTCTTCTCCACGTCTTCGCGGTAGTAGCTGACCGTCTTGAACTGCCCCTTCGCGTAGTCCTCAGCCTGATTCATGAAGAACGGAGACGCCGGGTCTCCACTCACGCCGCCGGCGAGCGAGGTCTTGGCCACGATGCGCGGGCCGAATTCGACGGCCGCGATAAAGCTGTTGCCACGGTTCCCATAGATACGTTTCGTGCTGCGCACGCCGTTCTGCGAGAACGCAGCCAAGGAGCCCCAGTTCGACGATGTGAACGGCACCGGGATACTGGGCTTGGTGTCGTCGTACACGGCCGTGATTCGGCCATCGAGTCGCTGGAAGCGGTTGATCTCACCCCATGGCGTCTTCCAGGTGCCGAAGTCGCTGGTCAGCTTGTCGGAGCTGCGCGCCAGCGCACCCAGCATCACCGCGTTGTCGCGTGCGGCGGCGCGATTGCCGCGGGTGACCCGCGCGAGTTCTTCACCGTACGCATTGGCCAGCGACATCGCGACCGAGGTGAGACCGAAGCGATAGTCCCAGCTGCGAAGCACCGCGATCTGCTCGGCCAGCCGGAGGCGCAGCGTATCGGCGCCCGGCAGGGCATCCCACGCACCCACGACCGGCGGAATGCTCTGTTCGAAGGCCGGCAGGTAACTGTCGTACGCGGCGGCGATCAGCTTGTCCACCGTGAAGTCCGTGCGGCCGTTCAGCACGCGGATGGCGTGCACCCCACGTGCGTTCTCGTCCTGATACTGCGACATGTACTTCGGATAATCACCGATCTTCGGGCTGTTCGGACCGGCCGCGGTGAACGGCCAGTTGTTGGTGTTCATGAGCCAGCCGGTCGCCGGATTCGTCACGAGGATGGTTTCGTCGAGCGAGTGCAGTCCCTGCCACTCGGTGTCCGGCGTGCCACCATCGACCGGGCGCGTGTAGTCGTACTTCGAATTGCGCTTCGGAATGAAGTCGCCGTTCACGAAGGCGATCGTCCCGGCCGCATCAGCGTACACGGTGTTGTTCGACGAGTTCGTGCGCAGTTCCATCACCTTTTTGTAGCTCGCGAAGTCGCTGGTCTTCGTGCGGCCGAACGACTGCATCAACGCCTTGATCGGTTCCTGCATTAAACGCACGGCGACCCACTTGCCGTTCTCGGTGCGGATGATCGGCCCCTGATGGCTAAAGTACGCCGTGACCGTCTTGCGCTGCATGCCCGCGGCCGTCTTGTACGGCAGCACAATGCGTTTGGCCTGCATTTCGCGCTCACCGCCAGCGTACTGGTAGAACACCTTGCCGTCGCGCTCGGTGACCGTCAGGAGATACTCGTCGGCCACATCACCGCCACCGGTGGTATGCATCCAGCCGTTCTTGTCGTTGAAGCCTTGATAGATGAAGAACTGCCCCCACGTGACCGCGCCGTACGCCTTCAGCCCTTCCTCGCTGTTCACGTGGATTTCCGGGCGGAAGTAGTGGTCGGTGTGCGGATTGATCAGCAGCAGCGCGTGTCCGTTGGCCGTGTTCTTGGGCGCAATCGCGAAGCCGTTCGATCCGGTAGGCTCACGCGGCTCGAACGCCGCGTCGAGTTCCTCGCGCGACGGCGCCGTGGGCGACATCCCCATGCGCGGTGCGTAGAACTGCTCGATACCCCCCGCGTTCACGCCGGCGATGTCACCGCCGATACTGCCTTCGGTAAACGTGAGCGCCATCCACGGCTCGAACTTCGTCAGCAGCTTCGGCTTCACCTGCGGATGCCTGGCCAGATAGTAGTTGAGGCCATCGGCGAAGCTGTTCATCAGCGCCTTGAGCCACGCCGGGCTCTCAGCGTACT
>JBBQXC010000183.1:0-9119 GCA_038210005.1 Gemmatimonadales bacterium
GTGAGCGCGTTCAAGGCCGCGACGCTCGACAACGCCACGAACAGCGTGCTCGAGCCGGGCATCGCACGTTTCGACGTACTGCAGCAGGCCGATGACCCGACACGCTTCACACTGATCGAGGCTTATCTCACCGATAGCGCGCCGGCCGAGCACAAGGCCACGGCGCACTACGCGCGCTGGCGCGACACGGTGGAGCCCATGATGGCCTCGCCGCGCACGAACGTGAAATACGAGTCGCTGTTCTTTCCCGTTTAAGCTGTTGCTGTTCTTCGCGTCCTTCGCGTTCTCCGCGCGCTTCGCGTTGAATTGCTGTTTGGTGCTTTCGGAGAGACCTCTGTCGCGGCAAGCATGGCTTTTGACGCGAAGTCCGCGAAGAACGCGAAGAGACGCGAAGAACTGCAACAACATTCTTTGAGGGTGTGATCGTGAAGATTCGTGCGATGATGGTGGTGGGGTTGCTTGCGTGCGCGGCGGCCGCGGTTGGTGCGCAGCCTGGTGCTCGGCTGGAGCTCACGGAGGCGTCGATCACCGATGTGCAGGCGGCACTCACGGCGGGTCGCATGTCCAGCGTGCAGCTGGTGCGACAGTATCTCGCGCGCATCGCGGCGTACGATCATGCGGGGCCGGAGCTCAATTCGCTCATTCGCGTGAACCCCAAGGCGGCGGCCGAGGCGGCGGCGTTGGATGCGGAGCGTAGAGCCGGAAAAGTGCGCGGGCCGATGCACGGGATACCGGTGATCATCAAGGACAACTACGACACCGGCGACATGCCCACCAGTGCGGGGTCGCTGGCGTTGGCTACCAGTCAGCCGTCGCGCGATGGGTTCGTGGTGAAGAAGCTGCGTGATGCGGGGGCGATTATTCTGGGCAAGTCCAACCTGCACGAACTCGCGGCGGGCATCACCAGCATCAGCTCATTGGGCGGACAGACGCGGAATCCGTACGACCCCACGCGTTGCCCCGGTGGCTCCAGTGGCGGTACGGGCGCGGCCATCGCGGCGAGCTTTGCGACGGTGGGATGGGGCTCGGACACCTGCGGCTCCATTCGTATTCCCAGTGCCTTCAATGCACTCGTGGGATTGCGGCCTACGCAGGGGCTGGTGAGCCGTCGCGGGATCGTGCCGTTGTCGCACACGCAGGACATCGGTGGCCCGTTGGCGCGCACGGTAACCGACCTCGCCATCGCGCTCGATGTGACCGTGGGCTATGACAGCGAAGACGTGGTGACCAACGTGCTGCGCGACACGCCAGCGCCCAAGTTTGTGGCGGCATTGAACAAGACGGCGTTGCGTGGTGCGCGCATTGGCGTGTTCCTGCCGTACTTCCGCGATACCGACGCCGAAATTGCGGATACCGTACGTGCGGCGATTGCGGCCATGCGCGCGCAGGGGGCGACGGTAATCGATGTACCCATGGCGGAGTTCGACACGCTGATGGCCAACACGAGTGTGATCAATCTGGAAACGAAGTTTGATCTCATCGACTATTTGCGCACGATCCCGAATGCCCCGGTGACGTCGTTGCGTGACATTCTCGACCGCGGCTTGTACGACCGTCAACTCGAAGTACGCTTCCGCGTGATCGACACGGTGCAGGTGGCCGACAGTGAGCAGCATCGCACCGCGCTGGCGCGGCAGGCGGCTTTGCGCGCACGGATGGAGCGCATTCTCGACAGCTTGTCACTCGATGCGATCGCGTATCCCACGGTACGGCAGAAGCCGACGCTGGTGGGCGAAGTGCAAAACGGCAGCACCTGCAATTTGGGCGCGCAGAGTGGACTCCCGTCTATCAGTGTGCCGGCCGGATTCGCCGCCGATGGACTCCCGGTGGGTATCGAACTATTGGGCAAGGGCTTCAGCGACACGCGCCTGGTGGCGATGGCCTATGCCTTCGAGCAGTCGGGCGCACGACGTATCGCGCCGAGCACCACGCCGGCGCTGGTGGCGGGCAAGGCGCCCGTGTCGGCACCGATCTTGGTGACCACCCGCGCGCGCGGTGTCGTGGCGACTACACGCGTCACAATCGATCGCGTGCACAGTGTGCTGCGTTGGTCAGCCACGGTAAAGAGCACCGGTGGCGCACCGTCTTCGGCTCAGCTGTCGGCCCTCGTGCTGCGTCGCACCGGCAACGCAGGCCGTATCTCGGGTCCGATCTCCGGCGCTGCCGCCAGCGGCACGACTTCGGCCAGCATCGCCATCCCGGCCGGTGTAAGCCGAGTGAGTGCGCGACTGCTGGGGCCCGGTCAGGCGAGTGGAAGCGGGTCGTTCCCGCTCACGTATGCAGATCGCGTGGCCTTCGACGCCGGGCGGCTGACGGTGGCGATGTATACCGGGGCCGGTGTGGAGCCGGTGGAAGTGAAGGTGGCGCGGTAGGCGAGATCGTAACTGCAAAAGCAACAGCTGGAACACGGATGATGAAGGATTACACGGAATAGCACTGATAAGCAGAAAAGCGCTTTTGATCTTATCAGTGCTTTTCCGTCAGATCCGTTTTCTCCGTGTTCCAGCTGTTGTTGTTGCTGTCTCAGCAGCCAGCATCGCAACCCGTGACAGATCGCCCGCAATGCGCGAACTTCTCGGCATGACGACCTCATCCTTTTTCCGCACCGCCCTGGCCTTGGCCTGGCTGGCCAGCGGCCTATTTGCCCGCCCCGCGCAGGCGCAGCATGCCTTCGCCGATCCCGGCGCCACGTTCGATCCGCGCGTGCCCACTCCCGCGCAGATTTTGGGCTACGATATCGGCGCCCGCTTCACGCCCCAGCGCGCCATGATGCGCTACATCGAGCGTATCGCTGCGGCCTCCAAGCGGGTGAAGGTGGACACAGTGGCCCGCACGTTCGAAGGGCGCGAGATGCTCATCATCACCATCTCGAGCGAAGCCAACATGGCGCGATTGGCCGAGATTCAGCGTGATGCCGCGCGTATCGCCGATCCACGCGGAGCCAGTGCCGGTGATATCGATGCCGCGGTGAAGCGGATTCCGAGCATCGTGTGGCTCGCGCACTCGGTGCACGGCGGTGAAGCATCGGGGGCAGAGGCCGGGTTGGCGCTGTTGTATCAGCTGGCGGCCGGCACTGATGCCGACACCAAGCTGGCGCTCGATAGCACTGTGGTGCTGATCGACCCCAACGAGAATCCGGACGGACGCGAGCGGCACACGCATGACATCGAGCGCAGCTGGAGCTCACAGGGTGTGGCCAGCGAGCCCGGTGCGCTCAACAACGCCGGTTCGTGGCCGGGGCCGCGCACGTCGCACTACTACTTCGACCTCAATCGCGACTGGTATGCGCAGTCGCACCCCGAGTCGAAGGGACGGGTGAGCACGTACATGAAGTGGTGGCCGCACGTGGCGGTGGATCTGCACGAGCAGGGAAGCAGCTCGTCGTTCTACTTCGCGCCACCGCGCGCGCCGGATAATCAGAACAATCCCAAGCATCTGCCCAAGTGGTTCGACATCTTCGCGGCGGCGCACGGTGCAGCGTTCGATGTACACGGCTGGTCGTACTTCCGTCGCGAGGGCTACGATTCGTTCTATCCCGGCTACGGCGAAGGGTGGCCCATGCTGACCGGCGCCATCGGCATGCTGTTCGAGAGCGCGTCGAGCTCGGGTGGTGCGGTCATGCGTAACGACGGCACGCTGCGCACGCTGCGCCAGGCAGCGTTCGAGCACTTTACGGCCGAGTGGGCCACGGTGAAGACATCGGCGCGTCGGCGTACGGAGTTGGTGCGCGATTATGCTGCGGCGCGCGCTAACGCGATCACGATGCACGCCAAGGGGCCGCTGCGGGCGGTGTTGCTGGCGCGTGACGCGCAGGGTCGGGCCGATTCACTGGTGCAGAAGCTGCGCGACAACGGCATCGAAGTGCAGCGACTCACCGCCGATGTATCGGTGGCCAACGCCAGCATGTATGCCGGTGGCACATCGTCCACGATGACCGCCAAGGCCGGCAGCTATGTGGTCGACCTGGCGCAGCCGCAGGGGTACCTGGCCAAGGCGCTGCTGGAGCCCGATGCCGCGCTCGATTCGGCGTTCATCAAGTTCGAACTCGAGCTTCGTCGTACCGGTCAGCGCAATCGGTTCTACGACATGACCGCGTGGTCGTTGCCGTTGGCGTGGCGAGTGGACGCGTACACGTTGTCGGCGTTGCCCGGCTCGCTTACGGTGGTCACCGATGTGCCGCGCGCGTTCGTGGCGCCGGCGCGCTCGGTGTACGGCTACGCCTTTGCTCCGGGCAGCGAATCGTCCATTCGGTTGCTGGCGTCGCTGCTCACCGATTCCGTGCGCGTGTGGTATGCGCCGAACTCGTTCACATCCAAGACCAACAGCTTCCCCAACGGCGCGTTCGTGATTCGCGTGGCACTCAATCGCGCTGATGTGCACGACGTGGTGATGCGTCGCGCCGCCGAAGCGGGTGCGCAGCTGGCTTCTATTCCGTCGGCGGGTGTGGATGCGGGCACGGACCTAGGCAGCAACTCGGTGATCCCGGTACAACGGCCCAAGGTGGCGTTACTTGGTGGGGCGCCGGTGAACGGCACGTCGTTCGGCTTCAGCTGGTACGCGATGGATCAGCGCATCGGCTACGCCAGCACGTTGGTCGACGCGAACTTCGTGGCCAGCGGCGACCTGAGCGCGTTCAATACGCTCATCATGCCGTCGGTACAGACCGGCGCGCTCGATCGCCTACTGGGCGACGCGGGTCGCGCGCGGTTGGCCGAGTGGGTGCGCAATGGCGGCGTGCTGATCACGATCGACGCCGCCAGCGCGTGGGTGTCGCAGGAGCGCGTGGGGCTGGTGCGCACGCGCGTGAAGCGCGACTCGGCGCGCGCCGACAGCACCGGTGGCGCACCGCTGCCGGGCAGCCTGCCGGGTGTCATGGCGCGCGCCACGATCGACACGCTGTCACCGCTCATGGCGGGCATCTTGAACCAGGAGATGGCGGTGTTCGCGAACAGTGATCGCGTGTTCACGGTGCCGAAAGATCTCTCGGCGGGGGAAGCCGTAATGCGCTTTGCCCCGGCAGCGCGGGTGCGCATCGCGGGCTACTACTGGCCCGAGGCCGCCGCCAGGATCGGCGGGTCGCCGTACCTGTGGACCGAGCGCGCGGGGCGCGGCCGCGTGATCATGTTCGCGCACGATCCGGTGTACCGCGATCAGCTGCGGGGGACGCTGCCGATTTTTGCGAATGCGGTACTGTTGGGGGGGAGTTACTGACGTTGGTGCGAGCGGGGAGACTCACGTGAGTGCCAGTCGCCCCGCACAACACTCAGCCAATCGCCGCCGCGTAGGCCTTGGCAAACCGCCCCGCATCCGCCGCTTTCATCCCGCATACCCCCACGCGCAGCCCCTCCGGCATCGGCACCACGAATACATTCGCGGCCTGCAGCGCATCGCACACCGCAAACGGATTCGGCGGCGCCGGCAAGGTCACGAAGAATCCGCCGTCCCACGGCGCGCCGGGAAGCCCTTCGGCTTTGAGCGCAGCATCGAGTGCCGCCACACGCTCCGTGAGCACGGCGCGCCAGTGTGCATGCTCGGCCGCCAGCGCTTGGCTCGCGGTTTCGCTCTTGGACATGCGCAGCAGCACACTCATGGGCGCGCGGGCGCAGTTGCTCCACGTGCCACGGCAGCTCGACACCAGCGCGCCTTTCAGCGCGGGGTCGCTGCTCCACGGAAACACCAGTGCGCCGGCGCGTGAGCCGTATAGCGTGAACGCCTTGCTGAGACTCAGGCTCGCGCACACCAGTACCGCCTGTTCGGCACCGAACGCGGCGTAGTCGTCGAGCGCCTCGCGCACATCGTCGGGATTGCGCGCGTAGTCGAGATACGCGAAGTCCAGCAACAGCGTGACCGGTCCCTGCGACGCGATGTCGCGCAGCACCGACAACAGTGTGCGACGATCGTCGCGCGAGAGGCTGCGACCGGTGGGGTTGTGACAAGGATCGTTGAGCCACACCAGCAGACGACCCTGTTCGTCGAGCAGGTCGCGGGCCTTGGCTTCCCACGCGCCGATGTCGAGCGCTTCGCCGGGCGCGGGATACGGTGCCGTTTCCAATCGCACCGAGGCTTCGGCGGCGATCGTGGCGTACGGTCCCCAGAAAGGCGCGGCCGTAAGAACGGCCTGCCCCCGCTCCACGAAATTGCGCAGCGACAGCGCCAGTGCGCCCGATCCGCCGGGCGTCGCCACGGCCACGCCCGGGCTCGTGAGCGAGGGCCAATGCCGCTGCGTGAGGGCCAGCAGAAAGGCCGGGTCACCGGCAATCGGCGCGTAGGGCGCGATCTCCATGGGCGTGAGTTCGCGCCACAGCGCCATCACGCTGTCGAGCACCACCAGCTTGCCGTTGTCGTCGAGCAGGGCGCCGACGGTGGCGTTGATAACGGCCGCTCCCGTAGCGGCCCGTTGCTGGGCGGCCGCGTTGAGCGTGAAGATCAGATCGTCGCCGGCGAACCCCAGGCGCGAGTCGAGGAGATGAGTGCGCATCTCCTTAAGTTAATGCCGCTACCACTGCTGTCCGAAGGCGACCAGCGCTTTCCACGGCGCCGCCTGATCGACCTTTCGCGTGGCGCCGATAAACATGCCGCCGGAGAACAAGCGCAGTCCGGCCGTGAGCGAGGCGCGAATGCCGTCGGTGGGTCGCGATACCGGGGGCCGGAACTCGAGCCGAGTGTTGCCGATGGGCGGGCCGAGTCGGTCGATGCTGGTGCGTGCGGCGGCGGTGGGCGCATCGGCCCAGCCGCTCTGTACACCCACGCTGAGGCCCGGGGCCAATGCGGGTAGGAATAGCCGACCGGCGCGTACCGGCTGACGAAAAAACGGGCTGATGTACTGCAGCGAGGCGCGCAACACGGCGGCGCGTGAACCGGCGAACTCCTTGTCTTCGTAGCCAGGAAGATTCTGGAATCGGCCCAGCTCAAACAGCTGTTGCGGCGGGATGCGTGAGCCGAATACCGTGCCCACGTCACCACGGGCGAGAGCGACGAACGGTCCGAACGGCTGGCGCGCTGTGAACCGCGCTTCAGCACGCTGCCATTGCAATGTGCCATCACCCCGCTCGTACGAGAGTCGCGCACCAACGCCGGGCTTCGCGAACTCGGCGCTGAAATCGGGATGCCATTCGATGAGGGCGGCGCTGCGCAGATAACTGCCTTCGTCAATGCGGCGATTCTCGCGATAGGCAGCGCCCCCCAGCGGACTGCGCACGTACGTGGCGGGTCGATAGCGATCGTCGGCCACACCGAACTCCACGCGCGAGAGGAGGCGACGGGCACCGAGTGTGCGTACCGCGGCCACCGTGGCACTGCGGCGATCGACATAGTCGTACGGGTCCTGCGACGCGAACAGAGCGCCGATGCTGTTGCCCGAATCGAGCGGCACGCGGAAATCGTTCGTGTTGTCGAGTGAGCGTCCCCCTCGCACTTCGAGCATGGAGTTCCCGCGCTTGCGTTCCACCGAGAGACGGCCACGTGCGGTGCCTTCGTTCCATGCCCATCCCGCATTCGCGCGCACCACGACACCAGGGGCGAGATCGCGCAGCGACCACTTGAGGCCCGTGCCCGTGTACACGCCTTCCACTCGATTGAAGTGGAACGCATCACTGGCGCGCGGCACGGTGTAGTCGAGGCGCGGTGCGCCGGTGGAGCGCCAGCGATCGGGGCCGATGTCGTTGAAGTCGTCGGAGTGCATACCGACGGAGAGAGCGCCGACGTCCGTTTGCCAAGCGCCAAAACGCGCCAGTGAGTCGGTGGCCGCAAAACTCAGCTTGCGGCGCGAAATGGCGCGCAGCGAATCGGCCGCGGCCAGGGTGCGCGCATCGAGCACCGTGTCGTTCACGTTCATTTGCGAGAATCGCGACACAATGCGAATCACCGCGCGCCCATCGCCCAGACCGGGAAAGGTGGCCTGCAATTCGATGCGCTGTTTGGCCGGTAACCAGTACTCGCCGTTGCGCTCGCCATTTTCGTATTCCACAAAGGCCACGGCATCGCCGAGCGAACCGATCAGGCCGCGGCGCGGTGGGTTGGCGCGCACGAAGTATCCACGCAAGCGCACCAGTGTCCCGCGTGATGCATCGAGATCCATCTCGCCGTCGAACAGCACCACCGAACCGGTGATGTCGGTCCGCGGCTGCACGCGCACGTGCGCGATGGGAATCACGCGATCGCCCGCACGCACCGTGACCACGGTATCACCACCGGAGTAGCGATAGTACCGCTCGCGGTCGGCCGCCAAGGGATGAATGGCCGGCAGGGTATCGGCGCCATCGGCGCGCGTGGAAGCGCGGGCGCGACCACGCGGCGTGGTCTGCTGCGAACTCGATCGCACGCGCAACCGGTTGCCGTACAACACAGGATTGAGCCAACCCGTCTGAAACACCGACAGCATCGAGACATTCGCGCCCGTCTGCTGCGCGCGATATCCGACGATGTGCTGATCGTAGAAGCCGGTGCGATTCCACTTGAGCGTACTCGCCACCTGCTCCACCGCCGCGACGGCTTCATTCCCCTCTTCGCGCCGCAGCAGCACCGAGATCTCCGTCTCCACTTGCGACGTGAAGCTGATCAGCGATGGCGGCAGCGCATTCCGCTTACTGGCATCCGCCAGCAACTCGCGGAGTGCACGCGGTGCGGTGGACGGGGTGCTCTCCGTCTGAGCAGAGGCGAACTTCGGCGCGACGAGCAAGGCCAGCGCGCCAGCGGCAAGACGGAGTGAGCGGATACGCATGACCTCATGTTACGTAGGGGTACAACGAAAGTTGCACCCCTGCATCGTCGCGTCAGGTCGTGATCAGCCCTTGAGCTGCTGCGCGCGCTCAGCAGCCGCCGTCCACTCGTGGACCGCAATATCGAGTTCGTCACGCGCATCGTCGAGCGCCTTACCCAACGTGGCCGCTTTCTGCACACCGGCCGGCGTGTCGTACAGCGTGGAATCATCCAGTTCGTCGGTGAGGCCGGCAATCTTCGCTTCCAGCATCGACACCCGCAGCTCGGCGTCGGTCAGCGCCTTCTCGGCGGCACGCTGCGACTTGCGCGCATCGTTCGACGTCGGCGCCGCAGCCTTGGAGCCCGCCTTGCCACCGACATTGCCGGACGTATGGCCGTGGGCCTTCGCCTGCGACTTGTCG
>JBBQXC010000184.1:0-9105 GCA_038210005.1 Gemmatimonadales bacterium
CAAGCGTCGCCGCAACATCGTGGTGTCGCGTCGTGTGATCCTCGAGCAGGAACGCGCCGGCAAGCGCGAGAAGCTCATGAAGGAGCTCTCGAAGGATCAGGTGCGGAAGGGCGTCGTCAAGAACATCACGGACTTCGGTGCGTTCATCGATCTCGGTGGCGTGGACGGCCTGCTGCACATCACGGACATGTCGTGGGGCCGTATCTCGCATCCGAGCGAGATGGTCCAGATCGGCATGGAGCTCGAGATCAAGGTCCTCGATATCGATTGGGAGCGCGAGCGCATCTCGCTTGGCCTGAAGCAGCTTCAGAGCTACCCGTGGAAGGACGTGGCGGCCAAGTACCCGGTCGGAACGCGCGTGAACGGCAAGGTCGTGTCGATCACGAACTACGGCGCGTTCATCGAACTCGAGCCGGGCATCGAAGGCCTCGTCCACATCTCCGAAATGAGCTGGACGCGCAACGTTCGCCACCCGTCGAAGATCGTGTCGATCGGCGAAGCGATCGAGGCGGTGGTGCTCAAGGTCGATGAGACCGAAGAGAAGATTTCGCTAGGCATGAAGCAGACCGAGCAGGATCCGTGGGTGATTCTGCCGCTCAAGTACCCGGTCGGCACGCGCATCAACGGCAAGGTCCGCAACCTCACCAGCTTCGGTGCGTTCGTGGAAATCGAACCGGGCATCGACGGCCTCATTCACATCTCCGATATGTCCTGGACCAAGCGCGTCCAGCATCCGTCGGAAGTCGTGAAGAAGGGCGACGCAGTGGATGTGGTGATCCTCAACATCGACAGCGAAAACAAGCGCATCTCGCTCGGCCTCAAGCAGGCCGAAGAAGATCCGTGGCTTCGCATCGGTGAGACGTACCCGGTCGGCACCGAGCTTCCGGGCAAGGTCGTCCGCTTGATGGACAAGGGCGTCGTCGTCGATCTCGGTAACGACATCGAAGGCTTCGTTCCGGTGAGCCAGCTCAACCCCGAAGGCACGGTCACGAACCCGGCCGACTTCGCATGGGAAACGATGAACCTGGTAATGCGCGTGCTGGAGGTGGATCCCATCCACCGCCGTATCGTGCTGGCCGTGACGTCGGTCCCGGAAGAGCAGCCGCCCAAGCCGGCCGAGCCGAGCAAGGTGCACAGCTCCGAAGACGAGATCGGACTGTAAGCCTCAGACGGTGAGGAGATCGAAGAAGGCCCCGGCAGTGATGCCGGGGCCTTCTTGTGTACGCCGTCGTCAAGCGTGCAGCGCCGAAGCGCCTTGTGACGCGCTTAGCGGCCGACGATCAACCCGACGCCCTCTTCGGCCTGCTTCTCACCCTTCTTGGCCGGAGCCGCCTTGCTGCTCCGCGGCGCCTTGAAGCAGGCCAGCGCCATCAACGAGAAGGCGATCAGGAACAACGTGGTCACCACGCCGACGCGCAGCGCGGTCGTGTTGAAGGTGTTCATCATCGCCGAGTTCACGATCTTTTTCAGCTGGAGCGCATCTAACGCGAACAGCGCCAACGATGCCAGCAGGACGAGCGCTAAGATCGCCGAGATCGCACCAACCGTTCGGGCAAGGCCACGACTGTCGAGTGCGCGCGACATGAGGACCAGAAGCGACATCCCGAGGTACGGAAGCAGCAGCACACTCGACAGTGCGTTCGCCGCGCCGAAGCGCCATTGGATGTTGCTCAGCTGGAGTGGCCACAGCTGCGAACCCGCCTGCAGGAAGGGCACGGCGACGAGGAGGATCGCGCCGAGATACAGGACGCGGCGGGCAGACGGATCGTCGTGGAGATCGAGGAAGTCGGACATGGCGGGTATGGGAGCGTCGGCAAGGGAAGGCTTCAATGGCACCGCATCAATGCAAACCGTGTTCCAGCAGCCTCAGCTGCACGAGTCGGCATGTCATCTCACAGGAATAGTGTTCAAGGACGGCACGAAGGTGAAGCCCGTCACACACGGCTCGTCACGAAACCGACCAATAACCATATCGTACTACTGGTCCATTGCGCGAGGGCCGGGAGCGTGACGGACCCTGCAGAAATTGTGAGGAACACTTCAGAGTGTAAGACCAAGGACCGATAGAGAAAGTGTGCCGATCCGGGCCGCGCCAGTGGCGTGGAACCGAGGCAATAGCTCATCACCCCGATGCCGGGGGCGATGGCGAACGAATGCCCCTCATCTCGCTCCCGAGAATCGATTCCATGTCGCTGACCCTTCGCCGTTCCCTGTTCCCCGCGCTTGCGACCCTCTTGCTCGCCGGTCCGCTTGCCCGTCCGGCCGCGGCTCAGGACGACAAGGTATACCCCATTTCTGAAGTCACGAATCCGCCCAAGCTGTCTTCCACGATTCAAGCGGCCCGTTTGATTTCAGAGTCCTACCCGGCCGATCTCAGGAGCCGCGGCGTCGGCGGCATGGTCGAGCTTCAGTTCATCGTCGACAGCAAAGGCAAGGTTGAAGCCGGTAGCGTCGAAGTCGTCGACGCGACGCAGACCGCCCTCGGAGAAGCGGCCAAGAAGGTCGTATCGAAGCTCGACTTCTCGCCTGGCAAGCTGAACGGGGCGGCTGTGAAGACCAAGGTCGTCCTTCCGATCATCTACAAGCCGTAACGTCCGGTCCCTGAAAGGAAAGGAGCCGATCCGCAGAGCGGTCGGCTCCTCGTTTTTCAGCGAATACGCGCTAGCTTCCCGCGCCATGTCACAGTCCTCGTCCATGCGCCAGAAGCTCGAGCGGTTGGCCAGCGCCCGCGATGCCTCCGAACAGGGGGGCGGCGCCCATCGCCTCGCCGCTCAACACGCCAAGGGTAAGTTGTCTGCCCGCGAGCGTCTCGACGTTCTCCTCGACGACGGCTCGTTCGTCGAGATCGACCGATTCGTCACCTCCCGTTCACTCGCCGATGGCGAGGCGCCGGTCTACGGTGACGGCGTCGTCGCCGGGCACGGTCGGATCGCAGGACGGATTGTGTACGTCTTCTCGCAGGACTTCACCGTGTTCGGTGGGTCGCTGTCCGAAGCGCACGCCGCCAAGATCTGCAAGATCATGGATCTGGCGGTACGGAACGGGGCGCCGGTGATCGGTCTGAACGACTCGGGCGGCGCGCGCATTCAGGAAGGCGTCGTGTCGCTCGGCGGCTACGCCGACATCTTTCTGCGCAACACCATGGCCTCGGGTGTGGTACCGCAGATCTCGGCGATCCTCGGACCATGCGCCGGCGGTGCCGTGTACTCGCCGGCGATCACCGACTTCATCTACATGGTGCGCGGCACGAGCTACATGTTCGTCACCGGGCCGAATGTCGTGAAGACGGTGACCCACGAAGACGTCACGATGGAGCAGCTCGGGGGGGCCGACACGCACGCCGGGACCAGCGGTGTCGCCCACTTCGCCTGCGACTCCGAGCTCGCCTGCCTGCAGCAGATCCGCGAACTGTTCCGCTTTGTGCCCTCGAACAACGTGGATGATCCGCCACGCGGCTCCGGGCGCGATCCCCGCGATCGGCGCGACGAGTCGCTGCTCGACGTGATCCCCGACAATCCGAACAAGCCGTACGATATGCACGACGTGATCGGCCGCATTGTGGACGATGGGGAGTTCTACGAGGTGCAGACTGACTATGCCGGTAACATCCTTGTCGGCTTCGCGCATCTCGGCGGCTACAGCGTCGGCATCGTCGCCAATCAGCCGGCGGTGATGGCCGGCGTGCTCGACATCAATGCCTCCATGAAGGCGGCGCGCTTCGTGCGCTTCTGCGACTGCTTCAACATTCCGCTCGTAACCTTCGAGGACGTACCAGGCTTTCTGCCCGGCGTCGCGCAGGAGCATGGCGGCATCATCAAGCATGGCGCGAAGCTGTTGTATGCCTACTGCGAAGCAACGGTGCCGAAACTCACGGTGATCACGCGCAAGGCCTACGGCGGCGCGTACGACGTCATGAGCTCGAAGCACATTCGCGGCGACTACAACGTGGCCTGGCCCACGGCGGAAATCGCCGTGATGGGCCCCAAGGGAGCCGTGGAGATTCTGTACAAGAAGGAGATCGCCGAAGCGAGCGATCCGCAGGCGGCGATGGATGCGCGCGTGGCCGAGTACACGGAGAAGTTCGCGAATCCGTACAACGCGGCCGCTCGCGGCTATGTGGATGACGTGATCGATCCGCGCGATACCCGTCCGCGTCTGATCGATGCGCTCGATGCGCTGCGGGGCAAGCGCGATCGCAATCCGGCGAAGAAGCACGGGAACCTTCCGCTGTGAGGCCGCCGATGTTCAGCAAGGTGCTGGTGGCCAATCGCGGCGAAATCGCGCTTCGCGTGATCCGTGCCTGTCAGGAACTCGGCGTGAAGACCGTTGCCGTGTATTCCGAAGCGGATGCGCGCGCGCCGCACGTGCGCGAAGCCGATGAGGCGGTCCTCGTCGGTCCGCCGCCGTCGAGCCAGAGCTATCTCGTAGGCGAACGACTCGTCGACGTTGCGCTCCGCACCGGTGCGCAGGCGATTCATCCGGGCTACGGCTTCCTCTCTGAGCGCGCGTGGTTTGCGCGCGCAGTCCGCGATGCCGGACTCGTCTTCATCGGACCCCCGGCCGAAGCCATCGATGCGATGGGCTCGAAGACGGCCGCTCGCCAGTTGGCCATTGCGGCCGGCGTGCCGGTCGTGCCGGGTACCACCGAAAGCGTGCGGGACGCCGACGAAGCCATCGCGATCGCCAAGACGTTCGGGTTTCCGGTATTGCTCAAAGCGGCCGCCGGCGGCGGCGGCAAGGGTATGCGCATCGTGCGCGCGGCATCGGAACTGGCAGACGCGCTCGCCTCGGCGAAGCGCGAAGCGCAGAATGCCTTCGGCGATGATGCCGTGTACATCGAGAAGTACATCGAAGGCCCGCGCCACGTGGAGATCCAGGTGCTGGCCGACACCCATGGCAACGTCGTGCACCTTGGCGAGCGGGAGTGCTCGGTGCAACGTCGACACCAGAAGATGATCGAAGAAGCGCCCAGCGTGGCTGTGTCGCCGGAGCTGCGCGCCCGCATGGGGGCGACAGCGGTCGCCGCCGCGCGGGCGGCCGGCTACGTGAACGCCGGCACGTGTGAGTTCCTGCTCGACACCGACGGGCAGTACTACTTCCTCGAGATGAATACGCGCATTCAGGTGGAGCATCCCGTCACGGAGCTCGTGATGGGGCTTGATCTGGTACAGTGGCAGATCCGCGTGGCCGCCGGAGAAGCGCTGCCGTTCGCACAGAAAGACTTCACGCCGCGTGGCTGGGCGATGGAGTGCCGCATCACGAGTGAGGATCCGTCGAACGGATTCCTGCCGAGCACGGGGCGGGTCGAGTATCTGCATCTGCCCACCGGGCCCGGTGTGCGGTGGGACGGCGGCATCGAGTCGGGGAGCGACATCGGTCTGCACTACGATCCGATGCTGGCCAAGCTGATCGTGCACGCGCCGACGCGCGATCTCGCCATCTCGCGCATGCGACGCGCGCTGCGCGAACTCACCATCGATGGCATCGAGACGTCGCGTAGCTTCCACCTGCGCGTGATGGATCACCCCGACTTTCAGCGTGGCGACATCAACATTCAGTGGCTCGAACAGAATCTGCCCGCGTTGACGGCTCCCGACCTCGATCACGAATCGGTCCGGCTGGCCGCCATTGCGGCGGCGTTGGTGGCGCATGAAGAGCGTCCCGCCGGAAGCGGCGCAGGGGCCGCCTCGACGACGACGTCGCAGACGAACGATGCGGCGGCCGTGAGCCGCGATGCGCACCGTCCGTCGTGGCGTGACGTGGCGCGGCGTGAATCGCTGCGGTCCTCATGAAGAAGAAGCGACCGGAGCGTCGCGCACGTCGGATGTCGGAGAAGCCGGCCGTGGAAGAGATCGCCACGATGACGATCGACCGTATCGCGAAGGGCGGCGATGGGGTCGGTCGGGTGAACGGCTTGGCGTGCTTCGTACCACGCACGGCGCCGGGCGACGTGGCGCAGGTGGCGTACGTCGCGCACGCGCGTCACGGTCGCGGTCGCGTGCTGCAGATCCTCACGCCCTCCTCGCATCGGGTGGCCGCACGCTGCGTGCACTACGAACGTGATCGCTGCGGCGGCTGTCAACTGCAGCATCTCGACGACGACACACAGCGTGATGCGCGCCGCCACATCGTGCAGGATGCGCTTTCACGCATCGGGAAGCGCACCATCGAGCTCCCTCAGCTCGTGACCGGCGAATCGTGGGGCTATCGAGGACGACTGACGCTGATGCTGCTGCCGCGCGGTCGCGGTTGGACCGGTGGACTGCATCCTCACGATGATGCGGCGCGCGTGTTCTCGCTCGACGAGTGTGCGATCGCGAATCCGGTGCTCGTGCGATGCTGGCTCGACATGCGTGAGCGACTGCATGGCATGCCGACGGATCGTTTTTTGCGCGTCTCGTTCCGCTTGTTGTCGGCGGATGCGGGCCATGAAACCGTCGCGGTTGTCGTGCAGGGTGGGGAGTCGTGGAGCGGCGGTGCGGAGTGGGCTGCGGGCTTGCTGCGTGCCTCGGCGCCGGTCCGTGCAGTGTGGTGGTTACCGCGGGGCGGTGAGCCGGTCGGGCTCGCGGGCGATGCGGCGACTGACGGCGCGGCGGTCGGCGGCGGATTGCCGCTCGAGATCGCGGCGTCGGGCGGAGCGTCGTCGATCGACGAGGCCGCGGGGGCCGGCCGCTACGAGCCGGACGCGCGCGAAGCGCTCGCGTTCGCGCAGGTGAACCCAACGGTGGCCACGGCGTTGCGCGACTTCGTGTATGCGTCGGTGCTGGCGTTCGCGCCCACGCGCGTGATCGATGCGTATGCCGGCAGCGGCGAGCTGACCGAGCGATTTGCCCGCGATGGTGCAGAGGTCGTGTCGATCGAGGCCGACGCGTCTGGGTCGGCGGCGACGCGTCGTCGGGTCGAGGAGGCGGGAGTCGGCACTCGCGTGCAGGTGGTCACCGCGCTGGTGGAATCAGCGCTGGGGTCGGCGTTGCCGGCAGATGTCGTGGTGCTCAATCCGCCACGCACCGGTGTGGCGACGGGCGTGACGGCGCTGCTGGAACAGGCGGCAGGCCGTGGCGTGCGCGGTCTCGTGTAT
Source organism: Gemmatimonadales bacterium (assembly GCA_038210005.1). GTDB lineage: Bacteria > Gemmatimonadota > Gemmatimonadetes > Gemmatimonadales > Gemmatimonadaceae > Gemmatimonas. The sequence continues at coordinate 7,079 of JBBQXC010000184.1, forward strand.
GTGAGTTGTGATCCGGCAACGCTGGCGCGGGACCTCGCGCGCGTACCGGGGTGGCGCATCGATTCCGTGCGCTGCTTCGACATGTTCCCGCAGACGGCGCACGTGGAAACGGTGTGTGTGCTGCGCCCGGAGGCGACGACATGAAGTACATCGTGGATGTGAACGGCGAGCGTGTGATCGTGGAGCTCGACGGCACGCATGCGGAGGTGGAGGGCGAGCGCGTGGCCGTCTCGCTGACATCGATCGAGGGGACGCCGGTGCGTCTGCTGCGGATCGGCGAACAGGTGCACCGTCTGGTGGCGCGCCGCGGCGCGTCACGAGGCCGCTGGACGCTCGATCTGGACGGTCAGCGAGTGGAGGCGGAGGCGCTCGATGAGCGGATGCGGGCGATTCGCGATCTCACTGCGGCTGCGGCCGCGGCCGGCGGGCCGGCGCCGCTGCGGGCGCCGATGCCGGGTCTTGTGGTGCGCGTGTCGGTGGCCGTGGGCGATACCGTGAGCGCGGGACAGGGACTCGTGGTGGTCGAAGCCATGAAGATGGAGAACGAGCTGCGGGCGGCTGTGGCCGGTGTGGTCACGGCGGTTCTGGCAGTCCCGGGGCAGGCCGTCGACAAGGGGGCGCTGCTGGTGGAGCTGGGGCCGATCCCGTCAGAGTAAAGAGACGGGCACGGGATCGGCCCCGATCGGCGATCAGACCTTGGCGGGTGCGTTGCGGCGCATGCGGTTCACGCCCTTGATCACGAGGAACAGGACGAAGGCGACGATCGTGAACGTGAGCACGTGATTGAGGAACAGGCCGTAATTGAGCGTGGCGACCCCCGCCTTCTTGGCCTCGTCGAGCGTCGTGAAGGGGCCGCCTTGGAGAGCCACGAAGCGGTTGGAGAAGTCGACCCCGCCCGTGGCCAGTCCGACGATGGGCATGATCATGTCGTTGACCATGCTGTCGACGATTTTTTGGAAGGCACCGCCGATGACGACACCGATCGCCAGGTCCATCACGCTGCCCTTCATGGCGAATTCCTTGAACTCCGACACCATCGACATGCAAACTCCTGGAGGGGGGGGGGCGGACCTCGTCGCCCGCAGAGCACAGTCTGGTTGAGGAGCCACCGGACCGGCAAGGGAGCCCGAGCATTTCCTGTCGGATGGAGCCGCAGGGAAACGACCCTCAACCCTCGCATTGACACAGACTTCAATGCTGAGTAACCTACGGGTCTGTCCCGTTTTCCGGGCGTTTCAGCTTTCAGCAGTGCCTGTTTTTCCTTCGTAGTTCCTTTATCTCTTTCTGAGCGCCTCTGGTGGCGTCTCCGAATCACGCACGGATCACGTTAGCATGAAGACTTACAGCGCGACCCCGAAGGATATCGACCGTCGGTGGTACATCGTCGACGCGGAAGGAATGGTCCTGGGCCGTCTCGCGTCTGAAATCGCGAAGATCATCCGCGGCAAGCATAAGCCCATGTACACCCCACACATGGACACGGGTGACTTCGTCATCGTCATCAATGCGTCCAAGGTACAGGTGACCGGCCGCAAGGCCGAACAGAAGACCTACTTCAGCCATACCGGCTACATGGGTCACGAGAAGCACACGCCCTTTGCCTCGGTGTTGGCGAAGCATCCGGAGCGCGTGATCGAGAAGGCTGTGTACGGCATGCTCCCCAAGACGGCGCTGGGCCGTCAGGTGCTGCGTCGCAAGTTGCGCGTGTTCGCGGGTGCCGAGCATACGCATGTCGCGCAGACGCCGACGACGCTCACCTTCTCCGCCGCTGAGGCCAAGTAATGTCAGAGCAGATTCAGACGATCGGTCGTCGCAAGCGTGCGGTGTGCCGCATGTACATGACGCCGGGTTCGGGCAAGTGGGACGTGAACGGCCGCACGCTGGGGGAGTACTTCCCGCGTCCGACGCTCGTGTCCGCGATTCAGCAGCCGTTCACGCTCACGGATACGCTTGGCAAGTACGACATCAAGGCCGTCCTCGACGGTGGTGGCGTGGCCGGTCAGGCCGGTGCTGTGCGTCTCGCGATC
>JBBQXC010000185.1:0-9067 GCA_038210005.1 Gemmatimonadales bacterium
GAGTGCTTGCCACACCACCTCAGCGTCCTGCACCGCGAGCTAACGGATACTCAAAATGCGCCCAACGATCTCCGCGACATCGGCTCGCGACGCACCATAGCTACTCTCGCTGATCCAGACGACTTCCGCGAGCACGACCAACCCGACAAAGCCGGGAGTTTCTGCGGTGCATAGTGTGTCGATCAACACGGTCGCAACGGCTGACTGGGCCCGGTCGTCCTGCGCCAGATACCGGACCAGCACGTTGGTATCAAGACCGATCACCGCCTGCCGCCACGAGCACGAATCGCCGCGTTCATTTCGCTCATGCTCACCGGTTTCGCCGGGTTACGCAGCAGCCCGTTCAGTACGCGCACGTCATCACTGGCCGGGTTGATGGCGAAACCACCATCCACCTCGACGAACTCCACCCGATCTCCCGATTCGAGTCCGAGTCGCCGCCGGACATCGACGGGGATGGTGATCTGTCCCTTGGACGTGACGGTCGCCGTGCTCATGATCTCTCCTTTTCCTTACAATAAAGTCAGGAATGCGGTCTTTCAACCCGACGAGCGGGAATCGAGCGCCGTGCCTCGCGGGCCGCCCGGCAAACAGCGCTTGATCATCCGACGGATCGGCGAGGCGTTGGATGCCGCGCCCGAACGACGAGACAGGCGGATCGACTCGACCGCGTAGTCAGCTCGACGCGTTGCGGTCGGCGGCGTCCTGTCGGCGCTGCGCTTCCCGCCAATCCACGGTGGGGGCCACGTCGCGATCGTCAAGCGCAAGACTCGCGATCGCGCGCTCTACCACCGGGGCGCCGAGTTCCGGCGGTAACGCGTACCCGAACGCCAGTTCCGCGCGTCGGCAGAGTCGTTCCTCGCGGGGCAGTTCTTCCTCCGTGCGATACACACCCATGGCGTGCACCCGCGCATGGACGCCCTCGTGCAGAATTGACGACGCCACTGGTGCCGCGCTGATATCGCGACGTGCGAGAAACGTGAGTTCGGTGATAATCACGTTGTCCTGCGGCATGAACGCGCCGCGGCAGGCGAACCGCTCCACGCGGATGCCGCGGATGTCACGCCGCACATGGGCGAGGCGCCACGGCTGATACGTCTCGATGAGCGCCAGTGACTCATCGAGGCGCGCGAGTACGTCGGCGGTGGCAATGTCGGCGCGGGTGTTGATCACTTCGACCGGCACGCCGCGCAGCGTGGTGCGTACGGTTTCCGGTGCGCGTGTGCCATCTCGGTGAGTGGTGGGGGCGGATGGTCGAAACATGGCGGCGAGTCGATCGAGAAATCCGGACATGATGACACCGTATGAGGGAGATCACTCTGGCGCGCGATAGCCCCACCAGCAATCGTTCATCGTCAACGCATCTTTTCGTACCCCATGGCCTGCGAAAAGGCTGAGACCGCATGGTGATTGCATCGTGAGCGCACCCCAGAGCACCGATCGGCATGACTCCCTGAGTGCCTACGACGAGGCATATACCGCCGCGCAGACCGATCCCGACGCGTTTTGGGAGGAGGCCGCCCTCGCGCTGCACTGGGACACGCCCTGGGAGCGGGTGCTCGACGACCGGGCGGCGCCGCTGTATCGCTGGTTCAGCGGTGGGCAGATGAACACCTGTTACAACGCCATCGACCGGCACGTGCTCGATGGACGTGGCGCGCAGGCGGCGGTGATCTACGACAGCCCCGTGACCAACACCAAGCGCACGATCAGCTACGCCGAGCTACAGCATGAGGTGGCGCGCTTTGCCGGGTTGCTGCGCTCGTTGGGGGTAGAGCAGGGTGACCGTGTGATCATCTACATGCCGATGACGCCCGAAACGCTGATCGGCATGTACGCCTGCGCGCGCATCGGCGCGGTGCACTCGGTGGTGTTCGGCGGTTTCGCTCCACACGAGCTGGCGGTCCGCATCGACGACGCACAACCCAAGGTGGTGCTCACGGCCAGTTGCGGCATCGAAGTGCAGCGCATCGTACCGTACAAACCGCTGCTGGACGAGGCGCTACAGGTGGCCACCCACCAGCCGGCGCATTGCGTGGTGCTGCAGCGCGAGGTGCATCGCTGCGATCTTATCGCCGGTCGTGACATCGACTGGGCCGAGGCGATGAGTACGGCCGAACCTGTGCCGTGTGTGCCGGTGCTGGCCACCGACCCGCTGTACATCCTGTACACGTCGGGTACGACCGGACAGCCCAAGGGCGTGGTGCGCGACAACGGCGGACACGCGGTGGCGCTGCTGTGGACGATGAAGCACGTGTACAACGTGGCACCGGGCGAGGTCTTCTGGGCCGCTTCCGACTTCGGCTGGGCGGTGGGGCATTCGTATATCGTGTACGCGCCGTTGCTGGCCGGCTGCACCACCGTGGTGCACGAGGGCAAGCCTGTGGGCACACCCGATGCCGGTGGCTTCTGGCGCGTGATCCAGGAGCACAACGTTCGCGTGCTCTTCACCGCACCCACGGCGTTCCGCGCCATCAAGCGTGAAGATCCCGCCGGTCTGTTCTACGCGAAATACGACGTGTCGTGTCTGCGCTCGCTGTTTCTGGCCGGTGAGCGTCTCGATCCCGACACGTATCATTGGGCGCGCGCGCTGTTACAGACGCCGGTCATCGATCACTGGTGGCAGACGGAAACCGGATGGCCAGTGGCGGCCAACTGTCTCGGGCTCACCAGTTTCCCGGTGAAACCCGGTTCGCCAACGAAGCCGGTGCCGGGCTATGTCGTCGAGATTTTCGACGAAGACGGCGTGTCGTTGCCGCCCAACAAGGAAGGTGCGGTGGTGATCAAGCTACCGCTGCCGCCAGGCACGCTGCCTACGCTCTGGCGCGACGATGCGCGCTACATCGACACGTATCTGTCACGATTCCCAGGCTACTATCTCACCGGTGACGGCGGCTACATCGACGAAGACGGCTACCTGTTCATCATGGGCCGTGTAGACGACATCATCATCGTGGCGGGGCACAATCTCTCCACGGGATCGATGGAGCAGGCATTGTCGAGCCATCCGGATGTGGCCGAATGCGCGGTGGTTGGTGTGCGTGACCCCCTCAAGACGCAGCTGCCGGTGGGACTCGTGGTGCTCAAGGCCGGCGTGTCGCGTCCGGCCGCCGACCTCTCGGCTGAGCTGGTGCAACTGGTGCGCGATCAGGTGGGGCCGGTGGCGAACCTGAAGCAAGTGCTCGTGGTGTCGCGCCTTCCGAAAACGCGCTCAGGGAAAGTGCTGCGGAAAACCATGCGGGCGATCGCCGACGGCGATGCGTGGACGATGCCACCGACGATCGACGAACCGGCCACACTCGACGAGATCGCCGCCGCATTCGCGACGATTGGACTAGCGCGGGGTCCCGGGTCGGCGATCGGCGGGTAACGGGAAACAGCAACGGCAACCGCTGGAACACGGATGACACCGATCGACGGAAACAGCACTGGATAAGATGAACAGCGCGACACTTTTATGGTTGCTGTTCTTCGCGTGCCTTCGCGTTCTCCGCGAGCTTCGCACGAACGCTGTCGTCATTGCTTTTGTCGAATGCATCTTCAGCTGCGACATCCTACACGTCCGGCATGTCCCGGTGATACTGCTCGATGCGCAGCACTTCCTCGCTCGAGCCGAACACGAAGCCGATGCGCTGATGCAGTCGGGTGGGCAGCACCTCCATGGTGCGACTGTAGCCAGTGCTGGCCATTCCACCGGCTTGCTCGATCAGGAACGCGATCGGATTTGCTTCGTAGAGCAGTCGCAGGCGACCGTGCCGCGTGTGGTCCTTGCTGTCGCGCGGATACAGGAACACGCCACCGCGCATGAGAATGCGATGCGTTTCGGCGACCAGCGACGCGATCCAGCGCATGTTGAAGTCGAAGCCACGCGGACCCGACACGCCGGCCAGGCACTCATCGACATACCGCTTCACGGCCGGCTCCCAGAAGCGGGTGTTCGAGGCATTGATCGCGAACTCGCGCGCCGACGGGCCAACGCGGAGATTGGCGTGGCTGAGCACCCACTCGCTCAGTGACGGATCGAGCGTGAAGGCATGTGTGCCGCGGCCGATCGTGAGCACCAGCATCGTGCTGGGCCCGTACACCGCGTAGCCGGCGCAGACCTGCGCCGTACCGGGCTGGAGGAAGTCGTCGGGCTTGGCATGCGGCCCAGCCGTGGGCGCGCGCAGCACCGAGAAGATGCTGCCGACGGACATGTTCACGTCAATATTCGACGAACCATCCAGCGGATCGAAGAGCAGCAGATACTTACCGCGCGGATAGTGCGCCGGAATGGCATACGGCTGCTCGAGTTCCTCCGACACCATACCGGCGAGATGGCCGCCCCACTCAGTGGCGCGCAGAAAGATCTCGTTGCTGGCGATGTCGAGCGGCGTTTGCTCCTCACCATGCACGTTGTGCGAGCCGGCGCCCCCGATCTCGCCCTGCAAGGCCCCATGCGCGACGCGACGCGCGATCGCCTTGCAGGCGAGCGCGATGTCCGTGACCAACGAATCGAAATCACCGGTGGCTTCGGGTGCGCGACGGCGCTCCTCGATCAGAAACTGGGCGAGCGTGGCGCGTCCGGCTGTGGGCATGCGTGTCGGATCTCGGTTGGAGGGTGCGGCTTGTATCTTACATCGGCCACCGTGGCCACCGCCTTCGGTTAACCGGGTCCTTCCGTCCCCGCCCATGATTCTTGCCCTGCTCCTGCTCTCGCTGGCTCGTACGCCGGCCGCCGCTGATACATCGACCTGTACCGCCGCCGCGCGCTTCTTGCGCACCGAGCGGCACATGCTGGCCGAGGTGGAGGTCGACACCATCGACGACTGGCGCACCAAGAAGAAGGTGCCCGGATGCCGGATTACGGCCGCCGGCGGCACCGAGCTGGGTGTCAACAAGGAGGCGGTGCATTTCTACGACCTGCTGCGCGCCGCGAAGTGGGTACGCACGCCCGACCCCCGCGATTCGCCGAACGAGGGATCGCTGCGCTTTCGCTGGGAGCAGGCGGACTGCCTGTTCAACATCAACGCCGAGGCGATGCTGGGCACCGACGCCGAACAGCGGGTGAACGACGGGCTGCAGCTGCCGGCGGGGCGGACGCGCTATCAAATCTTCGTGATGTGCATGCCCGCGATGCCGGCGGCGCCTCGGTAAGCGAGCATACGGCGATCGTGCCGAGGCCGACTACCCGTCTGCCGGCCACGCCACGGCGCCCGAGTGCGTCACGGCGCCCTGGTTCGCCGGGCCGACCAGCTTGGTGTACTTCTCCAGCACCCCGCCCAGCCTCGGCGCTATCGCCAGCGGCAGCGCGGCGAGGCGTGCGGTCAGCTCGGCGTCACTGAGCTCCACCGCGATACGGCGCGCCTCAGGGCGCGCGTCGATCGAAATGATATCTCCGTCGCGCAGCAAGGCGATCGGGCCTCTATCGGCCGCTTCCGGCCCCGCATGGCCTACACACAGGCCGCGGGTGGCGCCGCTGAAGCGTCCGTCGGTGAGCAGGGCGACGTCGGCGCCCATGCCCTGCCCGTAGATCAGTGCGGTGATGCCCAGCATCTCGCGCATGCCGGGGCCGCCACGCGGGCCTTCGTGGCGAATCACGATCACGTCGCCGCGCTCGTAGCGCCGGTCGCGTATGGCCGCCTGCGCCTGCTCTTCGCACTCAAACACCCGCGCTGGTCCGCGATGCACCAGCGTGGCGAGTCCGGCAGTTTTGAGCAGCGCGCCATCCGGGCAGAGGTTGCCGGTGAGCATGGTGACGCCACCATCGGCCGAGCGGGCGTTCTGTACGGTGCGAACGACCTCGCCGTCGGGGAGCGCCGCGCTCTCGAGCTCCTGCGCCAGAGTGCGCCCGGTGAAGGTCATGCACTCGCCGAACAGCACACCCGCGTCGAGCAGAGCGCGCAGGACGACACCGGCACCGCCCACGTGGTACAGGTCGCGCGCCAGGAAACGGCCTCCGGGTTGCAGGTCGGCGATGAGCGGCGTGCGCGCGAACACGGCGGCCACGTCGTCGAGATGAAAGCGGATCCCGGCCTCGTGGGCGATGGCCGGCAGATGCAACGCGGCGTTGGTGGAGCCACCCGTCGCCGATACCACGGCACACGCATTCTCGAGCGATTCGCGTGTGACGATGTCGCGTGGCAGCGGACCATCGCCCATCACCGCCCGCATGAGCGCGACGCCGGCCCGTCGCATGAGGGGCGCGCGCTCGCTGTACACCGCCGGAATCATGCTGGAGCCGATCGGCGCCAGCCCCAGCGCTTCGGACACCATGCCCATCGTGTTGGCCGTGAACTGTCCCGCGCACGATCCCGCTGTGGGCAGGCACGAGTGGGTGATCTCCTCGAGGTCGGCGGCTGTCGCTTCCTGGGCGAGCACTTTGCCGATCATTTCGTACGTTTCGCCGATATTCGTATCACGACCGCGAAAATGCCCCGGCAGCGCGGCGCCGCCATGCACGAACACGCCCGGCACGTTGCAGCGTACGATGCCCATCATGAGGCCGGGGAGATTCTTGTCGCAGCCGCCGATCGCGAAGATGCCGTCCCACTGATGACCGCGCGTCGATGCCTCCACGCTGTCGGCAATGATCTCGCGCGACACCAGCGAAAAGCGCATGCCGCTGTGCGCGATCGACAAGCCATCGGACACTGAGGCCACCGGACACTCGTGCGGCATACCGCCGGCCGCGTAGATGCCCGTTTTGGCGTGTAATGCCTGATCGCGCAGCAGCATGTTGCACGGGCTCATCTCGCCGCCCGTGTGAAATACGCCGATGTGGGGACGCGCAATCTCGTCGTCGTCCTGACCGAGCGCCTGTAGGAAGGCGCGCGTAGGCGCGCGCAGCATCCCTTCGTGGATGTTCGCCGAGCGGAAGCGCTTGGTCATGACATGCCGCGTGCGTCGCTGCCGGAGGCAGATCGCTCGAGAAACAGCGTGATGATACGCGACACGTCAGGATCGGCTCCGATGCTCTCCGTGTGGCTGGCTTCCTGCATCACTTCCGACGCGCGCGTGGCCATGGGGGTATAGGCTCCGCACTCGCCCGCGAGTCGTACCACTTGGTCGATGTCCTTGCGGAACGTGCCGAGCCCACCGATGCGCGGCGTGTCGACGCCGGCCGCCATGCGCGGCCCGAAAATCTGCAACGGCAGCGAGTCGGCAAACCCACCCGCGAGCGCCGCGGGCAGCTGCGTGGCGTCGATTCCGGACGTCGTCGCAAACGCCAGCATTTCGGCGATGGTCACGAGATTGCATGCCACGATCATCTGATTACAACTCTTCGCCAGCTGACCGGCGCCATGCCCACCCATGTGCGTGACGCGTTGCGATAACGCATCGAACACCGGCGCCGCGCGCGCGATGTCATCGGCGTCGCCACCCGCAAACACGATGAGCCGTCCCGCGCGCGCCAGCGGCAATCCGCCCGATACCGGTGCATCGATCCACCGCGCGCCGCATGCACCGGCCAGTTTCTCGGCCATCTCGCGCGTGGTATCGGGCGCGATACTCGACAAATCGATGAGCAACTGACCGGCGCGCAACACAGCACTGATACCTTGTGCGCCAAACACCACGTCGTGTACCGCGGCGGTGTTGGTCAGACATAGGCAGATGATGTCACAGGACGCCGCCAGCGCGCGCGGCGATTCGGCCAGCGTGGCGCCGTGCGCCACGAGCGGCGTGGCTTTGTCGAGTGTGCGATTCCACACGGCCACCGACAAGCCGCACTCGAGCAACCGCTGCACCATCGGTGTGCCGATGAGCCCCGTGCCGATGAACCCGATACGCGGTTTCGCTTTCGCGTTGTGCGCTTGCGCGACAGGCGTGCTGGCGTCAGGCATAGAGATGCAACCCGTTGTCCATGCGAATCACTTCGCCGGTAATGCCGGGGGCGCCGGCCACCAGAAAGTATGCGAGACTGGCCACCTCGTTCACCTCGAGCAATCGTGGCAACGCCTGCGTGACGAGATACTTCGCTTCCACCGTCTTCAACTGCTCGCCGTCGAGCACGCGGCTGGGCAAGCCGCCGCTCACGTACCCCGGTGCAATCGCATTCACGCGAATGTGCGGCGCCAGCGCGCGGGCCAACGACAGCGTAAGCGTGCTCACGGCGCCCTTCGACGCGGCGTACGCCACACTCGAGCCCAGCCCGGCGGTGCCGGCGATGCTGGAGAGGTTCACCACCGCGCCACGCCCCGAGTCGCGTAGCAGATCACGACAGGCGCGGATCATGCGAAAGGTGCCGGTGAGATTCACGTCGTACGTGCGCGCGAACTCGCTGTCCGGCAGCGCGTCGAGATCCGCGTGCGGAATGAACCGGGTGGTACCGGCGCAGTTCACCAGCGCGTCGGTGCGCCCGAAGCGCTCGCGCACGGTGGTGGCGGCGGCGTGACAGCTCTCGTCGCTGGTGACGTTGAGCAGCACCACCTCCGCCCGCGCACCAAGCGCGGTGCATTCGGCCGCGACCGCTTCGGCGGCTGCGCGGGTGTCGTCGTCGAGCGTACAGATGCCGACGTCCCAGCCGTGGCTGGCGAAGGAGCGGGCGCAGGCAGCGCCGATACCGGTGGCCGCGCCGGTGATGAGGCATACAGGTCTTGCGGGGGAGGTCATGGGGGAGAGCTTACCGATGGGGAGGGGAATCGTCCACTCACCCGGCAGGCCAAATCCTTGGGGGTCGTGCAATGCAGCGTGCGTCACGTTGGACACTGCTGGCGGGATTCGTGGGCATCATCGCCGTGGCCGCCCTGTCGGCCTTCACGCAACCACCACGTCCGGCGGCGTACCTCTACGTCTGGACGGGAGATGCCGATCGCGCGAGTTCCGACTTTCTGGCGGTGATCGATGTCCGCCAAGGGTCGGCTACCTATGCGCAGGTCATTACGACGGTGCCGGTCGGCGCGAAGGGCACCGGGCCGCATCACACCGAACATCAGGTCGAGCGCGACGGCATTCTGTTTGCCAACGGCTTCGGCGCCGGGCGCACCTTCCGCTTCGACGTGAACAAGGCGTCGTCTCCCAAGCTGCTCGGATCGTTCACCACCGTGGGCGACTACAGCTTCCCACATTCGTTCGTGCGACTCGC
>JBBQXC010000186.1:0-8935 GCA_038210005.1 Gemmatimonadales bacterium
CGTCTCGCGCACAGACGCCAGCAATCCAATGGAATACGACGATTCGTCACGCTGATGCGTGTCGTACACACCGCCGAACGGCTTCGCGGCGGAAATCACGGCGATCGCCTCCTCGGTGCTGGCGTAACTCTGCGGCGCGTAGAACAACCCCGAGCCCACGCCGAACGCGGCTTCCTTCATGGCCTTGGTAATCAGCGCGCGCATGGAGTCGATCTGTACCTTCGACGCCGGCGCCGACGACGCACCCATCACGTTCGCGCGCACGGTGCCGAAACCCACCGTCGCATAGGCGTTCGTGCCAAGACCCAGCTTCTCCGACTCGTCGAGAATGCGCTTCACATCGAACGGCCCGCGACCGTCAGGACCGATCGTGACCGTCGTGACGCCTTGCATGAGCGACGACGCGCTCAACCGGCGTTCGGCGTTCAGACGCGGCAACCCTTCGTATGCATGCGTATGCGGATCGATGAATCCCGGCGACACGATGAGCCCCGCCGCATCGATACGACGCGCGGCCGTGGTACCGGCAGGAATCGCACCGACAAACGCAATGCGATCGCCACGAATGCCCACATCGGTGACACGCCCCGGTGAGCCCGTGCCGTCGTAGACCATCGCGCCGGTGATAAGCACGTCCACGGCGCTCTGCGCCCGCAATGCCGCGCCGTCCGGAAGTACTGCGAGCAAAACGCCGAACAGAGCGGCGCGACGGGCGGATGATAGGAAAGTCATGATCGGAGGGAGTGTGGTGACGGCCATACGATGCATCTTACGCACCGCACACCAGCGTCGCTGCCGCGAGATCTTCCAGCGCGAGTCCAACCGACTTGAACAGCGTGATCTGCGCACCGTCCGTGCGCCCCACGTGGGTACCCGCCACGAGCTCACATAGCTCGGCCACCACCTGCGAGCGCGTCATCACACCGCGCGCCAGCGGACCGACCAGATCGCCGGCTTCACTCAGTGCCCCGTCGTAGCTGTCCACCACGATGCGACTCATACGCACGACGTCGTCGTCAGCCTCGCGCATGGCGGGCGTGAAGCCGCCCACGAGGTCCACGTGCGTCCCGCGCGACAGCCACGCGCCTTGCACCATCGGCGTGCGCGACGTGGTCGCGGTGCATACGATCTGTGACGCCGCAACCGCATTGGCCAATGCAGCGAGATCGTCGCCGCACGATTCCACCGGCAGCCCTTCGCCAGCCAGCGTGGCCGCGACCGCAGCAGCGCGTGAAGCTGAACGTCCCCAGATCCGCACCCGCGTGATCGCCGGACGCATCGCGCAGTAGGCGCGCACCATATACGGCGCCAACGTGCCCGTACCGATCACCAGCAGGTCGGTCGCGTCGCGGCGCGCCAGATACTCGGCGGCCAACACCGACGTGGCGGCCGTACGACGCACCGTGAGCGCCTCACCATCGAGCACCGCGCGCGGTTCGCCGGTGTGTCGATCGAGCAGGAGGTACAGCGCCTGCACCGTGCGGGCCGCGCGGGAGTCGGGCATCACCGTCACGACCTTCACGCCGAGCGCACGGTCGCTCCACGCCGGCATCAGCAACAGCGAGTCCCGCTCGCTCAGCGCGTACGCAACGCGGCGAGGCACCGTGGCACCGCTCGCGAAGGCCTCGCGCAACGCGGACACCAGGGAGGACCACGGCAGGGCCGCGTGGACCTGTTCGGCAGAATGATACGGTAGCATCTTGGGATTCTATGTCTCCAGACGCCATGCGGAACCAGCAGTTGGACCCCTCGATGAACGTCGTGATCATCGGCGGTGGAGTGATGGGTGCGGCCACCGCCTCGTTTCTTGCCACGCGCTATGGCATTCGCGCCACCGTTCTGGAGCGAGACACGTCGTACGCCCGGGCATCGAGTGCGCTGTCGGCCTGCGCCATCAGGCAGCAGTTCTCCACCGAGATCAACATCCGGATCTCGCAACAGAGTCTGCTGTTTTATCGCGACATCGGCCGTCAACTGGCGGTCGGCAGTGACTATCCAGGTATCGGCCTCGTGGAGCCCGGCTACCTGTTTCTCGCCACTCACGCGGGCGTGCCGGTGCTCACGGAGAATCAGGCGTTGCAGACACAGTGCGGCGCGGCGGTCGCCCTGCTGTCTCCCCTCGAGCTTGGCGAGCGTTTCCCGTGGCTCTCCACCGAGCATATTGCCCTCGGATCACTGGGGCTGTCATCGTCGCTGAGCGGTGAGGGCTGGTTCGACGGATATCGCGCGTTGCAAGCGTTCAGGCAGCACGCCATCGCGCACGGGGGGCGCTTTATCGAAGCCGAGGCGGTCGACTTCGACACGCGTGGTGGCGCGGTGCAGTCGGTGATCACGGCGCAGGGCGAGCGCATAGCCGCCGATGCCGTGCTCATAGCTGCCGGTGCCTGGTCGTCGCCTGTGGCGGCGGCACTTGGCTTCGAGCTGCCGGTTCGCGCCCGCAAGCGCGACGTGTTCTCGTTGCAGGCCAACGCGCCGTTGGCGGGATGTCCGTTGGTGATCGACCCCAGTGGCTTCTGGTTTCGCCCCGATGGCGACACCGGCCAGTTCCTCTGTGGCGCGCCGCCGCGCGGCGTCGATGCGGACGATGCCCCACTCGATCAGGTCGATCATGGTCTGTTCGACGAGTGGCTGTGGCCGCGGTTGGCTGAGCGCGTGCCGCAGTTCGACGCCCTGCGCGTGACTGGGTCGTGGGCGGGGTACTACGAGTACAACACCTTCGACCAGAACGGACTGGTTGGTCGGTTGCCCGGAGTCAGCAACGCATACGTGGCGGCCGGCTTCTCGGGACACGGGCTGCAGCAGGCGCCAGCGGTGGGGCTCGGCATGGCGGAGTTGATGGCCACGGGGGCGTATCAGACACTCGATCTCTCATCGCTGGCGCTCGAGCGGATAGCGGCCAATGCGCCGCTGGTGGAGCGGAACATCATCTAATCCGTGATTCAGCATTGGCAAAAGCAAGAACACGGATGACAGCGGAGGACACGGAACAACACGGATAAGCAAGAGTCGCAGTTGGCTTATCCGTGTAGTTTCCTTGTGATCGGTGATATCCGTGTTCCAGCTTTTGCTTGTGTCTTTGCCGTTCTGCCAGTTTCATCGTGCCTCTCTCCGGTCCGCCCATGTTCGCTGCTCTCCATGCCGAAACGCACAAAACCGCCAACATCGGCTGGCTGCGGGCGGCCGTACTTGGCGCCAACGATGGACTGATCTCGACGAGCAGTCTCGTGGTCGGTGTGGCGGCAGCGCAGCCCGATCGCGCCTCGGTGGTGGTGGCAGCCCTGGCCGGACTGGTGGCCGGTGCGTTGTCGATGGCCGCCGGCGAGTATGTGTCGGTAAGCTCGCAGTCCGATACGGAAACGGCGGACATGGCGCGCGAGAAGATGGAGCTGGCCACCCAGCCCGAACACGAACTCGAAGAGCTGACCGGTATCTACGTGTCGCGCGGACTGAGCCCGGAGCTGGCCAGGCAAGTGGCCGTCGAACTCACGGCGTTCGACGCACTCGGTGCGCACGCACGCGATGAGTTGGGCGTTTTCGACCACACACGCGCGCGTCCCATTCAGGCGGCGTTGTCATCGGCGGCCGCGTTTGCCGTGGGTGCGGGGCTTCCGGTGCTCTTCGTGTTCGTGGCCCCCGCGGGGATTCTCACACCGCTCGTGTTCGGCTCCACCATCGTGGCGCTTGCCGCGCTCGGCATGCTCGCGGCAAAACTCGGTGGCGCCCCGCTGTTACGCGGCGCGGCGCGCGTCACGTTCTGGGGCGCGCTCGCGATGGTGTCCACCGCACTGATCGGCAAACTCGTCGGGTCGCCGGTGTAAGGCGCGATGGCAAAGTCGCCGGTCGTTCAGAGTGCCAAGCGCGTGACGCGCCCCTTGAAGTCACAAGTCACCACGCTCAGCGCCACGGTGGGGGCCACGTGGACCGCGTTCGTCGTGAACGGGATCGCCGGCGGGGCACTGATGCAGTACGGCGTGATTCCGCGCACGCTCACGGGCCTCCGTGGCATTCTGTTCGCGCCGTTTCTGCATGCCAACATGCAGCATCTGATCGCCAACACCATTCCGTTTCTGGCGATGGGCTGGCTGGTGATGCTGCGCGATTCACGTCACTTTCTGCCGGTCACCTTGTTCGCGATGCTGGGCTCGGGGCTGATGGCGTGGCTGCTCGGCGCGCCGGGCTCCGTGCATATCGGCGCCAGCGGTGTGGTTTTTGGCTACTTCGGCTTTTTGCTGCTCGGTGGCTGGTACGCGCGCAGCTTCATGAGCATCACGCTCAGCATTGTGGTGGCGGTGCTGTGGGGCGGGCTGGTGCTCGGTATCGCACCCGGACAGGTGGGGATCAGTTGGCAGTCACACCTGGGCGGGTTCATCGCCGGCGTGCTGGCGGCGCGGCGGTTTAGGGGCACGCGATAGGCGACCCACGTTTTCACGACTGAGAACTGGGGAGGATTGCCGGAACCCTACGGATGCTTCGCGATGTACTTCACGCCGGGCAGGCCAGAGAAGTCGGCATCCATGGTCCAGAGCGTCGCGTTGAACTGGCGCGCCGTCGCGTAGATGATGCTGTCCGCCAGCGGGAGTTTGTGCGTCACGCCGAGGTGCGCGGCGCTCAATGCGAGCCCGCTGTCGAGCGGGACGACCTGTCCTTGATGGAGCATCGCCGCGATCTGCAAGGCGGCGTCCTCGTCGCGCAGTTGCATGACGCGCCGCGTGACTTCGAGGAGAATGATCGTGGGCACCAGCAGCTGCGCTACATCCTCGATCACCGCGGCGAACCGAGAGGACTGCGGACCCGCCGCGAAGTACTCCAACCAGGCCGAGGAATCGATCAGGTTCACACGCGATCCCCGTCACGGGTCACGGTCGTGTCGATACCCTTCAAAAATCCGCGCATCTTGCGCATGCTCTGCACGGGAATGAACTCGATTCGATTCTGGTACTGCAATGCGTGCACTTTCTGGCCGGGCTGTAAGCCCAGCGACTCGCGAATCTCGCGCGGAATGACGACCTGAAACTTGGGGGACACGGTGACGATAGCCATGCGATCCTCATCGATCAGTGTATCGTACAACGATACAGTGATCGATGCACCTTCGCAAGCGTGAGACGCGCTGCGTCGGTTTGGGTGCGCACGCGTTTCTGAACGAGCTGAGTCTCGGGTGCACGGACTTCTTCACGGCCGATCGGGAGACCAATTTCCCAGTCCGTCCGTCTGCGCTCTTATCGCCCCTTTCCGCGCCTATCGGTCCGTATTTCCGCACGCGCTACGCGCGATAGTGCGCGCGGTCTCTACTGCAACCGCGCCGCCGCCGCTGCGAGTACTTCCGCGCGCCACGCCTCGAGCTGCGCCACCGGCACACCACTCTCCGCCGACACCTGCGCGCTCGACGCACCCTGCAGCAGCTGCAGCACCAGCGCCACGCGATCCGCCCCGGATCGCGACGCCGGCTCGGGCGCATCCACCGGCGTCGCACGCAGCGGCTCCGACACCGACGTGACCGAAGCAGTCGCTGACAAGCGTCGACGTGCCGCAACAGCCGTGACCACGATCTCACTCAGCGACTTGAGGTAGCGCAGCGTGGCGCGATCGGGCGTGATCGCCGCCATGGCGCCGTCCATCGCGCGATCGACGTACAGGCATCCCACGATCTTTCCCGCCACCACGATGGGAAACACCCCGAACTGCGCCACGCGCAGCGTGCCCGCCCATCGGGCTTCGATCGCGTTCATGGCGCGATCGTTGGGTAGATAGATCGGTGCACGTTGCTGCGTCGCCGTCACCACCGGGCCACCGCGAACGTTCATCGGGAAGTCGAAGTGCGGCAGCAGCGTTTCGATGCCGTCGCCAAGCCCCGACCGCGCCACCAGTCGCCCGCGATCGGTATCGAGGATGCACACGATCGCGCGATCGAACGGGCCGCCGCGGAGCGCGCCTTCCAGGGCCAGCAACAACACGTCACCCAACACGGTGCCCGATTGCGCATCGGCGGCACCCTCGAGTTCCTGACGTAATCGGTCGCGTAGCTGCAGCGTATTCTCTTCACTGAGCTCCGGCGTCACGGCCAACCACTCGCCGGTTTCGAACGCGGCGGCACCGATCGCGGCACGTGCGGATGCCGACAGCTGCTTGAAACGCTGACGATCGCTGGGAATGTGCAAGCTCGAGAAGAGCTCACGCGTTTCGTTCAGCGACTTCGCGATTACCTCGCGCACATGCTCGCGACTGAGTTTGATCTTGGCACTGTGTCGTTCGATCACTTCTTCCAGTGCGACGCCCGCCCCGTCGGGAGCCTGATCCGGACTGTACAACGCCACCGTGAGATCGTGACTGAACGCCGTCACGGCCGCCGACAGTGACACCGACGTGGACGCGCGCGCGCGCATCCCCTGCACCACCGTTTCCGGCATGCCCCAATGTCGCGACACCTCGGCGCCCAGATCGGCATACCCGAAGCCGAGTACCGCCTTGGTGGCGCCCGTCTCCGACTTGCCCTCGTCGTGCATCATGGTCTGGATGCGTGCGTAGTCTTCGCCGAAGTGACAGGCGATGAGCACTTCGCCCAGGTTGCGGAACATGCCGCACAGGTGCGCTTCCTCAGGCTCTTCCATGCCCAGCGTGTTCGCCACTTCGCGCGCGTGATTCGCGGTCAGCAGCGACTGCAGCATCAACTCCTTCAACGCCGGCGAACGACGATGAAAATTCTCGAACAGCAGCAAGCTGCTGGCCAGCTGTCGTACGGTCTTCGCGCCCAGCATCATCATCGCATGGGTGGCGCTCTGAATGGAGCGCCCCGAGCGACGGTAGTGCGCGCTGTTGGCCGTGCGCACCACACTCAGCGTGAGGCTGTACTCGTGCAGCACGACGTTGGCCAGGCGCTGCAGCGAGCTCGCGTCATCGTCCAGCGCCGAGATCGTTTCGATGATCTGCTTCGATAACGCCGGAAAATCGCTACCGTCCAGAATACGGCGCATCCGCGCGCGGACCGGCGATTCGTCCGGGTCGGCGGGTGCGATGTGCACGTGCTGGGCGTCGGCTGGCATCACCCCAAGTATCGGCACCACGTAGACCGGTCTTGCGCCCGTCGATACAATCTGGCATTGCCACACCGCAGGCCTTCCGTAGTCCCACCACCCTCCCGGTCTCCCATGCCCCGTTCCGCTGCCTTCAGCCCGCGCGGTCCCGCCGCCATCGGCCCCTACTCCCATGCCGTCTGGGCGGGCGACCTGCTGTATTGCTCGGGCCAGACGCCCATCGACCCGGCCACGTCCAGGCTCATCGACGGCGACGTGACGGCGCAGACGCACCGCGTGTTCGACAACCTGCAGGCCGTGGTGGAAGACGCCGGCCTGACCATGGACGACGTGATCAAGTGCAACGTGTACCTTACCGACATGGCAAACTTTGCCGCCATGAACGCCGCCTACACCACCCGCTTCTCGGCCCCGTTCCCAGCCCGCACCACAGTGGCCGTGGCCGGCTTGCCGCTGAACGCGCACGTAGAAATCGAGTTGGTGGCCAAGCGCCCGTAGCGCGTTTTTTCGCCACTGAGCACCGAGGGGCCGATCCAACACGGATCGGCCCCTCGACTACTCCCTCCGTTCGGCACCGAACGGTCAGTTCGTCGGTACCGTCATCGTGATGCCGTTGGCCGCCAACAGCGCGCTCATGGCCTTTGCCCGCACCATGAACGCGTTCGACTCGGCGACCGCCGAGGCCACCGCCACCTTGGCCGCTGTCGCCTGCTTCTGCACCGCCTCGCTCGGCGTTTCCCACACGCCCAGCATGCCGCTCTTCACCGCGCCCAAGCGCGCCAGCGCGTTGGCGTCGTTGGCGCCGAAGCCCGCGCCACCGCCGCCGCCAAGTCCGCCGAAGCCGCCGGCCGGTGCACCCGCGCCGAGCTTGGCACGGACCGCGTCGAAGTCCTTGCGGAAGGCCGCGAACTGCGTCTTCACGCTGTCGGCCAGCGTGGGCGTGGAATCCATCTTGGCCGCCGCCTTCCGCACTTCCGCCAGCAGGGCGGTCATGGGAGCGGCCGCCGCCGCGCCGGCCTGCTGGGCCGTGTGCAGTTCGGTGGCAAAGCGGTTGTAGGCCACGCGCTCCGGCTCCGTGAGCTGCACCAGCGGGTCCATCACGATCGTCAGCTTCTTCGATTCCATCGCTTTGCCACCGATCAGCAACGCCACCGTGTACGTGCCGGGCAGGACCAGCGGGCCCTGATTGGACCCGCCGCCACCACGCGCGAATCCGCCGACGCCGGCAGCACCCGCCACCGCGCACGGGTTCTCCGGCAGATAGCCGACCGTCGGCAACGGTGTCGGCAGGCCGGCGATCGGCCCACGCGCGCCGCCGAAGCCACCACCGGCCGGCGCACGCCCGCCCGGTGCACCACCAGCCGGCGCGGCGTCACGGATCGGCTCCACGCGCTGATCCCAGCAGACGGTCTGGATGCCGGCCACGTTCTTCGCCGCCGGGACGTCCAGTTCACGCACCACCGCGCCGCTCGCATCGCTGATGCGGAGCATCGGATTCGTCACCGCCTTCTTCAGGTGTAGCTGCAGCACCGTTTCCGTGGGCGGATTCTCTCCGGTGAAGAACTGATGTCCCCAGAATTCGTCGTTCCGGTCGTCCTTGGCTTTCCACTGCAGCGACGGACCCGGCGTGAACAGCGTGGCATCGGCCTTCTGCGCCGCGTTGAACTCTTGGATGGGCTCGAGATGATCGAGAATCCAGAGCGCACGACCGTGCGTGGCCACCAGCAGCGCGTTGTCACGCGGATGAATCGTGAGTTCGTCCACCCGCACCGTCGGAAAGTTCGCCTTGAGCCGCTTCCACGACTTGCCGCGATCGAGCGTGAGGAAGATGCCCGTCTCGGTGCCGACAAACAGCACATCGGGATTGCGCGTGTCTTCCGTGAGTGTGCGCACCACTTCGCCCT
>JBBQXC010000187.1:0-8699 GCA_038210005.1 Gemmatimonadales bacterium
GCACCGCCCGCCGGTTTCGCTGGAGCCAACGCCCGCCGGCGTCCACGCGAAAACTCGACTCCTGCAGCAACACCACGAACGGCTGCCCGACCGCGCGCGCCGGATCGACCGCCAGGCGCAACACCGAATCCGACGGCATCAGCGGCACCGGCGTCATCTGCGCCCATACCGGGCGTATGCACGAGAACAGCAGGGCGCTCAGCGCCAGGAAACGAAGCATATGGAATGGTCGCATGCCCGAGTCGCCAGCGCGAGTCGACTTCGTGATGATGTCGCTACGCCGCCATCAGGTCGTCCCTGGCGAACGCCAGACTCACAGCGCGCCGTGCACCGCGCTTGAGAGCGCGATGCACTGCGCGCGCGTAGCGTACGAAGTTCGTGCCGGCCCACGGATGTCGCTCGAAGAAATCGAACGGAAGCATGCCGCCCTTGAGACGATTACAGGGACCGCAGGCCGTCACGAGATTGCCTGGATCGTGCGCCCCGCCGCGGGCCAGCGGGAAAACGTGGTCGAGGGTGGCGCTGCGATGATCGAGACGCAGGGCACAGTACACGCAGCGTTGACCGCAGTCGCGCAGAGCGGCGCGGCGCATGGCCTTTTTTGCGGCCACGTGGGCGGCAATCTGTGGCCGAAGTGACGAGCGAAGTGACGACGCCCCGGCGGAGGCGGTGAGCCTCACGACGGGGCGCTGAGAACGGTCGGTGCGCAAGAGCCGGCGCGACGCGGGCCGGGATTGTGCCGACGGGTGGGCGGTACGGCATGGGCAGGAACTACCGCGAGTGGAACGCATCATCCTCCTGGAAAACCGGGTGGACACGCACACCAAAGCTGAAACGATCGCTGCGTCGAGCTTTCGTACCCCGCGACAATACGATCACGTTCATGCTCCCGTCAAGACGAGAGCAGGACCGTTACATCGAATCCTGCTACCCCTTCATACCGCTGTTCGTGAGCGGGTCGCGAAGCATGCTCCCGATGCGGGCCGCCATGCCATCGAGCTGCTGACGGTTCGGCATCTGGGATCCCGGGAACGGCAGCGGTACGTCGAAGCCGTCGCCCTCGCGACGCGGGATCAGGTGAATGTGATAGTGCATCACGTTCTGCCCGGCGGCAGCGCCCGAGTTTACAACGATGTTCATGTCGCTCGCCCCCGACGCGGTCTGCACCCGCGGGATCAGCTTTGCCGCGACCTGATACAGATGGGTCCCCACGTCCTTCGGGATATCCTGCAGCACTTCGTAGTGCTCGCGAGGGACGACCAGCACGTGACCGGGGTTGACCGGCTGAATATCGAGGAAGGCGATTGCGACGGAATCTTCGTAGCAGATCGACACTTCGGCCGCGCCGCGAATCAAATCGCAGAAGATGCAGTGGCCGCTGGACGGCGTCATAGGAGCAGTGGGAGCATGCATAGGATTTCACCAAGGAGTGGAGACGGTGACGCCAACCTGTCCCCGCAATCTACGCCCGGCAAGGACGGTTTGATCCCGGCTGAAGAAAGTCCCTTCCGCTCGCGTCCCGCGCTAAGTTTAGGGGTTGTCTGTCTCCAGCCCTCCAGATCACTTCGATGGCCACTTCGACCCGCCCGAGCCGCCCCCGCAAGGGAGCCGCCGCCGAGCCTGCGCTGACGCGCGAGCAGATGGTGAACGCCTACCGCGTGATGTACACGTCGCGCCGGTTAGACGACAAAGAGATTCAGCTGAAGCGCCAGAACAAGATCTTTTTCCAGATCTCCGGCGCTGGTCATGAGGCCGTGCTGACTGCGGCGGGCATGGTGCTGCGACCGTCGTACGACTGGTTCTATCTGTACTACCGTGACCGTGCGCTCTGCCTGCAGCTCGGCATGACGCCCGCCGAAATGCTGTACAGTGCCGTCGGCGCCGCCGTCGACCCGAACTCGGGCGGCCGGCAGATGCCGAGCCATTGGGGGCAGAAGGATCTCAACATCGTGTCGGTGTCGTCGCCCACGGGAACGCAGTTCTTGCAAGCGGTCGGCAATGCCGAATCCACGCTGCGCGCGCGCCAGGGCCACCTCACCGACGGCTTCCCCGGCGATGACGTGACGCTCGTGACCACCGGCGACGGGACGACCAGCGAAGGCGAGTTCTGGGAGTCGCTGAATACCGCGTGCAATCTCAAGCTGCCCGTGGTCTACCTCGTGGAAGACAACGGCTACGCGATCTCGGTGCCGGTCGAAGTGAATACCGCCGGCGGCTCGATCTCGAAACTCGTGGCGTCGTTCCCGGGTCTCTACATCGAAGAAGTCGACGGCTGTGACTTTCTGGCGTCGTATGCCGCGCTCGACCGGGCGGTGACCTACGCACGCGAGCGCAACGGGCCGGCCTTCGTGCACGCGAAGGTAATCCGTCCGTACTCGCACTCGCTCTCCGACGACGAAGTGTTCTATCGTCCGCAGGCCGAGCGTGAGGCCGATGCCGCGCGTGACCCGCTCACGACGTTCCCGCTGTATCTGATCGCCGAAGGACTTGCCACGGAAGAAGAGCTGCAGGCGTTGCGTGACACGGTCGACGCCGAGATTCTCGCGGCCACCGACGACGCGCTCGAGCAGCCGCAGCCCGGCGCCGACACCGTCTCCTTCGGCATCTACTCGCCGGATGTCGATCCGACGGCCGAACAGTTCGACACCGAAGACGATCCGCAGTTCACGGGGGAGCCGACCACCATGGTGGATCTGCTCAACGCCTGCATGCGCGATGAAATGGCGCGTGACGAGCGCATTCTCGTGTTCGGCGAGGACGTGGCGGACGTGTCGCGCGAGGAGCACCTGGGCAAGGTCAAGGGCAAGGGCGGCGTGTTCAAGGTGACCCACGGCCTGCAGTCCAAGTTCGGCGGCGGACGCGTGTACAACTCGCCGCTGGCCGAAGCGAACATCATCGGGCGCGCTATCGGCCTCGCCCACCGCGGCTACAAGCCGGTCGTCGAAATTCAGTTCTTCGACTACATCTGGCCCGCGTTCATGCAGATCCGCGACGAACTCGCCGTCATGCGCTGGCGCTCGAACAATGCGTTCAGCGCGCCGGTGGTCATTCGGACCACGTACGGTGGCTACATTCGCGGAGGCATCTATCACTCGCAGACGGGGGCGTCGTTGTTCACGCACACCCCCGGCCTGCGTGTGGTGTGCCCCAGCAACGCGCTCGACGCCAACGGCCTGCTCCGCACTGCCATTCGCAGCGACGATCCCGTGCTGTTCCTCGAGCACAAGCACCTGTACCGCCAGACGTACAACAAGGGCCGCTACCCCGGCCCGAATTTCATGATACCGTTCGGCAAGGCGAACATCCTGCGCGCAGGCACCGACGTCACGCTCGTGACCTATGGCGCCACGGTGCAGCGCGCGCTCGTGGCGGCCAATCAGATCGCCGAAGAAGGCGGACCGAGCGTCGAGGTCATCGACCTGCGCACGCTCGCGCCGTGGGATCAGGAGACGGTGTTCAACAGCGTCAAGAAGACCAGCCGCGTGATCGTGGCCACCGAGGATTCACTCTCGTGGGGGTACGGTGCGGAGATCGCCGCGAAGATCGCGGACGAGTGCTTCGCGTGGCTCGATGCGCCGGTGAAGCGCATTGGCAGCGCCGACGTGTTCGTGGGATACGCACCTTCGCTTGAAGACGCGACGCTGCCGCAGGTCGAGACGTTCCGCAACGCGTACGTCGATATCGTGAGCTACTGACGCGCACCACGTCACATCGATGCCCCACGACGCGCCGTTCAGGTTGCATCGTGGGGCATTCGGCGTTCAAGCGACCAATGTGAGCTCGCGTGCCACCGGATACGTCGTGCCGAGCGCGATGTACTCCGGCACCAGCTCGGCGATGCGCTGCCGCAGCACCGTGTCGTCGTCCCGACGCAACGCCGACTGCACGAGAGCATCCACGTGGGCGTGCACGCCTGCCGGCGGAATGCCGAGGTGCGAGCAGAGAATCGTATGGTGCGACGTGGGCTTCAGATTTTCCTCATCGCGCGAGAGCTCCTCGAACAGCTTCTCACCCGGCCGCAGGCCGGTGAAGTGGATCTCGACGTCGTCACCGACGCGCAGTCCCGATAGGCGGATCAGATCGGACGCCAGATCGACAATCTTGATCGGCTCGCCCATATCGAGCACGAACACTTCGCCGCCCGTGCCGAGCACCGCCGCCTGCAGCACCAGCTGCACCGCCTCCGGGATCGTCATGAAATAGCGCTGCATGTCCGGATGCGTGATCGTGATCGGCCCACCGGCACGGATCTGCCGCAGGAAGGTCGGCACCACGCTCCCGCGGCTGCCCAGCACATTGCCGAAACGCACACTCACATAGTTCCGGCCGGTCGAGACGGCGGCGCGCTGCACGAGCAGTTCGGCGATGCGCTTGGTCGCCCCCATGATGCTGGACGGATTGACCGCCTTGTCGCTGGAGATCAGCACGAACTGCGGCGTATCATGACGTACGGCGGCATCGATGAGCGTCCGCGTACCCTTCACGTTGTTGGTGATCGCCTCGGCCAGATTGTCTTCCATGAGCGGTACATGCTTGTGCGCCGCCGCGTGAAACACCGTGCTCGGGCGGTATTGTCGGAAGATCGCGTCCAGCCGCGTCTCGTCACGGATGTCGGTGATCAGGCACGTGAGAGGCACCGACGGGTAGTGCGCGCGTAGTTCCTGCTGAATATCGAAAATCGAGTTCTCGCCGTGTCCCAGCAATAACAGGTGCGCTGGTGCATTGCGCGCGATTTGGCGGCACAGTTCGCTGCCGATCGACCCACCGGCCCCGGTCACGAGCACGGTCTGTCCTTCCACGATACGCCGCACCGAACCAAGGTCGGTCTGCACCGGTTCGCGACGCAGCAGGTCCTGAATCTCCACCGGGCGCAATTGATTCACGCCAATGCGACCGGAGAGGATCTCGCCGATCTGCGGCATCGTCCGAATCGCCACACCGGCGGCGGTGCAGATGCGCACGATCTCGCGGATCTTCGCACCGGGTGCGCTCGACATCGTAATGATGACGTGACGCACGCCATACGCCCGAATGCGATCGTCGAGCTCGTGCACCGAGCCGAGGACGGACAGGCCGCCCACCTGCAGGTCGTGCTTCGAGACGTCGTCATCGAGATATCCGATCGGGCGCATCCCCATGGCCGGATTCTCGAGCATCTCGCGCGCGGTGAGCCGTCCCGAGGCACCCGCTCCGAGAATGAGCACCGGCGCCTGGATGGTCCGGTCACGACGCTGACGGCGGTGCACGATCCACACGCGCGCCAGGAGGCGCGGCAGTGTGAGGGCGACGATACTCCACATCGTATGCGACGAAATCACCGACAGTGGCAGTCGCGTGGGCGACAACCCGAGCACCGGCAGCAGGAAGACGCCCAGCGTGACGTTGGCGATCGCCGCCACCAGCACGGCGGCCAGCATCGCCTTGAGCTCCTCGACCGAGGCCATGCTCCACGCTCGGCGATACAACCGAAATGCGGCCATGATACCGAGCCACATCGGCACCGCGAGCATCAGGTGATAGCTCGCGGCTTCGCGCCAACTTGAGTTGAGCCACTCGAGTCCTTCGAAGCGCAGCGACCAGGCAATGCCCCAGACCGCCGTCAGCATCGTGACATCGAGAACGAACAATTGATTGTGCGTCAGCCAAGGCGCCTTGCGGCACTCAGTCGGTGACCCATCCGCCGGCGATTGCGCCGGTGTCGGAAAAGCGGAGCGTGACGGCATAAAAGGTACTCTCTGCGGCGAATACATCGTCGCGGCATCGCGACTTCTCCAGGAGCCGTCGAGGCCCCGTCACGGGCAGTACTCTGCCCACTCAATCCAGTGGCATACCCGTTCGAGTATCGGGAATGGGGATGCCAGCATTTAGTCGGCGGGTCATAATAATTCGGCCGCGCCAGCTCCCTGCCTTAGTTCGTGCGGCTCAGCACCACGGCCAGCGTTACCAAACTGCCGAGCACCTGGGTCACGGTGCCCAAGAACTGCATCACATCGCGCTTGTCGGTCGGATCGCGCGACGGCACGATGATCCGACTCCCCGGACGGGGGGTCGGCTGCGTCGCGATCACCATCAAATACCGATGGTTCGTCTCCACTTTCCCGTTGGCTTGCACCACATACGCCCGCTTCGGGTCGGCAGTGCGTGTCGTGCCACCGGCAGCGCGGATGTAGTGGGCCAGTGACGCGCCCGGCTCGTAGGGCATGGCCACCGCCGAATTGACGGCCCCGGATACCGACACGAGCGCGTTGTAGCGCGGTACATGTACGGAGTCTCCGTCGATCAGCAGCAGATTGTCGCGGTCCTTGGGATTCTGCAACACACTGGGGAGATCCACGCCCACGCGTCCTACGGCATTCTGCCCGCGATAGAACGCCACGCCAGCGGAATATGCCGAGGCGGTGAGCCCCCCGGCGCGCGCGATCACGTCGGAGAGTCGCTCCGTCTTCGAGGTCAGCGCGTAGGTGCCGGGGAACTGCACTTCGCCCGTAAGGGTCACGGTGGACTGCATCTGCCAATCGGGCTGACGCAGCACCAGCACGTTGTCGTAGGGTGAGAGGCGCGTGTCGCCGCTGGGCGTCGCGGCGGCCCGCGAGTCGGGCACGTACGACGAGTCGAGGGGCACGCGGAACGTGGTCGCCAGCTGGCCCTGCTGACGCGTGGCCGGCAGTCGCGCGATCTCCGCTTCCTTGAGTGACGCGCTCGGCAGCAAGCCTCCGGCCTGCAGCATCAGGTCGCGCATCGTCATGCCCTCGCGATACGGATACTGCCCGGGACTGCGCACCGCGCCACTCAGCGCCACATACTGCGGCGCCCTGAACTCCGTCAGTGAGAACACGGAAATCTCGTCATCTTCCTGCAGCGCAACGGGCGCCGTGGTGGTCCCGTCGCTGCGCAACGTGGCCCGAATCTGTTCGCGTGTGGAGTCGGCACGCAGACGCGAGATGATCACGCGTCCGAGATACGTGTCGGGCTTGAGTCCACCGGACTGACGAATAGCGTCATTGAGGGTGCTGGCCCGGTCGATGCCCTGCGAGCCGGGCTGCCAGACGTTGCCGGTGATCATGATGCGGCCGCGCACGCGGTTCGAGACGCGCGGCACTTCCACGACATCGCCGGCTTCGATCGGAATGCGCACGGCGTTGGCTCCCTTGGCGGCGTCCGGCACACTGACGTCGAGCACGATGCGATCGCTGCCCTCGGCCGTGCGTTGCGTCGGCGGTACGATACGCTGAATACGAATGCGTCGACGGGACGCATCGTCGGTGAATCCACCGGCGGTCGCGACCAGCTCATCGAGCGATTCGTTCGGGCGCAGTTCATATGTGGCCGGTCGCAGTACGCCACCGCCCACGCGTACGCGCGACCCGTGCGTGGGCACGAAGAGCACATCACCGTTCTCGAGTCGCACATCACCACTGGCATCGCCGCGCAGCAGATACTCATACACATCGAAGCGTTGCGTAGGCTTGCCACGGCGACGAATCTCCACCTGTCGCAACGAGCCGCGCTCGCTCGGACCACCGGCCGCATAGAGTGCCGTGAGGGCGGTGCCGGCGCTGGAGATGCGATAACTGCCTGGCTGCTGCACATCGCCGACCACGAACACCTGATTGCTGCGCAGCCGCGCTACGCTGACCGAGAAGCGCGTGCTACTGCCGACCCCCGAGTACACGCGCTGCAGCCGAGCACGCAGCAAGACGTCGAGATCGCCAAGGGTGAGGTTCGCCACCGGCACCGTGCCGACGACGGGGATCACCACGAAGCCTTCGCGGGTGACATCGAGGGTATAGGCCGCTTCGACATCACCGCTGAGAATGAGCACCAGCTGGTCGCCGGCGCCGAGCTTGTACGACGCGTCCATCGGTCCACCGGCGTTCGCATCGAACACCGTCGTGGGTTGCGAGAAGAGCGCGTAGCCGAACAGCGTGGAGCCGTCGGGGGCATAGCTGGTGCCGAGCTGACGTCCGTCGGTGGCGGCGGTGTTGACGGCGGTCGCCGTGGCCGCGTTGGCTGCGTCGGCCGCGTTGGTCCGCGTGCCGCCGAGGGCGACCCGACGTAACGCCACGGCGTCGTCGGAATCGACGATGCCGAGGGCGCGGATAGCGCTGATCAGCGAATCGGCCGGAGGCGTGGTGGCGCCGAGCACGGCGCCTCCCATGATCTGCTCCAGCAACGACTCGGGATAGCCGGCGGAGCGCAAGCGCGCCCGGAGCTGGTCGGCGGAGAGACCGGAGGCCTGGATACGTTGCCGCAGTTGCGCCACCAGTTCGGGGCGGTTCTGCACCAGATCCTGTGCTTGGGCTGGAGTAGGGATGTTTGCTGGCAGCGACTGCGCGTGCACAGGCTCGACGTCGGCGCCGGCCATGATGCTCGCCGCGAGCGCCAGGAGCACTCGTGAACGGGACATCTTCGAATATTCTGATAGAGAGAAAGGTCGTTCGTCAGGGAAATGACGAACGACCTTCCGGGGCTGTAACAGTCTGTTGCGATGCCGTGACGGTCAGTGGCGGGGCTACGCGCGGATGACCGTGAGATCGCACTGCGTGAAATATTCGTCTTCAGTAGTGTCCCAACGTTTTCACGTCGGAGCGGTGTAAGTGGTTGATGGGCGTGGTCAACGGGGTCGTTTCGTCTGGTCTCGATTTGAACGGCGAGGCGATGCAGGTCGGTCGGTTGCGCTGAGGCGCGCGGGACCGTCG
>JBBQXC010000188.1:0-8695 GCA_038210005.1 Gemmatimonadales bacterium
CACGGCATGGTGACCGTGCCGAGATTGCCCGTGTGAATGCGGCGACCGCCGATCACGATGGGAATCTCCACCTGCTCGGCCGCCATGCGGTCGAGACGGAGCTTCAGGTTCTTCGTTTCGGCGGACGACGGCGCGTAGCTGCGCACGGGCTCGTTCGCGGCGACGGGCACGCGACGCGTGCCATCGAAGGCGGCAAAAGACATCAGACGTTCTCCGAGAAGGCAGGATAAGGAACCGGAAAGCTAGCGTCGTGCGGATCTTGCAGTACCCTTCGCGCATGGCCCTGCCTCCTGCCCGTCCGTCCGCCCCGTTCCAGTTGTCCAGGAACCGCCGCCATCAGCTGGTGGCCCCCCTCGCGCTCGCGCTGCTCTGTGCGGCCTGTGAGACGCCCTCCGTCAGCTGGGTCGACGCGGAGGCCGTGGCGACCGATCTCCCGTCTCCACTCGTCTATCCGCCGTACCTCGCCACCGACTCGACACTGGAGGCCTCGTCGCTCTACGCCGACTTCCTGCTGACGCAGGATCTGTGGCGTGAGACGGGGGGCACCAGCCTGCTCGAGCCGACGATCGCCGCGATGCCGGAGGCGACGGATTCGGTGGAGAATCACGCCACGCTGCCGCCGGTGCAGACGGCGCCGGCGCCGCTCACCTCGCTCGGCAACGGCCATGCTCCCGCCGACTCGATGCGGTGCGCCCGCTCCATCCGGATCGTTTCGGCCGGCGCGCGCGGGCAGGTCGCGGTGTGGTGGAGCAGAGGCGCAGGCGGGCGTGTGCGTCTCGCCGCGGCGTGGCGGGATAGCATGGTGCCCGCAACGTCCGAAGCGGCCGCCGGGGTGGCCACGGTCGCCCCGGCGGCTGCACCAGCTGGCGCGTGGCGCGGGCCGATCATGGTCGACTCGCTCGATCAAGGCCCCGGTGACGCGCAGGCCGCCGATCGCGGTGCCTACGGCTGCGCCCGCCCCGCCCCCAGTGTCGCCGTCGACAAAAAGTACGGGTATGTCCACGTGGCCTACGCGCTCACTGGCCCTGAAGGCCCGGGCGTGTTCTATGCGCATCAGATGGACCCGCGGTCGCAGTTCGAGCCGCCCGTCGCGATCATCTACGGCGAGCGGATCGGTGACGCGCGCGTGGCCGTGGATGGCGACGTGGTGGCGGTCGTGTATGAAGATCCCAACAGTGGCCTCGGCCGTCGGAAGATCGGTCTCGCCGTATCACGGACATCGGGCCATCTGTTCGAAGACCGGCTCACCGCCAGCGGCGGGATTTCCAACGCCCGCGATCCGCACGTCATGGTGCGTGGCCGCGCCGTAGTGGTCGGCTGGAGCGAAACCGCCGCCGGATCTGATGCGATCTTCCGTTTGCGCCGCGCCCGCGTGGAACGCTGAACGATGTCGCTTCTCCTTGGTGCCCACTGCATAGACTCCGGTGGCATCCCCATGGCCGCGCGTCGCGCGGGCAAGGCCGGCATGCAGGCACTGCAGATCTTCAGCGCGATCCCGAAGTTTTACAATGACAAAGTCGGGGTGAAGCCAGAGCGACTCGCACGGTATCAGGAAGCGCTGGCCGAGGCCGGCATTCGCCCGGAGCATGTGATCGTGCATGCGGCGTACGTGATCAACTGCGCGACGCCCGACCATGAGAAGTGGAATCGTGCTGCAGCCGCCTTGGCCAAGGAGTTCGAGCGCTCCACGGCGCTCGGTGTGGCCGGTGTCTGCTTTCACCCCGGTGCGGCCACCGATGGTGACCGCGAGGCGGCGATCGCGCGCGTGTCGGAGGCGATGCGTCGTGCGCTGGCGGCGGTTCCAGCCAGTCACACCCGGTTGCTCATCGAGAACACCGCCGGTGCCGGCACGACCATGGGTCGCACCCCTGAGGAAGTGGGCGCCATGCTGGCCGGCATCCCGGCGGCCGATCGTGCCCGCACCGGCTACGGACTCGACACTTGCCATCTGTTCGCGTCGGGGTATCCGATCGCGACGTCGCGCGCCGAGTTCACACGGGTGCTCGACGAGTTCGAAGCGGCCACCGGCGAACCGCCGGCGTTCTTCCATCTCAATGACAGCGAAGGCGCGCTCGGCTCGAATCGCGATCGGCATGCCCTGATCGGCGAAGGGCTGATCGGCGCCGATGCCTTCAGTTGGCTGTTGCATGACCGCCGCGCACAGGGCGTCCCGCTGATCCTCGAGACCCCACAGGAGCACGCCGACCTGGCGGACGACGACGACACACCCGATCCGTGGGACGTGCGTTCCATCGCGCGGCTGCGCACGCTGGCGACGGAGCCACCGCGCGGTTGATGGGCATCTCCTGATCGGCGTCGCCTGATGGGCGTATCCCGGTGGACCGCCGTGATCGTGTTCAGCGCAACTGCGCTGGCCTGTGAGGGCCGCAAGCCCGCCAGCGCCGCGAGAGACCAGCGCATGCACCATCGCGAAGTCCGCATCGAGGTCGATAGCGGCGTCACGCTCGCCGGCGACGTCGCGTGGCCGATGGCACCCGCGACGACGCCGGTGCCGGCGGTTCTGCTGCTCAGCGGATCCGGTGCGCAGGACCGCGACGGTGCACGCACGGAGTTACCGGGCTACCGCCCGTTCGCTGACATTGCCGATACCTTGGTCGCCGCCGGCTTTGCCGTGCTGCGTCTCGACGACCGAGGGGTAGGGGCCTCCACCGGTCGCTTCGACGGGGCGACCACCGAGGACTTCGCGCGCGATGCAGCGGCCGCGGTGGCCTGGCTGCGCGGGCAGTCGCGCGTGCAGCCGGCGCGGATCGCCCTCGTCGGACACAGCGAGGGCGCGCTCGTGGCACTGCTGGTGGCGCGCGACGATCCGCACATACGGGCCTTGGGATTGCTGGGCGCGGCGTCACGCCCCGGGCGCGAAATCGCACGCTGGCAACGCGCCACCCTCGTGGCGAGCGACCTCACCACGTGGGCGCCGGCGCAGCGCGCGGCGGTGCTGGCGCGCGCGGAGTCGGATGCCAATGCGATCGCCGCGACGGATCGCTGGCTGAACACCTGGTTCTCCCTCGACCCGCGCACCGTCGCGCGCGATGTGCGCCAACCCGCCCTGTTGTTGCACGGCCAGAACGACCGGCAAGTCCCAGTGGAGCAGGCCGACGAGCTCGCGGCGGTGCTGCACGACGCGCGTGCGGTGCGATTGCCGCACACCAATCACCTCCTGCTCGACGACTTCGACGGCGATCCGCGCGGCTACGTGCGCCTCACGTCGCGTCGCGTCGAGGGAGAAATCCTGCGCGTGCTCGTCGCGTTCCTCGAGCAGCAGAATGACACAAATCGATTCTCCGAGGGAAAAACGGCGAAAAAAATCCGGTGATTTCTCGACGAAGTACGGTTTTCAGAGGGGAAAACGTAAAAAGCACTATTGCGCGATGTATGCGCGATTGTACTATTGGCCGTCCACCACGCGTCTTCGCGAGAACTGTCGAGAGCTGTATTGCTCGACGCGACCCGACCGGTCACCACCTCAGGAGACGATATGGCCGCTGCGAAGAAGTCTGCGAAGAAAGCTGCAAAGAAGGCTGCCCCGAAGAAGGCCGCCGCGAAGAAGGCGCCCGCGAAGAAGGCCGCTCCGGCCAAGAAGGCCGCTGTGAAGAAGGCCGCTCCCGCCAAGAAGGCTGCCGTGAAGAAGGCGCCGGCGAAGAAGGCCGCCAAGCGCACGCCGAACGCGGCGTTCATGAAGGCCCTGCAGCCGAGCCCCGAGCTCGCCGCCGTCGTCGGCGAGAAGCCGCTTCCGCGCACGGAAGTCGTCAAGAAGCTGTGGATCTACATCAAGAAGCACGGCCTGCAGGATGCCAAGAACAAGCGCAACATCAACGCCGACGACAAGCTGAAGGCCGTGTTCGACGGCAAGAAGACCGTCAGCATGTTCGAGATGACGTCGCTCGTTTCCAAGCACCTGTCGTAACTCCCGACGGTTTGCCGCGTATGTTGAAGGGGCGCGTCCTTGAGGGGCGCGCCCCTTTGATCTAGTCCGTCCTCGACTTCCCAACCGCACCGCCCGTGGCCTCGAAAAGCAGTTCGTCGAAAAGCAGCACCGATCGCAAGAGTGTGGCGAACCTCCGCGCCGGCAAGTCGTCCGGCGATGGCGGCGGCTCCACCCTCTGGGAAAACGTGAAGGCGATTCTCGTCACGCTGGCAATCTTTCTCGCCATCCGGACGTTCCTGATCGAGGCCTACCGCATCCCCTCGGGAAGCATGATCCCCACGTTGTTGGTGGGAGACTGGCTGTTCGTGAACAAGCTGGCCTACGGTCCGCACGTGCCGTTCACCGACATCAACCTGCCGGGCTACGACGACCCGGAACGCGGCGACGTGGTCGTGTTCGTCTCGCCGAATCAGGTTGATCAGCCCGACGATCCGACGCCGATTCTCGTGAAGCGCCTCGTGGCGGTGGGCGGCGATACCGTCTGGATGCGCGGTGGGGTCTTTCACGTAAACGGCATGGCGCAGCGTCAGGGCTTCCCGGCCTCCGAGAATCCGAAGGGCGACGGCGGTTTCTCGCATCCGCTGTTCAGCTGGCAGAAGCAGTTCGAAGTGCGTGGCACCCGCGCCGGCGATCCTCCGGCATCGCCCACGCTCGACGAATGGGGACCGCTTGTCGTGCCCAAAGACTTCCTGTTCATGCTTGGCGACAATCGGTACGACTCCAAGGACGGCCGCTACTGGGGCTTCGTCCCGCGCGACAACGTGCGGGGCCGTCCGGTGTTCGTGTACTACACGTACAACGCCGACGAAAGCGTCCGCTCCCTGCCATTCATCACGGATATCCGATGGGGACGCATCGGAACGATCATCAAGTAGTGCGGTGCGCCGTGCGGCCCTCGATGTGCCTGGCGGCCGCGTGGCTTCTCGCCGCGGGCAGCGCATCGGTGTCGTCGGCGCAATCGGGAGCTGCCACGAGGACCCTCACCGGCACCGTGCGCACCGACACCCTCTGGTCGCAATCGCTCGGTGCGTACAAGGCCTTGGTGCTATATCTGCCGCCCTCTTACCGCGCCGCGAGCAGGAACCGGTATCCGCTGCTGGTCTACCTACACGGGCGCGGCGGGAACGAACGCAATTGGGTGAACGCCGGCAGGCTGGATCGCACGATGGACTCGCTGGTGCGCGCCGGCGCCCCCGAAGCCATCATCGCCATGCCCGACGGCGATGACGGGTGGTATGCCACCTGGAATCAGCTGGGCGACGCGAACGCCTGCCGCGCCGACACCGCGCGCCGCGAACCCGCGGCGACCTACTGCGTACCATGGACGCGCTACGACGACTACATCGCGCGCGACATCGTGTCGCACATGGACACGCGGTATCGCACGATCGCCCGTCGTGAGAGCCGCGGCATCGCCGGACTCAGCATGGGCGGCTTCGGCGCGCTCACGGTGGCGTTGCAGTATCCCGATGTCTTCGCCGCGGCGGCGAGTCACTCGGGTGTCGTGTCGCCACGCTTCCTCGGTCCCAAGCCATTCACGCCGCCCCCGCGCTACGCCAACACGACCGCCGAATTGCAGACGGCCGCGCGGACGCTCTGGTCGGATCTGCGGTGGGTGATGGGCAAGGACACCATCGGTTGGAACGCCCGTGATCCCGGACACATCGTGCAGCGGCTGCAAGCGCAGGCCGCAACCGGTGGGCCGCGCATCCCGCAGTTGATGTTCGACGTAGGCGTCGACGACGCGTACGTGGATCAGAATCGCGATCTGCACGCCACCCTCACCCGTCTCGGGGTCACGCACCAATACGCCGAATGGCCCGGCGCGCACACCTGGAGCTACTGGCAGGCGCACGCCGCCGAAAGCCTGCAGTTCCTGCTGGGAAACGTCGCGGACCGCTAGAAAGGCTGGCGTCCGCACCGACGTGACGTAGCTTGCCAGCATGAGCCGGTTCTTTCCGAAGGACGTGATCCACTGGGGCGAAGAGCGCCTGCACCCGCTGCGCGCGTTCGCCATACGCACGGTGGAGCCTGCGGGCATCACGGGCGTCGTGCTCCGCCTGTGGCGCGCGGCGCTCCTGAGCAGCACGAACTGGATGCTGTTCGTCGGTGGGCTGGTCGTTGGCGTGCTGTTCCTCTGCGGCATGCTCACCTGGCACCTCGGCAATTTCCCGGTGAAACGGTGGCCGCCTCGCGTGGCGCTGTTTCTCGTGATCGAAGTCTTCGCCGAGATGGGGACCAGCTCCCTGCTCATCGCCTTCTCGCGTGAACGCGTCGGATCACGCGTGGCCACCTGGCCGGACTGGTGGCCAATGGCCGCGCAGACGTTCCTCGAGCGCACCATTGTGCTCGCCGTCTTCGCGCTCGTGCTGGGCGGCAGCGTGCAACTCGTCCGTCGCGCCATGGAACGGCGCGAGGCCCCCGCGCGCAGCGCGTAACGACGCCGCGCCGCATTCCCCCCCCCACGCCCCCCCCTGTGCGCATTCTCCCCATCCTGTTGATCGCGTCGGCGTCCGCTTCCACGCTCGCCGCACAGCCCGTGGTTACGCCGGCCACGCCCGGCTCCCGCACCTCCGGATCGACCGCGGCCGATACGCTCCGCCCCTTCGGGACGCTGCGTGAGCAGGCGTTCACGCAGCAGCGGTGGTTCGAACTGCGCATGGAGCGCACGCTGCCGGCGCTCATGCGCCGCGACGGCATCGACATGTGGGTGGTGCCGATGCGCGAATACAACGAAGACCCCGTGTTCACGGCGATCACATCGCCCACCACCTTCGCTGCCCGTCGCCGCACGATTTACGTGTTTTTCGACCGCGGCGCGGCTGGGGTCGAACGCATCGCGCTCGGCGGCACCTCGCAGGGCAACGTGTTCAAGGCCGTGCGCAGTATGAAGCCGGTGCCGGCGCCTGCGGCCGGCAGCCGATCGAACGATCGACAGGCGGAGCTGTGGGGCGACGAGCAGTGGAATATCCTCAAGCAGGTCATCGAGGAGCGGAAGCCCAAAAAGATCGCCGTCAACACGTCGCGCACCTTCGCCTTCGCCGATGGACTCGCGAGCGGTGAACGCGATGGCATGCTGCAGGCGCTCGGACCGGAGTGGGCCGCCAAGGTCGTGCCGGCCGAAGCGTTGGCGGTGGATATGATCGCCTCGCGTCAGCCGGAAGAAGAAGCGATGTTCCGCGAACTCAATCGCGTGGCGTGGGAGATTATCCAGGAGGCCTTCTCGAACAAGGTCATCACGCCGGGCGTGACGAAGGCCGACGACGTGCTCTGGTGGATGCGTCAGCGCGTCAGCGATCTGGGGCTGTCCACCTGGTTCCAGCCGAGTGTGGAGGTGCAACGGCAGTTCGGCAGCTCGGAGTTGGTGGGCGTGAACCCCACGATCCTCAAGGGTGACCTGCTGCACTGTGACTTCGGCATCACCGCCCTCGGCCTCAACACCGACACCCAGCACAACGGCTACGTGTTGCGCGATGGCGAGACGGACGTGCCGGCCGGCATCAAGCGCGCGCTGATGGCATCGAATCGCTTGCAGGACATCACCATCAGCGAGCTCGAGCCAGGGCGCACCGGCAACGAAGTGCTGGCGGCGTCGCTCAAGCGCATGCGCGAGGAGAAGATCGACGGCACGTTGTACTCCCATCCCATCGGACTGCACGGCCACGGTGCCGGCGCGCTGATCGGGCTGTGGGACTATCAGGACGGCGTGCCGGGCCGCGGCGATCACAAGGTCATTCCGGGCATGTGGTACTCGATCGAACTGCAGGCCACGACGCCCGTGCCGGAGTGGAACAACCAGCAGGTACGCTCGGCTCAGGAAGAAGACGTGATCATCGATGCCAATGGCAAGGTGCGCTGGGCGTTCGGTCGCCAGAGCACATTCCACCTGGTGAAGTGATGACACTTCCTCACGCGTGATCCGTATAGTGAGTTCTTCCTCAACGTACCGGAGTGGCTTCCATGGCCTTGGGTGATTTTCTTCGCAAGCAGTTCATCGACGTCATTCAGTGGACCGAATCCGGTCCCGGCGTCCTAATGTATCGCTTCCCCATGCAGGACATGGAGATCCAGAGCGGCGGCAAGCTGACCGTTCGGGAATCACAGCTCGCGATCTTCGTGAACGAAGGCCGTGCCGCCGACATGTTCGCGCCGGGGCTGCACACGCTCATCACGGCCAATCTGCCGCTGCTCACGAATCTCCAGAATTGGGACAAGGCTTTCCAGTCTCCGTTCAAGAGCGACGTGTACTTCTTCTCCACCCGCGTCCAAACGGGACAGCGGTGGGGGACGCAGCAGCCGATCACGATCCGCGACAAGGAGTTCGGCGCGGTACGTCTGCGCGCGTTCGGCATGTATGCGTTCCGCGTGTCCGATCCGGCCGTGTTTCAGGCGAAGGTCGGCGCCACGGATGCCGAGTACACGGTGTCGCAGATCGATCCGGCGCTGCGCAACGCGATCCTGAGTGGCTTCACGTCGGCGTTCGCCAACGCGCAGGTGCCGTTCCTCGACATGGCGGCGAATCAGGCGGAGCTCGCGAAGCAGATCGCCGCAGCGGTGCAGCCGGCGTTTATCGAGCTTGGCCTCACGCTCGAGTCGTTCACCGTCGAAAACCTGTCGCTCCCCGACGAACTGCAGAAGCGTCTCGACGAGCGCATCTCGATGAACATGATCGGCGATTTGCGCCAGTACACACAGTTCCAGGCGGCACAGTCGATTCCGATCGCGGCGGCGAATCAGGGTGGTATGGCG
>JBBQXC010000189.1:0-8672 GCA_038210005.1 Gemmatimonadales bacterium
ACTTCCACGATGTCCAGCGGCCAATAGCGCGCGGCTCGCGACTCGTATTAATCAATCGCTTCGCCAACCCCCGTGTGGCGGGCCTTGCCGACGGCGAACATCGATACACGCACGAAAGGGCGTCGGTCAGGCGTAGATCCCGCGCAGCCGGTGCACGGTGGCTACGCGGCTGATCGACACCATGTACGCGGCCGTACGCATGTTCACTTTGTGCTGCTTCGACAGCTGCAGTACGTCCTGGAAACTGCGTGTCATGATTCCGGCCAGTCGTTGATTCACATCCGCTTCGGACCAGAAATAACCCATGCGGTCCTGCACCCACTCAAAATACGAGACCGTCACGCCACCCGCATTGGCGAGAATATCCGGGATCACGAAGATCCCCTTCTCGTCCAGGATGGGATCTGCCGCCGCCGTGGTCGGCCCGTTCGCACCTTCGCAAATGACTTTGGCGCGGACGCGCGGCGCGTTCTTGGTCGTGATGACATTCTCGAGTGCCGCCGGCACGAGCACGTCCACATCAAGCGTCAGCAGTTCATCCGCGTCCATGCTGTCACCGCCGGTGAACCCTTCCAGCGAACGGTGCTTGTTGACGTGGGCGATCGCCGCGTCCACGTCGATCCCATTCGGATTGTGAAAGGCGCCGAGGCGGTCGCTGATCGCGACGATCTTGCACCCCTCACGCGCCATCAACCGAGCGGCAATCGAGCCCACGTTGCCGAAGCCCTGCACCGCCACCGTGGTCCCCTGCATCTTGAGGCCGAGATGCTCGAGTGCTTCACGGGTCACGAGCATGCAACCGCGGCCGGTGGCTTCTCTTCGACCCAGCGACCCGCCCATCTCGACCGGCTTGCCGGTCACCACGGCGTTCTCGGTGCGGCCGACGTGCATCGAGTACGTATCCATCACCCACGCCATCACGCGCTCGTTCGTATTCACGTCAGGCGCCGGCACGTCGGTGTCGGGACCGAGCAACGAGATGATCCCCTTGGTATACCGGCGCGTGACGCGTTCAAGCTCGCCTACACTCATCGCGAGCGGATCACAGACGACGCCACCCTTCGCCCCGCCAAAGGGCAGGTTGACGACGGCGCACTTCCACGTCATCCACGCCGCGAGCGCCTTCACTTCCTCGAGCGTGACCTTCATGTCGAAGCGGATGCCGCCCTTGGCGGGTCCGCGCGACGTGTTGTACAAGACACGATATCCCGTGAACACCTCGACTTCACCGTTGTCGAGCTGCACCGGGACGGAAACGATCAACTGCTTTTCAGGATTGCGAAGGATCTTGTAGATGCCAGGTTCAAGGTCGAGGAGTTCCGCCGCGCGATCGAAGCGCGACATCATTCCCTCGAAGGGATTCTCTTCGTTGAGGAATCGGTCCTTGTCAGGTCGGACGATGCTGTCCGTGGGGAGGCGGAGATCGAGAGCCATGGAGGCAGGTTGTGGCCGGGCTCAGCCGGCGGTGGGAGCAGTGCCCGCTCGCGCCGCCAGCACCCGCGCAAACGCGCGGTCCAACGCCTCGGCGCCTCGTTCGACGACCACTGTCTGAGAAACATACCAAAGCGGCGGCGCTTCGCGAGGCCATAATGACGAGAGCTTCACCGCGTCCTTCAGAGTGCAGATCACACCCGCAACGTCCTCTCCTGCCAACGCGAGCGCTTCCGCGTCGGCGACGGTGTACGCGTGATGATCCGCAAACCGGTGCGCACGACGCACCACCGCGCCAAGCGCGCGAATCTGCGCCTCGAACGCGGCCGGATCTCCAATCGCGCTCACCACCGTCACCTCGCGGCCTGCGAGCCATTCGGCCGCATGCGTGAGCGATTGGGAACCGCCACGGGCGCGCATCGAGGGGTCACCCTGCGGCAACGACACGGCCAGGCGAAGGGATCCGGGAACCACGCGCGCGATCGCGATGGGGACATGCGGCGCGGCCTGCGCAATTGCGAGCTGCGCAGCGGCAACACGTTCAGCGGACGCAGCCTTGACCGTGATCACGGCAACATCGGCGCGACGGAGCGCGGTGAACGGTTCGCGGTACGGACCCGCCGGCAACATTCGCGCACGTTCGTGCCACCGATCGGCGCTGATCAGCACCAAGTCGGCCGCGCGCGCAACGCGACGATGCTGAAAGGCGTCGTCCAGCACCGCACAGTCGGCGCCGCGAACACGCGCGGTCACCAGTCCGGCGCGACGGTCGGCTGCCACGACCACCGGCACCCCAGGATTAAGCAGTGCGTGCACACGCCATTCGTCGTCTCCGTAGCCCCGCATCACCACGGCAGGACTGGCGCCACGTCTCGCCAGTTCGCGTACGCACCAGGCGGCGACGGGCGTCTTCCCGGTCCCACCAACGGTCAGGTTTCCCACGGACAGCGCCGCGAGGACCGGCGCGGATGCCGTTACCGCATCGTACGCGCGATTGCGATGCGCCACGACCGACGCATAGATCCACTCGGATGGCGTCAGCACTCCGCGCAACAACGCGGCGCCTACAGCGTCGCTCTCCCAGACATGCTCGGCAAACGCGGACAGACGTGCGGCGATGGACATGCGCTACGTCCCGACCGGCGGCAGAGGAGCCAATGGCTCACTCCACACCGCTGTTGCGAGTGTCATCGCACGCGCCGACTCGGCCTGCATGCGTTCCGCAAACCGGACGGACTGCTCGGCAGCGCGACGCGCGTCGGTCCCGACGATGCGTTCCGGCGTGCCGTAGACCACAGTCACGCGGGCAAACGGCTTCGGAATGACGAATCCATCCCATGATCGCAGGCGCCACGCACGATCCACGTGTGAGACGATTGGTACGACCGCAGCGCCGGCGCGAAACGCCACCAGCATCGCCCCGGGCGCGAACGAATGGCGCGGTCCACGCGGCCCATCGGGAGTGATAGCGATGTCCACGCCGTGCGACAACGCCTGCACCGCCTCCAGCAACGCGCGCGCTCCGCCACGTGAAGTGGACCCCCTGATGCCCGCGTAACCAAAGCGTCCGAGAATACGCGCAATGATTTCGCCGTCGCGATGTTCGCTGATCAAGACCGACGTCGGCTGCCGGTGCGCCCAGATGATTGGGAGCATCTCGCCGTGCCACAGCGTGTACACGACACGCTCGGAGTCCGCGGTTCGATCCAGCAGCGCGCTCCGCCCGAACACACGCACGCGCCACGTCATGCCGAGGATGCGCAGCAACGCATCACCGAGCCGAATGGCCAGTCGTGTTCGCGCATCCAGCACGACATCCACCGGCGGCGCAACCGGCGCGTTGCGCCGTGGAATGCTGCGCTTCCGCTGCATGGTCATCCCAGCAGATCCAACGCCATGGTGGCCACCCGTTCGGCAGCGCCTGGAGTGCCCAGTGAACCGCGCACCTGAGACAGCCCCTGCTCCGCTGCGCGCCGCTCGGCGCTGCCGATCGTCAGCAACGGTTCGAGCGCATCGGCCACCACGCGTGGCTGAAAGGCGTCCTGCACGAACTCGCGCGACACTTCGCGCTGTGCAACCACGTTCACGAGTCCGATATGCGGGATCTTCACCACGCGGCGCGCAATGCGGTACGTGATCGGACTGGTGCGATAGCCGATCACATGTGGCAGTCCGGCCACGGCGGCTTCCAGCGTGGTCGTGCCACTCTTGAGCAATCCGGCCGTGGCCGCGCGCAGGACCTCGAAGGAGTTCCCGCGCACCATCGGAAACGGACAGTCCGCCGCATCGATCTTCACTGTCGGCGCGACACTCACGATCACCTGCAACCCCGGGCGGCGGCGCACCAGGTCCTGCGCCGTCTCCATGAACGGCGCCAAATGACGCGCCAGCTCCGCGCGCCGGCTGCCGGGAAACACAGCCAGCACCTCACCGGCCGTCGCGAGCCTCAAGCGTTCGCGTGCCTCGTGCGACGTCGGCAGGTTGCGTGCACGATCCAGCAACGGATGTCCGACGAACGTCGCGTCGATGCCATGCGAACGCAGCAGCGCTTCCTCGAACGGAAGAATCGACGCCGCCTTCGTCACGAGACGCGCGAGCTTCGGCAGTCGGTCCGCACCCCAGGCCCACACCTGCGGCGTGATGTAGTACAACACCGGGACGCCGGCACGCCGGGCGACTTCAGCGACCTTAAGATTGAAACCCGGGTAGTCCAGCAGCACGACGAGTCCCACGTTTCCGCCGGCAATGCGTGCGCGCAGCATGCGCAACAACTGCCAGTGCCTGGGCACGTGCGCCAACACTTCCACGAACCCCATTACTGCCAGCCGTTCCACGTCCTCGAGAATGGTGACACCGGCGCCGCGCATATGCCCGCCCCCGATCCCAGCCATGGCGATGTCCGGACGACGCTGCGCAATCACTTCGGCCACTTTCCCCGCGTGCAAATCGCCGGACGCTTCGCCGACGACAAAAAGAATCTCACGCACCGAGAGCGCCGCTGGGGTTGATCAGCAGGCGCGCCACGTCGATCGCCGAGACGATGCGCAGCGCGGCCTCGAGCGCGTCACGCCCCTCCTCACCGGTCACCGCGATGGCGTTGTGTCCGGCAATGGCGCCGAGGAACTGCGCCAGTTCGAGCGCCAACGGCTCGCCGTCCGGCGCGTGCAGCGAGACCAGTTCCACGAAGTCCGCCAAGGCGCGCGGTGCCTGCGCCAGTTGCAGCGGATCGAAATCGCCCCGCAGTCTGAAGAACTCGCCGGTGCCCGCCGCAAGATCCAGTGACAGATACCCACTGCGCTGGAAGATGCGGAGCTTGCGCAACCGTTCGCGCGATACCCGACTGGCCGTGATGTTGGCCACCGCGCCGTTCGCGAAGGTGAGTCGTGCGTTGGCGATGTCGATCTGCGGCGTGAGCACGGGCATCCCCATCGCCTGCACGTCGATCACGCGCGTGCTCACCAGCGTGTGTACGAGATCGAGATCATGAATCATCAGGTCGAGCACCACCGCCACATCGGAGCCGCGTGGATTGAATGGCGCGAGCCGGTCGCTCTCGATGAAGCGCGGTCCGTCGACATACGGCATCGCGGCGCGCACGGCGCGGTTGAACCGCTCCACGTGCCCCACCTGCAGTACGGTACCCGCGCTACGCGACATCGCGATCAGCGCATCCGCCTCGTCGAGCGTCACCGTGAACGGCTTCTCCACGAAGATGTGCTTCCCCTGCTGCAGCGCGCGCGCGGCGACAGCGTAATGCGCGGTCGTAGGTACCACGATCGACACCGCGTCAACCTGCGCCAGCAACTCGTCCAGCGAGCTGAATGCGCGAACGCCGTGGGTGGCGGCGACCTCACGCGCGCGTGCAGGATTCTCATCCACAAAGCCCGCGAATCGATCGCCCGCCAGATCGCGCAGGATGCGCACGTGATGTACCCCCAGCCCGCCGGCGCCGACCACGCCAACGCGCGCCGCGCCGTGGCGTGAGAACGACCGCGCTTCCGGATGGGTACTCAGAAACCCACTCCGCGTTGACTCGCATCGATGAAGTCCAGGAACTGGCGCACTTCCGGCAGCAGGTCGAGCTCGCCGCGGGCCCGCTCCACCCCCTTCGACAGATTGAGATCCGAGCGGAAGCACAACCTATACGCGCGCTTCAGCTCGCCCACCACGGCCTCGTCAAAGCCGCTGCGGCGCAGCCCCACGGAATTCAGGCCGAAGAGCTTGAGCGGATTGCCGACCGCCCGCACAAACGGCGGCACATCCTGCGGCACGCGTGAGCAGCCGCCGATAAACGCGTGTCGGCCAATCCGCGCGAACTGATGCACGGCGCACAGTCCCGAGATGGTCACCTTGTCCTCGATGGTGACATGTCCCGCGAGTTGCGTTCCGTTGGAAATGATGATGTCGTCGCCGAGATGGCAGTCGTGCGCGAGATGCACGTAGCTCATCAGGAAGCAGCCGCGCCCAACACGCGTCGTCAGCGAATGCGCCGTGCCGCGGTTGATCGTGGCGTACTCGCGGACCGTCGTCCCGTCTCCGATGTCGACCCATGTCTCTTCACCGCGATACTTGAGATCCTGCGGATCCCCGCCAAGCACTGCACCGATGCCGACGCGCACGCCCACACCGAGGCGCACGTTGCGCTCGAGCGTCGCGCGCGCAGAAATCGAGGTTCCTTGTCCGAGCACACACTGTGGTCCCACCATCACCCATGGTCCGATCTCGACATCATCGGCGAGTTCGGCCGATGCGTCGACCAGCGCAGTCGGATGAATGCTGCCGCTCATCGATCGCGGATCATGGCCGCCATTTCAGCCTCGGTGGCCACCTGTCCGTCCACTGTGGCGACGCCGCGCATGCGACAGGTCGCACCACGCAGCTGCGTCACTTCCAGCTCCAGCCGCAACTGATCGCCCGGCCGTACCGGCCGTCTGAACTTGATGTTGTCCAGCGACATGAAGTACACGACCTTCGTCGACGGATCGTCGATGGAGCGCATCAGCAGCATGCCGCCCACCTGCGCCATCGATTCGATGATGAGA
Organism: Gemmatimonadales bacterium; assembly: GCA_038210005.1. Classification (GTDB taxonomy): domain Bacteria; phylum Gemmatimonadota; class Gemmatimonadetes; order Gemmatimonadales; family Gemmatimonadaceae; genus Gemmatimonas. The sequence continues at coordinate 6,474 of JBBQXC010000189.1, forward strand.
ACGCCGGGCATGATCGGATGCCCGGGAAAATGCCCCTGAAAGAACGGCTCGTTGATCGTCACGTTCTTGAGCCCCACAATACGCTTTCCTTCCTCGATCTCCAGAATGCGATCCACCAGAAGGAACGGATAACGGTGTGGCAGCACCTGCATGATGTCTTCGACGGTATACACGGACGGCTCCCGGACTGCGTGTTGCACGAGGGCGCGTACCAACGCGACCGTGCCCCGGTGACTCGGTTTATATGCCACGATGCGCGCGCGGAGACGACCACCGGCCAGCACGAGATCACCGACGCAATCCAGCGCCTTGTGACGCACGAACTCGTCGGGCCACCGCAACACGTTGTCGACGACCGACGTCTCATCCAACACGATAGCATTGTCAGTGGACGCCCCCTGAATCAATCCCTTCGCTCGCAGTCCGTCGACTTCGTGAACGAAGCCGAAGGTGCGCGCGCCTGCCAGTTCGCGACCGAAATGCGCGGCATCGACAGTGTATTTCCCTGACTGCGCACCGATCAACGGGTGCGGGAAATCGATCGTGACGTCGAGTTCGAGACGATTGCACGGATGCGCCTCATAGACGGCGTCGCCGTCCTCGATCCGAATCGACTTGCGGAGAACCAGCCAATCGGGTCGGCCACCGTTGGCGACCAGTCCCGCGCCCAGCAGCGCCTCGAGAAAGGGCGCCGCACTGCCATCCATGATCGGCGGTTCGGGGCCGTCCATCACGATCTCCAGATCATCGATGGCCAACGCGCCCACGGCCGCGAGCACGTGCTCAACGGTGTGCAGGGCGGCGTCCCCTCGCCCCAGCTGCGTGCGTCGCTCCGCACTCACGGCCATATCGACCCTCGCGGGCACGAGTGCCACATCCAAACGATCGCTTCGACGGAATTGCACGCCAAAGCCGGTCGGGGCCGGTCGGAAGGTCAGCCGGCAGGGTTGCCCGAGGTGCAAGCCCACGCCCTCCACGGTGGCCTCGCCACCGATCGACCGCCGCGCGCCGGTGAGCGAAAGTAGTCCACCCGAGGTCGGCGACTTCACAGCGGGCCGCGTTTCGCTCATGACGGCTCCGCGCGGGCGAGCAATCGCTCCAGCGGCTTGATGAGCGCGCCCAATCTCGCCAACGCCGCCCAGGAGCGCAGCTGGTCGCGGTGCGGACGCGCGGGAAAGCCGGAGTAGGTCTCCCCCGCCGGCACATCGCTCACGACGCCGGCACGCGCCGCGATGGACGCGCCCGCACCGATGTTGATGTGGTTTCCGACGCCGGATTGCCCACCAAACTGCACGCGGTCGCCGATGCGCGAACTGCCGGCAATGCCGACCCCCATCGCGAAAAAGCAGAAACGCCCCACGCGCACGTTGTGCGCGATGTGAACCAGACTGTCGAGCTTCGTGCCCATGCCGATAATCGTGTCATCGATGCTGCCGCGATCCACGCAACTGTTCGCGCCAATCTCGACGTCCTGCTCAAGCACGCAGCGCCCCACGTGCGGCACCCGCACCGGTCCGGTTGGCGACGTCAGAAAACCAAACCCGTCGCGCCCCACGCGCGCACCGGCATGCAGCACCACCCGATCGCCCGCCTCCACGTGCGGATAGACGGTCGCGCCCGCGTACATCCGAGCGTCCGTGCCAAAGGTGGCGCCGTCTCCGATCACCACGTGCGGACCAATCCACCCGCGATCACCGATCACCACATCCTCCCCGATCACGGCGTACGCTTCGACCGTGACATCCGCACCGAGTCGGGCGGACGGCGCGATCACGGCGGTCGGATGCACGCCACTAGGCCGACGTTCGCCACGATGGAAATGTCGCAGCAACAGCTGAATCGATTCCACCGGCTTGGCTACCACGATGCGCGCCGACGACGAACCCGGCAGATCCGCCAGTTCCGGCGACACCAGCACGACACCCGCCCTCGTAGTCGAGAACCAGCTTGCGTAGCGCGCATGCGCCAAAAGACTCAGCTGATCCGGCTCGGCACGATCGAGCGGCGCGACGCCACGGATGATGATCGCGCCATCGCCACGCAGCTCACCACCAACCTGCTCCGCAATGGCAGAAGCGGGGGTTTGGGTGGGGGGAAAAACCCCCGCGGCAACGAAGCCGTGAGGAACCGGGCGCACCCCCGGGGGGGGGTGGTGGTGGGGACACCGGCACGGGGCCGGGGCCGGCCCACGGCGGGGTT
>JBBQXC010000190.1:0-8657 GCA_038210005.1 Gemmatimonadales bacterium
TTCTTCACGTACTTCTCCACGACGTCGGCCAGCCCCGAGCCACGCGCGCTGTTCCAGACGACGCAGCGATGCCACTCCGTCTTTTCCTGCTTCGCGCCGGCCTGATCCGTCCAATTGCGGCTCGTGGCCAGCGAGAACTGCGCGACGCGCGTTCCACTGCCGACGGTGCGGATTTCGGGATCTGACCCGACGTTGCCAATCAAAACGGCCTTGTTCAGACTGCGACTCATGGTGCCTCCTCGAAGTACGGTGGTAATGGGTGTCGGATAAGCTAGGAGGGTCCTCCGACCAAACCAAACCCGAACCCTGCACGCGGGGCTATTCGAACGCCGTCGCGTCGCGACGCAGGACCAGGGCGTCTTCGACGGGATGCCGGTAGTACCCACGGCGCCGTCCAACGGCCTCAAACCCACGGGACGAGTAGAGAGCGCGCGCCGCAGTATTCGATTCGCGAACCTCGAGAAACATGACGACGACGCCAGCCGTGGCGCCGGCTGCAATCGCGTCGTCGAGCAGCAGCGCGCCTACGCCTCGCCGGCGCATACCGGGCGCCGTGGCGATATTCGCGATCTCGGCCTCGTCGGCAGCGCGGAGCATGATGCAATAGCCGACGAGGCCCCCCGACTCGTCGACAGCGGTCGCCATCCGCGAGAACGGGTGCGCCAGCAGTTCGTGGAACGACGTTGCCGGCCACGGGTCGCTGAACGCGAGTGCTTCGATCGATGCCATCGCGGGCACGTCATCAGCAGTCGTGGGCCGAATGAAGATGACCGGTACGCTCATGCCGTGTCGACGGAGGGCAGCGGCGCACCGTGTGATGCTTCCCACTTCACCTGTGCTTCCGCCAGGCGCCCATACTGCGGCTCCCAGCTGTCCAACGAGACCGCGGTCGACCAGGCGGCCGGCGCAATGCGCAACAGGTGCGCCGACGACGGCGTCACGACACGCGTTTCGAGGTCCGGCGTCGGCGATGCGAGCACGGCGAGCCTCGGTCGTCCCGCGGCGTGCACATCCAGCTGCTCGAGCGTCATGCGCTGCAGCGTGGACTGCGCGTGGACGCCTTCCATTCCCATCATGACGTCCAGCACGTAGCGCTCTCCTCGCAATGCGTCCCCGTGCACAACCGTTGGCCCGGCAGGGAGTGCATCGATGGCATCGGCCGCGGCCAGCAGGAGCGACGACACGGCGAACAGCGGCACTGATGCCCCGTGGGCCAGCCCTTTCGCCAGCGACGCGGCAATCCGCAACGACGTAAAGCTCCCCGGTCCCGCCCCGCACACGACGCCGGTGAGCTGCTGCGCGGTCGCGCCGACATCGGAAAGCAGCGCCTGCACGGCCGGAAACAGCTGATCCTCGCGCCCGGCGCCCATCGCGACCGGTCGCACTGCCACCAACGCCATGTCGGCGATCAGGGCGACGGAGCCGGCCGTCGTCGAGGCTTCGAGCACGAGCACTAGTGCCCGCGGAGACGCGGAGTTTTCCTCAGGAAACACGGGTGCGGACATACACAGAGTCTAGCGCGCCCACCGAACGTTCCCCAGCCCTCACTCGCCCTCATCCACGGGCAATCGCAACCAAACGCGCCGTGGCCGGCAACCGGCGCTACGCCACGCTTGCGAGCCGGATGAACTTCGCGGGCTCTTGCCGGAGCTGGGGGAACGGATCATCGCGTCCTTCAGCGAGCACGACGAACGTGCCGCGCTCGGCGAGCGCCGCCGCCGCGTCGAGCACGTGGCTATCGAAGGCGGTTCCCCGATCATGCCGCATGATATCGAGCACCGTCGGCACCGCGAGCCCCGCGCGATATGGCCGATCGGCGGTGAGCGCCTCGTACACGTCGGCGACCGCCAGCAGGCGCGACAGAAGCCCCAACTGCGGGGCCTCCATTTTCCACGGATAGCCTGTCCCGTCGAGGCGCTCATGGTGCTGCGCCGCCTCCTGCGCAAATCCGTTGAACGCGCTCACGCGTTCGAGGATCTCCCACGTCCAGCGCGGATGCTTCCGGATCTCGCCGAATTCTTCGTCGGTGAGTTTGTCCGGCTTGTCGAGAATTCGATTCGAAACACCGAGCTTGCCGATGTCGTGCAGCAGGCCGGCGCGAAGGGTGTCGCGACACATGTCGGCATCGGCCCCCATCGACATCGCGATGCCGACCGCATAGCGCGCCACGTTCGTCGAATGCTGTGCGGTATACGGCGTCTTCGCGTCGATGACGGCGGCGAAGGCGTACGCAATGCTGTCGAGTCGTTCGTCGGTCGCGTGCAGCGGTGTGTCACCCGGCTCGAGCGCCAGTGCCGCTTGGTCGAGGTGTGCCGTGTCGGCCAGCACCGCCCACCAATCACGATCGCGCTTCCACGCGGCGACCAGATCGGCCAGCCGCGGATCGAACCAACGTCCCCGACGCTGCCGTGTCATGTCGATCGCGGCATCGATGCCGTTCTCGCTCCAATACGCCTCGAGCGTCTGCGCGATCAGGAGTATCCGGGACAGCATCGGGATCTCGTCGCCCGCTAGTCCGACCGGATGACCGAGCCCACACCAGTGCTCGTCAACGTGAGCAATCGCCTCGCTGGTCGCCGCCGGGAATCCGAGTACGAGCGCGATCTGCGCGCCGCGTTCGCATCGCGTCTGGATGATCTCGCGAGTCATGGAGGGCGTACGCGCGATACGCAAAAAATGCGAGACGCGCGCGATGGGATCCCGACCGACGCCGCAGTTCTTCGCCGTGCGCATAGCCAGTTTCCAACGATCGTGCCAATCGACCAGACGCATGTCGCGCTTCACGTCCTGGTCGTCGCTGCCGAAGAGCGCCGACATTCGCGCCGCATTGCTGGAGTACCCCGAATCCTTCAACAGGGCCGCGTAGTACAGGGCACCCATCGTCTCGCGATCGAGGTGGAGCTCACGACCGAGCCGCATCGCGATCAAGGCCGTGCGGAGCGTGTGTCCAGGTCGCTGCCCTTCGGTCAGATCGAGTGCATACGTCAACGCTGAAATCACTTCGGCGAGCCGAATGAAAGAGCCGTATTGGGCAACGATGTGCATGGCGATGCGGCGAGAGATGCGGGCGACAACACCAGATACCGCATCCGCCCTCACTCAGGACGACGACGACGCCCACGGGGCCGCAACCGTCGCGCCCCGCGACCACGTCCTCGTCGAAATCAGCGCATCGTGGGCGCGTGGATACGCAGCAATCGCCGATTGGCGTTCTCGGGATCATGACCGAGCACCACGTGAATGGTGTCACGCGGCAGGGTGTTGACGGCCCGATCCGGCCATTCCACCAGCAGCACGGGCGCCTGGTCGACGAGCTCGTCCCAGCCCAACATCTCCAGCTCGGCATCAGACCGCAGTCGATACAGATCGGCGTGCACGACCCGCCCACCGGGCGCGTCATACTGCTGAATAATGGAGAACGTCGGACTCGTCACCGCTTCGATCGCCGCGACGCCGATGCCGACGCAGATGGCGCGCACCAGCGTCGTCTTTCCCGCGCCGAGGTCGCCCTCGAGCGTAATGACGACGGGCCGTGGGAGCACGGCGCCAAGTGCCCGCCCCCACGCCTCCAGCGAGTCCCGATCGGGCGCGCGCGGCGCACCGCGCCCCAGCAGATACGAGAGCGAATCACCGGCCACGCTTGCCTCCGGCACGACGCATCGGCGCACTGCCTGGCGGTCGCTTCGGGGCGGCCGTATTTCCGCGCGCCTGCTCCGGCTTCTCGCCAAGCGCCGTACGTACTTCGAACAGCTGATCGCGCAGTCGCGCCGCGGCCTCGAAATCGAGCGCGATGGCTGCTTCGCGCATGGCGACTTCCAGCTCGCCCACCAGCGTCTGCAAGTCCTCGCGCGAGCGCGGCGCGCTCTCCGCGCCCAGGCGCTTGGTGGCCGGCGTGGCGTCTTCGTGCGGTGCGCGCGCGTCGGCCACTCGCGTGATCAGCCGGACATCATCAATGCTCTTGATGACGCCATGCGGCGTGATCCCGTGCTTCTCGTTATGGTCGCGCTGAATGGTGCGGCGACGATCGGTTTCGTCGATAGCGCGCTGCATCGATCCGGTAATCCGGTCGGCATACAGGATCGCCCTGCCATTCAGATGGCGCGCGGCGCGACCGATCGTCTGGATCAGCGAACGATCGCTGCGCAGAAATCCTTCCTGGTCCGCGTCAAGGATCGCGACCAGCGAGACCTCGGGCATATCCAGTCCTTCACGCAACAAATTGATGCCGATCAGCACATCGAACTCGCCAAGACGCAGCCCACGCACGATCTCCATGCGCTCGATGGCGTCGATGTCCGAATGCATGTAGCGCACGCGCACCCCCATCTGCTGCAGATAGTCGGTGAGATCCTCCGACATCCGCTTGGTGAGCGTAGTAACCAGTACCCGCTCGCCCTTCCGCTCGCGTACCCGGATCTCGTGCAGCAGGTCATCCACCTGCCCCTTCACCGAACGGATCTCCAGAATCGGATCCAGGAGTCCCGTGGGCCGGATGACCTGCTCCACGACCACCCCTTCCGACAGCTGCAGCTCGATTTCACCCGGCGTGGCCGACACGTTCACCAGACGCGGTACCAGCTGCATGAACTCGTCGAACACGAGCGGCCGGTTGTCGAGTGCACTCGGCAGCCGGAATCCGTAATCGACCAGCGTGAGTTTGCGCGCGCGATCACCGTTGTACATGCCGCGGATCTGTGGCAGCGAGACATGTGATTCGTCGACGACCACGAGGTAATCGTCGGGGAAGTAGTCCAGCAGACACGCCGGACGTTCCCCCGCCTGCCGTCCGCTGATGTGGCGCGAATAGTTCTCGATGCCGGCACAGGTCCCGATCTCCGCCAACATCTCGAGATCGAAATTCGTGCGCTGATCGAGTCGCTGCGCTTCCAGCAACTTGCCCTGCATACGCAGCTCGGTCAGCCGCTCGGCCAGCTCCTCACGAATCGCGACGCTCGCACGCTCGATCGTGGGACGATTCGTGATGAAGTGCTTCGCAGGATAGATCGCCATCCGCTCGAGCGTCGAAATCGTCTCGCCGGTGAGCGGGTCGATCTTCGAGATGCGCTCGATCTCATCGCCCCAGAGTTCCAGACGCACCGCCTGCTCTTCGTAGGCCGGATAAATCTCCACCGTGTCGCCACGCACGCGGAACGTTCCGCGGTCGAACGCGACGTCATTGCGGAGATACTGAATGCCGACGAGGGCACGGAGAATGTCGTCGCGCGCGATCGACTGTCCGCGCGACAGCGCCACCATGCGCTCGCGATACGACACGGGGTCGCCAAGACCGTAGATGGCGGACACCGTCGACACGATGACCACATCGTCGCGCTCCATCAGCGAGGACGTGGCGCGCAATCGCAGGCGATCGATGTCCTCGTTGATACTCGCGTCCTTCTCGATGAACGTGTCGCTCGAGGGGACGTACGCTTCCGGCTGATAGTAGTCGTAGTACGAGATGAAGTACTCGACGGCGTTCGTCGGGAAAAACGATTTGAGCTCACCGTACAACTGCGCCGCCAGCGTCTTGTTGTGCGACAGCACCAGCGTCGGGCGCCCCCACTGCGCGATGACGTTCGCCATCGTCATCGTCTTGCCGGACCCGGTCACACCGAGCAGCGTCTGAAAGCGGTCACCGCGGGCCAGCCCCTTGGACAACTCGATGATCGCGCGGGGCTGATCGCCGGCGGGGGCGAACGGACTTTGAAGTCGGAAGGGAGCTGACATTCCCGAAATATAGCGGGATCGGCTTTTCTTCGGGTACCTCTCGACTGCCGAAGGCCGAGTCCGCCGCCTATTCCTCGGCCGTGATTTTCTCGCGGCGGGAGACCGCCGCGATACCCTTCACGCGACGCGCAGCCTTCATGATGCGTTCCAGATGCGCCAGGTTTTCCACTTCGACCATCGCCGAGCCCGTTACCCGGCCGTCGATCGTCTTGAGCTCGAGGCTCTTGATATCGGTGCCGGTGGCGCTCACGGCGGCCGCGACGTCGGCATACAGCCCCCGGCGATCGGTACCTTCCATGGCGAGGCGAACGATGAACCGCTCCCCGGCCATCTCGCGCCAGTCGATGTCGAGGCGACGCTCCGGCTCGTGCGCCAAGAGCAGCAGGTTCGGACAATCGCCTCGGTGAATACTGACGCCGCGTCCACGCGTGACATACCCCACCACCTGATCGCCAGGCACGGGCTGACAACACTGCGAGTAGCGCACCAGCAACCCATCCGCGCCCTGAATGCGGATGCCCTTGCTGGTTCCACGAACGCGATCCACGATGCGCTCGAGTGTGCTTTGCTTCTGGACCGGCTCGGCCGTTTCAAGGTCGGGGTGCAGCGCCTTCAGCACCTGCATGACGTGCACGTCACCGGCACCGATCGAGGCGATCAGATGCGTCGCATCCTTCACTTTGAGCAGCTTGGCGACCGGCTGCAGTCCGTGGTCGTCGATTTTCGGCAGCCGACGACGTCGCAATTCGCGCTCGATGATCTCGCGGCCGAGCCGCATGGCTGAAGAGCGCTCCTCGAGCCGCAGCATCTGCCGGATCTTGTGCCGAGCACGCCCGGTACGAACGTGCGACAGCCAGTCACGACTGGGCTTCGCATTCGGATTGGTCAGGATCTCGACCGTCTCCGAATTCTTGAGTTCACGCGACAGCGGTGCGATGCGGCCGTTCACCTTGGCGCCGGCGCAGTGCGCACCGACCTGCGTGTGTACGGCGAACGCGAAGTCGAGCGGAGTTGCTCCTTTGGGCAGCTGAATGACATCACCCGTCGGCGTGAACACGAAGATTTCGTCCTGATACAAATCGAGCTTCAAGAACTCGAGAAACTCGCCGGGTGTCTCGGCATCAAGCTGCAATTCCAGCACCTGACGGAACCATGCCAACTGCCGATCCAATTCATCCGCGCTGCGCGACGACTCTTTGTACAGCCAGTGCGCCGCGATGCCGAAGTCCGCGGTGCGGTGCATGTCGCGCGTCCGGATCTGAATCTCGAACAGCTGACGCCCGGGGCCGAACACGGTCGTGTGCAGCGACTGATACCCGTTGGATTTCGGCTGCGCGATGTAGTCCTTGATGCGCTCCTGTACCGGCGTCCAGCCGTCATGAATGACGCCAAGCGCGTGGTAGCACTCGAGCACGTTCGGTACGATCACGCGAATCGCCAGCAGGTCGTAGATGTCTTCATACGGACGGTCGCGCTGCTGCATCTTCTTGTAGATCGACCACAGGTGCTTCGGTCGGCCGGTGACTTCCACATCGGCGATGCCGGCCTCGGACAGCCGCTTCTCGAGCGGCTCGCGCATCTGCGCGATCAGCTGCTCGCGCTCCCCGCGCTTTGCCGCGACCAGCTTCGCCAGCGTCTTGTAGGCCTCAGGCTCGAGGTGTTTGAAGGCCAGATCCTCGAGCTCCCACCGCACCTTCGCCATACCGAAGCGATGGGCGAGCGGCGCGTACAGATCGCGGGTTTCCTGGGCGATGCGACGCCGCTTTTCGGGAGCGAGATAGTCGAGCGTCCGCATGTTGTGCAGACGGTCGGCCAGTTTGATCAGAATGACGCGGGCATCCTTGGCGATCGAGAGCAGCAGCTTGCGGTAGTTCTCGACCTGCCGCTCTTCGCGCGACGAGAGCGGCAGATTCGCAATCTTGGTCAGACCATCGACGATCTGCGCAATCTCAGAGCCGAACTCGCGCTCGACGTCCTCGACAGTAACGTCGGTGTCCTCGACGATGTCGTGCAGCAGGCCGCTGGCGACGGTCGTCGTGTCGAGCTGCAGGTCGGCCAGAATCCGCGCGACTTCGATACAATGCGAGACATACGGTTCGCCGGAGTGACGGACCTGCCCCGCATGTGCGACGTCGGAAAACTTGTACGCGCGCACGAGCAATTCGTGGTCGAGCCGATCATAAGAGATATCGGCACTCGGCCCGAACCCGGGGATCATCTCGTGCAGCGCGATCGTCGTCACAGCAGACCTGCCTCCGCAAAGCTCACGTACCGCCCACGTCCCACGATGATGTGGTCGTGAACCGGGATATCCAGCAAGCGCCCGGCCGCCACCAACTGTTCCGTCACTGCCCTGTCTTCCGCCGACGGCGTCGGATCGCCACTCGGATGATTGTGCACCAGAATCACCGCAGCCGCCCGTTCGGCGATCGCTTCACGAAACACTTCGCGCGGGTGCACCAGCGACGAGTTCAATAAGCCCCGCGTAATCAGCACGTCGCGTTCAAGACGGTGCTGCGCGTCGAGGATGGCTACATGAAACTCCTCCACCGGTGCATCCTGCAACCGCGGCGCAAAGACCGCCACCACGTCGCGGGGACCGCGAAGCGGTAGACCGGCCTCACGTGCCTCACCCGCCATACGCCGGCCGAGCTCGAGCGCCGCATGCACGGCTGTAGCGCGCGCTCGTCCTACCCCGTGCACGCGGGTGATTGCCGCCAACGGCATGGAGCCGAGCCGCCCAAGCGAACCACCGGCCTGCTCGAGCACGAGCTGCGCGCACGCGAGAGCCGATGCCCCCTTTCCACCGGAGCCAAGCACCGTGGCGATCAGCTCGGTGGTACTCAACGCCTGCGCGCCGAGACTCCGGAGTCGCTCGCGCGGGCGATCGACGTTCGGCATCTCTTTGATCTTAAGGGCAGCAGCGGGGG
>JBBQXC010000191.1:0-8615 GCA_038210005.1 Gemmatimonadales bacterium
TCGCTGGTGTTCGACGGCGTGCTGGCGGAGCGGGCCGGCGCCACGCGTTTCGCGACGCGCCGTGCGCCCACCGCAACCGCTATACGCGGGCGCGGTGCAGTGCGCTTCGTCTACGGTGACCGGCGGTGCGCCGTCGCCGCCGTCGTGCGACTGCCTTCCGGCGTGCCGCGCGCGCTCCAGCCCGGCGATATCGCCGACGTGCAGGGCCGCGCGCTGGCGACGGATCGTGGCGTGCGTCTGAGTGTCGACTCCGTGCACGCGACCACCGGGCGCGACTGGCTTCGCGCCGCACGCGGACGGGCCGGCGCCTCGATCGATCGCCTGTTCGGTGAGCGCGCGCCACTGGTGCGCGCGTTGGTGATCGCCGACCAGGATGGTATCGCCACGTCGGTGCGTGATCGATTTGCGGATGCAGGGCTCGTGCACATGCTGTCGGTGTCGGGCATGCATGTGGCGATCATCGCCTCGGCACTGCTGACCATCACCGCCGCCATGCGTCTCCCGGCCACGGTCGCTGCGGTGTCGTCCCTCGCGCTCATCCTCGCGTATGTCGCCATGCTCGGCGCACCGGCGCCGGCCGTGCGCAGTGCGGTCATGCTACTCACCGTGATGCTGTCCACGGCGTGGCAGCGTCCACTGCACGAATGGACCGCACTGGCGCTTGGCGCCACGATTCCCACGGTGCAACCGCTGGTCGTGCTCGATCTGGGCTGGCAGCTGAGCGTCAGTGGCATGGCCGCCCTCGTGGCCGCCCGGGCCATCTTGCGACGCTGGCAGCCCTACGCGCTATCGCTGCCGGCCTCGTCGACTGGCGGGCTCGCTGGAGCATGGCGCGGCGTCCTGCGCAGCACGCAACGCTGGCTGGTCACGCGACGCGGCGTGTCTCGTTGGCTCGTGCGCGAAACGATCACCGGCGTCGTGGCCACGGTGGTGACGGCGCCACTGATCGCGTGGACCTTCGGGCGCGTGAGCATGCTCGCGCCGGTCACGAATATTCTGGCCGGTCCGATCGTGGCCTGTCTTCAGCCGGCGCTCTTTCTCGCGCTGTTGGCCAGCCCACTTGACCCGCTGGCGCAGGTGATCGCCGACGCCAGTGCGCTGCCGATCGCGCTGCTCGACCGGATCGCCGAAGCGGCGGCCGCGATGCCGTTCGCCGTGTTGCACGTGGCGCCCACGCTGCCGGCGGCTATCGGGGCGGGGCTGGCCTCCGTGGCCGTGGTGCGGGCCACGGCGGCGCGCCGCGCCGGCCCCTGGTTGCGGATGGGGGCTGTTGCACTGGTCATGGCCGCGTGGCTGCCGTTCCTGAGCGTCGGGCCGGGCGTCCTCGAACTCCACATGATCGATGTCGGGCAGGGCGATGCCTTCGCGCTACGAACACCGCGCGGCCGGTGGGTGCTCATCGACGCCGGACCGTCGTGGGATGGCGGTGACGCCGGTCGCCGCTCAGTGATCCCGTATGTACAGCGTCGCGGGGGGGCGGTGGCGCTGATGGTGCTGTCGCATGCACATGAGGATCATGTAGGCGGCGCGGCGAGCGTGATCACGGCGCTCGCGCCTCGACAATGGTGGGAACCCGCCTTCGTTACGTCGAGCACCGGGTACCGTAACGCGCTGCACGCACTGCGCGCGAGCGGCCAGCCCTGGCGGCGCGTGCATCCCGGGCAACGCTGGCAGCTTGACGGCGTGTCCATCGACGTGTTGGCTCCCGATTCCACGTGGACGGCCGCCCAGCGAGACGCCAACGAGACCTCGGTGGTGCTTCGCGTTTCATACGGCCGCCGACGCTTCCTGTTTATGGGCGATGCCGAGCACCGGGAAGAGGCGTGGCTGCTCGAGCGCCTTCCTGAGGAGGCGTTGCGGGCTGACGTGCTGAAGCTCGGGCACCACGGCAGCCGCACGAGCTCCGGGGCCGACTTCGTGCGCGTCGTGGCGCCGTTGGTGGGGTTGGTGTCCGTCGGTGCGGGCAACAGCTACCGGCACCCGTCTCCCGAGGTCCTCGAACGCTTCGCTGCCCTGCAGGTGCCGCTACTCCGCTCGGATCTCGAAGGCGCGGTCGTGATCTCCACCAACGGCCAATGGCTCGACGCGTCCGCCCACGGCAACCGGTGGCGCATCCCCGAACGCTCGGCGGTATCCCCCCGATAGCGTTTGACGGCCTCCGTGCGCGGTGCAGCTCTTGCCTGAGCTTGCCCACGTAAGCCACTTTCCACATGCGCGACGTGGGCTCCGTGTTCGCCGCTATTGCGTCAACTGTGTTTACGCGCGTTTCGCACCGATCCTCCCCGGGTCGGGTCGAACCTTTGCTGCTGCGCTCCTGCGCGCCCGTCTCCCCCCAGGAGTAGAACCGTGGTCAGGCATACTGCGACGTCCGTCGTCACGATCGAACGCTTCATCATCGAGCAGGAGCGCATGTTTCCCGAGGCCACCGGCGAATTGTCCGGCATCCTCTACGATATGGCGCTCGCCGGCAAGATGATCGCGAACAAGGTGCGAAGCGCCGGACTCGCGGACATTCTCGGCGCCACCAGTGACGTGAACGTGCAGGGCGAGGTCCAGCAGAAGCTCGACGTGATTTCGAATGAGATCGTCGTCAAGGCGTTCGATCACGGCGGCCGGTTGTGCGCGATGGCGTCCGAAGAGGAGCCGAATATCATCCACATTCCCGAAGGCTTCCGCGCCGGCAAGTATGTGCTGCTGTTCGATCCCCTCGATGGCTCGTCCAACATCGACGTCAATGTGCCCGTCGGCACGATCTTTTCCGTATACCAGAAGATCACCCGCGGCACGCGTGGCGAGATGGAGGATATGCTGCAGCCGGGCCGCCGCCAGGTGGCCGCGGGCTACGTGATCTACGGCTCGAGCACGATGCTGGTGTACACCACGGGACAGGGCGCCCATGGCTTCACGCTCGATCCATCGATCGGCGAATTCCTGCTGTCGCATCCGAACATCAAGATTCCGACGCGGGCGCGGTACCTGTCGGTGAACGATGCCTACGAGCAGGATTGGCCGGAGCCCACGCGTGCGCTCATGCGTCGCTATCGTGGGCTGGACGGGCAGCGTGCGCCGCTCAACGTGCGATACGTGGGCTCGCTCGTGGCCGACTTCCATCGCAACCTCCTGGGCGGCGGCGTGTTCTGCTATCCCGCCAACGCCAAAGCGCCAAAGGGCAAGTTGCGCCTGCTCTACGAGGCGAATCCGCTGGCGTTCATCGCCGAGCAGGCGGGCGGGTTGGCCACGAATGGCCATGGGCGCATTCTCGATGTGCAGCCCACCGAACTCCATGAGCGCACACCACTCTACCTCGGCAGCAAGGCCGAAGTGGAAACTGTGGCCGAGTTCCCCATCCCGCAGTACGTCGCCCCGGGAATTCCGGAACGTCGTGGAGCCCGCCCGGCACCGCCGCCCCCGACAGACCCGTCCTGATCGCTACATTTGGGGGATGAGCGAGCGACTCTCCCCCTCCGGCATTCCCATTCCTGGCGTCGTCCGTCCGGACGACGTCCACCTTGAGTATGCGCGTGACCTGGCCGATCCCGGCCAGTTTCCCTTCACCCGCGGCGTGCAGCCCACGATGTACCGCGGGCGTCTGTGGACGATGCGCCAGTACGCGGGGTTCGGCACGGCGCGCTCCACCAACGAGCGATTCCGCTTGTTGTTGGAAGCGGGGCAGACCGGTCTCTCGGTCGCCTTCGATTTGCCTACACAAATGGGCATCGATTCCGACTCGCCGCGCGCCAGCGGTGAAGTGGGCCGCGTCGGCGTCGCCATCGACACCGTCGACGACATGCACGTGCTCCTCGACGGCATTCCGCTCGATAAAGTGTCGTCATCGATGACGATCAACTCGACGGCATCCACGCTGCTCGCGATGTACATCGTGGTCGCCGAAGAACGCGGCATCGCGCGCTCGGCCCTGTCGGGCACCGTGCAGAACGACATTCTCAAGGAATACATCGCGCGCGGCACGTACATTTATCCGCCCGATCCGTCGCTCGCACTCACGGCCGAGATGTTCCGCTTCTGCGCGGCGGAGCTGCCGCAGTGGAATCCGATTTCGATTTCGGGCTACCACATTCGCGAAGCCGGCGCGACCGCGGTGCAGGAAGTGGCGTTCACCTTCGCCGATGCGATCGCGTACGTGCAGCAGGCCGTCGACACCGGTCTCGCCGTCGATGCTTTCGCGCCTCGCCTGTCGTTCTTCTTTGCCGCGCACAGCGATCTCTTCGAGGAAGTCGCGAAGTTCCGTGCGGCGCGTCGCTTGTGGGCGCGCCTCATGCGTGACCGCTTCGGCGCCAACGATACCAGCTGCAAGTTGCGCTTCCACACGCAGACCGGCGGTGTCACGCTTACGGCGCAGCAGCCACTCAACAACGTCGTTCGCGTCACGGTGCAGGCACTCGCGGCCACGCTCGGCGGCACGCAGTCGCTGCACACCAACGGGTACGACGAAGCGCTGGCGTTGCCGACGGCCGAAGCCGCTACGCTCGCCCTGCGGACGCAACAGATCGTGGGCTACGAATCAGGCGTCGCGCAGACGGCGGACCCGCTCGCCGGTAGCTGGTACGTGGAGCAGCTCACGGATGCCGTCGAAGCGCGGGCACTCGAGTTGCTCGAGCGGGTCGACGCACTTGGCGGTGCCGCGGCGGCGATTCGCGCCGGCTTCTTTCAGGAGGAAATCGGACGCAGCGCGTACGAGTATCAGCTGCGGGTGGAAGCCGGTGAAACCGTTGTGGTGGGCGTGAATCGCTTCGGCGACGGTCAGGATCCGCCGATCATTCCGGCGCCGGATTTCAGTGCGCTCGAAGTGGGGCAGATCGCCGGCTTGAAGCACGTGAAGGCGTCGCGCGACAACGTGGCCGTGCGGGCGGCGCTGCAGGCGATCAGCGACATCGCGCCCGAGTACCTACCAGCGCACGTGGGCGCGCGCACGCCGCTGATGCCGCCCATCATCGACGCCGTGCGTGCGCGTGCATCGGTCGGCGAGATCGCCGACACGCTCGAGAAGGTGTGGGGGCGGTACCAGCCTACGTTGTGAAGAAGGTCGCGCGCTGTACTGCAATGCTCACCCGTGTATTCTGGACGTCATCCAAGTGAGGCGTACTCGTGGCTGACACACCGCGGCCGCTCCCCGTCGTGCGCGCCATGATCGACGCGCTCGATCGTGACTTGCTGCAGATCATGGCCAAGCGCATGGCGCTGGTGGCGGAAGTCGCCGCCTACAAGCGGCAGTACGGTCTCAAGATTCGCGACGCCAGTCGCGAGCGCGAGCTCCTGCGCGATCGTCATGAACGCGCGAAGGAACTTGGTCTCCCCAGCGACGAAATCGAGTCGATCTTCCGCTTGCTCATGCGATCGAGTCGCGACCATCAGGCCGCCTTGCGCGCCGAAGTGCCGATGGACGCGGCGTCGTACACCATTGCGATCATCGGTGGGCATGGACGCATCGGTCGCGTGATGGCGCGCCTCTTCGGCGACCTCGGCCATCGACTGCTGATCGTCGATACCGATACGTCGTTGCGCGCCGAAGAAGCGGCCGTAGTGGCCGACGTGGTCGTGGTGAGCGTGCCGATCGAAGTAACGGACCCCGTGATCCGCGCCGTCGGTCCGCACGTGCGCGAGGACGCCCTGCTGATGGATGTCACGAGTGTGAAGGAAGCGCCGTTGCAGACCATGCTCGAAGTCACGAGCGCCAGTGTGGTCGGCACACACCCGATGTTCGGGCCCAGTGTGCACACCCTGCAAGGACAACGCGTCGTGATCTGTCGCGGTCGCGGCGACACGTGGGCTGACTGGGTTGCGCAGTCGTTCGCCGCCCGTGGGCTCGTGATTACCGAAACCTCCGCCACGCAGCACGATCGCGCCATGTCGGTGGTGCAGGTGCTCACGCACTTTCAGACGCAGGTGCACGGGCTCACACTCAGTCGCCTAGGGCTCCCGTTGGCTGAGACGCTGCCGTTAACCTCGCCGGCCTACTTGCTGGAGTTGTACGTGGCGGCGAGACATTTCGCGCAGGACCCGGCGCTGTACGGCTCGATCGAAATGCGGAATCCGCGAACCGCTGATATCACCTCGGCGTTTAACCAGTCGGTGCAGGACGTCTCCGATATTCTGGCGCGCGGCGACCAGGCGGCGTTCTCTCGCCTCTTCGACGACGTGCGTGCGTTCTTCGGCGACTTCACCGCCGAGGCGCTCGAGCAGTCCAGCTTTCTCATCGATCGCATTGTGGAGCGCGCCTGATGTCGGACCTCGTGAAGCCGGTCGGTGTCATCGAACAGCTCTGGCTCAAGCGCGCCAAGCGCGGACCCATGGATCCTGTCGCCACGGCGCGCCTGCGCGCGCAACGTGGTCTGGTTGGCAACGCCAACCAGGGCGGACGACGGCAGATCACCCTGCTCGAGGCCGAGCGCTGGGCCGAACATCTGTCGGCGGTCGGACGCGAGGGTGATCCGGCACTGGGTCCCGCGCGGCGACGCGCCAACGTGCTCGTGCGCGGGATGCCGCTGGTGGATTCACGCGGGCGCGTGCTGCGCATCGGCACCGTGCGGGTGCAGATCGCCGGCGAGACGAAGCCGTGTCATCAGATGGACGAGGTGTGGGACGGGCTACAGGCTGTCATGCGACCGGCTTGGGGCGGCGGTGCCTTCGCCATGATCCTCGACGACGGCGAGATTGCGGTCGGTGACGCGATCAGCTGGGATGACGCGTCGGATCCGCCATCGCTCTTCGATCGCGTGTCGGCATGAACGCGCGAGTGCGATCGATGCTCACCCGCTTCCCCCCGGTGCGCTGGTTCCGCGCGGCGGAGGAGGGGGTGTTCCGCTTGGCTAGCGAAGCGGAGTACCGCCTCGAGATCACGCCGCGCGGCACGAAGCTCGTGCCTGGTACCTTTGATCGGCGCATCGTGCGACTGTTGCTGATCATCGTGCCGGTGCTCATCGCCACGCTCTTCATTGGGCGGGCCCTGCGCTTGCGCGTACTGTTCGGTATCCTGGTGCTGGCGGCGCTGGCCTTGGCGTTCATCTTCGTGGCCGACGCCTTTCCGGCAAAGAAATCGTCGCCGCCTCCGCCTCCACGTCCACCCGCGCGTCCGCCGTCCGCGCGACCGTCCGCGCGACCACCTGCGCGTCGTTCGTAGTTTCCTTGCTCGTCCCCACACCGGAGTGTCCGATGCCCCGCCGCACGATCGTTCGCTGGATGGCGCTCAGCGCCGCACTCGTGAGTAACAGCGCGGTCCTCTTCGCGCTTGCCCGTCCGATCACCGACTACGCTGCCACGCTCGCCGGCAAGGATGGTCGCAAGGTGCACGGCACCGCGACCGTCACCCCCACCCAAGACGGCACCGGCACCGAGGTCGCGGTCACGCTGACCGACGACACGCCGGGTGCCACGCGCCCCTGGCACATTCACACGGGGACCTGTGAGAAGAGCGGCGGTGTAGTAGGCGGTGGTCGCGCGTACACGCCCATCGTGATCAACGACAAGGGGCAGGGGGTCGGCAAGGCCACGTTGCCGGTCGCCCTCGCTGACAGCGCGACCTATTACGTGAACATCCACGACGCGGCGGCCGCCATGGGCATCATCGTGGCCTGCGGTGACCTCAAGAAGAAGTAGACCGCTATGATTCAGCGTATGAAGAACACGTCAAGGAAATTGCTGCGCGTTGCACTCTTCGCCGCACCACTGCTGGCCACCAACCTCGGTGCGCAGCAGCGCACAACTATTCTCGATCGCGTCGCACAGGAGAAGGAGCGGGAGGCCGCCGCCGCTCGGCGTTTGGCCGGCGCGCAATCCGTCATCGACGGGGTCGTCACGGACACACTCCTGCGGCCGCTCGTGAGCGCCGATGTGTCGGTGATCGGTACCGCAGCGCGAGTCGTTACTGGTGAGAACGGCCGGTTCCGTATGCTTCAGGTCCCACCAGGTCAGTATCTCGTTGTGGTCCGACGCATCGGCTTCGCGCCAACCTCGGGCATCATCGACGTGCCTGACAATGATACGCTGCGTCTCACGTACTCCCTGACGCGTTCCAACAACATGCTGGATACCCTGCGCATCAAAGAGCGTCGCGTCGGGATGCGGATGTTGGGCTTCGAGAAGCGACGTCTCGTCGGCGACGGGCAGTTCATCACGCAAGACGAGATCGATCGGCGAGGCTCACGCGAAGTGTCGGACTTTCTGCGGAACACGCGAGGCGTCGACGTGTCTCGCATCACCGATCAGCAATTTGCCGGTACGGTGGCGCTGTCCCGCCGCGCAGGCGGAAGCCTCACTGGTGAAGGCTCCGGCGCCTGTGCCATGCAGATCCTGCTCGACGGGATCGTGCTGCCGCGTTTCTTCAATCTGGACCTCCTTCCACCGCCGAAGCAGATCGCCGGGATCGAAATCTACAACGGCCCAGCCACCACGCCCCCCGAGTTCAGCGGACCCGATCGACGTTGCGGCGTCATCGCCGTGTGGACCCGCGACGGATACTAGTGTAGTGCGTCTAACGCTTCTTTACATTTGGCGATCTTTGCCAGGATTTTCTCCACCGAGGCGGTCCAGACGAAGACGTGTGGGTTCTGGTTTGATTGCAGAATGTAGTCCTCGATGGTCGCGATGAGATCCGGCAC
>JBBQXC010000192.1:0-8529 GCA_038210005.1 Gemmatimonadales bacterium
CCGTGCTGCTCGCCGCGTCGATCGCCGATGCGCAGGCGCCGGCGAATGCGCCCATCAAGTTTGCGCGCTATGCGCACATCGCGAACGACGGCACGATCGCCTTTACCTGGCAGGATGACATCTGGATCGCCGACAAGGATGGCAACAACCCCCGGCGTCTGACAGCCCACGTGGCGCGTGATTTCATGCCACGCTTCTCGCCCGACGGACAAACGATTGCCTTCACCAGCAATCGTATGGGCAACAACGACATCTACGTGGTACCGACGGCCGGTGGCGAGCCGAAGCAGCTGACATGGTTCAGCGGCGACGACCAGGCGCTCTACTTCACGCCCGATGGGCGAGAACTGGTGATGACGAGCAATCGCGGCACACATCCCTTCGGCTCACCGCTCTATCGGCTCCCCATCGACGGCACGGCCCCGCGCGCGATGGCGATGGACTTCGGCCGCGCCGGCATGATGAAGCAGGATGCGACGATGGTCGCGTTCAACCGCACGCTGCCGTCGTACTGGCGGAAGGGCTATCGTGGCAACAGCAACGCGGACATCGCCGTGCAGAACCTCCGCACCGGTGAGATCACGGAGCTCACCGACACGCAGCTGAAGGAGTACAAGGACTTCACGCACGACGTGCACCCGATGTGGGGTGCCGACGGTATGATCTACTTCTCGTCCGAACGCGACGGCATTTTCAACCTGTGGAAGATCGCTCCCACCGGTGGCGCGCCGACGCAGGTGACGAAGCACAAGGAAGATGGCGTGCAGTTCCCTTCCATCTCGCCGGATGGACGTCACCTGATCTACGAAAACGACTTCGACTTGTGGGTGATGGACGCGCCGGATGGAGCGCCGCGCAAGCTCAACCTGCGCGTCGCCGCCGACGCGAAGGAGAACGACATCAGCGTCGTCACGTCGACCAACCGTGCCGATGGCTTCGCGCCGTCTCCGACTGGTGACTACGTGGCGGTGGACGTGCATGGCGAAATCATGATCGTGCCCACCGAAAGCGGAATCGGCGAGCGTACGCAGGTCACGTCGTCGCCGTGGCGTGAGCGGTTTCAGAGCTATTCGCCCGATGGTCGCCGCATGGCGTACGTCTCCGACGAATCGGGTGACGAGGAGGTGTGGGTGTACGAGCTTGCGAGCGGCCAGCGTCGGAAGCTCACCACGCAGCCGTCGGTAAAGGCCGACCTCACCTGGTCGCCGAACGCACAGAAGCTCGCGTACACAGGCGACAATCGCCTGTGGGAAGTGGATGTCGCCGGTGGCGCCTCGCGCGAACTCGCGTTCAATCAGGCGGGTGGATTCACCGTCGGGCAGTACAATGCCGACGGTAATTGGATCACGTACACGAAGCGCGACGACGATCAGAATGCCGATGTGTTCGTGTTCGACGTACGCTCGCGCAAGGAGACCAATGTCACCCGCAATCCGTTCAACGATGCCAATGGCGTGATGACGCCGGACGGCAAGCATCTGTTGTTCACCTCCAACCGTGAGGGCGCGACGTCGCAGCTGTTCATCGTGTCGTTGGCGCGGCTCACCGAGAATCCGAACGATCCGCTGGTGCGTGAACGTCAACGCCGCGTCGCGAATGCGGCGAGCGGTGGTGCTGCTGGCAGCGGCGGAAACAGTGGCAACGGCAGCGCGCGCGCCGACACTGCCGTAACAGCGCTGAACGTGGTGATCGATCCGGCGCGTATCGAACAGCGCGCGATGCAGCTCACGCGCGGCGCGACGCCGGTGGGCTCGTACTTCCTGTCGCGCGACGGCCGTACGATCTACTTCACGGTGGGCGGCGGTGGCGGTGGCGGTCCGCAGCCGACGGTCGATGCCGACAATCCGAATGTGGGTCTCTTTGCCATGGGCATCGATGGCCTGAACCGCCGTCGGATCGCCGGCGGTCTGTATCCGCAGCTCACGCCCACGGTCGACCGTCGCGCGGTGTTCTTCCGCCGTGCTGCTCGCAGCGGGGAGGGTGCCGACACGTCGGCGCCGGGCTTCGAGATAGCCAAGTTGGTGCTCGCCACGCCGCAGCGTGCCGAGCCGGTGACCTTCTCGGTGGAGGTCATGGTCGACCATCGCGCCGAGCGCGAGCAGTTGTTCGAAGAGTCGTGGCGCGTGATGAAGTACCGCTTCTACGATGAGAAGATGCACGGGCGCGACTGGGATGCGATCAAGAGCCGGTACAAGCCGCTGCTGCGTTACGTGAGTACGAACGAAGACGTGTACGATCTGGCCAACGAAATGATCGGTGAGCTCAACGCGTCGCACACCGGCGTGAACGGACCGCCGTCGCGTGTGATGCCGCGCGTGTACACCACGCGCTATCTGGGTTTCGAGCTCGAGCCGAGTGACGACGGGCGGTACCGCGTGGGGCACATCTATCGCAGCGGTCCGGCGGACAAGGAGTGGCTGAACATCACCGAGGGCGACTACGTGCTCGCGCTGAATGGACAGGAGATCAAGAGCGGTGACAACTACGAGCGCGTGCTCTCCACCGCGATCAACGAGTTTGTCCCGGTGAAACTGGCGAAGTCGGCGAGCGGTGAAGCGGCCCGGACGGTCCGTATCGCGAGTGTCACCTCACTCAACGACATCAAGTACGAGGAGTGGGTGACAACGCGGCGGGAGCAGGTGGAGAAGGAGACGAACGGCGATATCGCCTACGTCCACATCCGCTCCATGGACCAGCCGTCGCTCACGCGCTTCCGCAACGAGATCGACCAGTTCTCGAACAAGAAGGGCATCATCGTCGATATTCGCTACAACGGTGGTGGCAACATCGACCAGGAACTGATCGATATCCTCGAGCGGCAGCCGTATCAATTCTGGAATCAGCGCACCGGCGCGCGCACGTGGGGACGGCGGCCTCGCCAGGCGATCGCGGGCCCCAAGGTCATGATGATCAACGCGCGGTCTGGTTCCGACAGTGAGGTGACGCCGTTGGCATTCCGTCAGCTTGGCCTCGGTCGCATCGTCGGCAATCCCACCGCAGCGGCCGTGATCGCCACGGGGAGCTATGCGCTCATCAACGGCGGCACCATCCGCACCCCGGGATCGTTGGTGATCACCTACGATCCCACGAAGCCGAACAACTACGGCGTGAACCTCGAGAACCTCGGTGTGCCACCCGACGTCTGGGTGAAGAACTCGCCGAACGACGAAGTGAAGAAGATCGACCGTGAGCTCAAGGCGGCCATCGAGGAAGCGAAGCGCATGCTCAAGGCCGCCCAGACCAGGATGTCGAGCGAGAACTGACCGGACACGGCATCGGCAGGGTGTTCGCGTGACGGCGAACTGCTGCCGATGCTGTCGTCGTATCTGTTTGCGTTGCGCGCCACTGCGCCGAGGTTCAGAACGTCACGCGCACCGAGGTCACGGGACCGAGTGATACGAACACGCGTCCATCGAGCGAACGGGCGGAACTCTGCATGATGCCGCGCAGTGGTCCTGCGTCGCGGACCGGCTTGATGATGTTGTCGGCCGCCAACAAACCGAGTATGCCGCCGGCGCTCGCGAAGGCGAGGGCGCCTTGCGCCTCGGTTTCTGCCAACGCGGCGATGCCGCCGCCCATCAGCGCGCCGGCGAGCGCGCCGAGTTGCGCGAGTGTGCCGTCGGCGCTGGTGCGATCGGCCTTGCGCACGAGTCCACGATCGGCGAGAAACGCACCGGCGAGAAGGCCGACGGCGGCCACACTGTACTTGCGTGTATCGTCTCCGCCATCACCGATCAGCGACGACGCGCCCACACCACCGAGCAGAGCGCCGGTGAATGCCACGCTCACGTCGCCCGCGGTCACGTTGTACGCGGCGCGTCGCGCATAGCGCGGACCGAGCGCGTAACCGATGATGTTGGCGCCGATCGCGGCACCGACCGTGGCCTTGCCGGGCCCGCGCAGGCTGTTGTCGGTGGTCGTATAGCTGCCGAACTGCGGATTGTTCGCGTCGAAGGGGAGCACCGTCTTCCGGCCCTTGAATGCGCCGCTGCCGCCGCCGATGCCGAGTGCGGTCAGCGCGCCGAGATCGGCAAAGAACCCCGCACTGGCGGCTTCACCGTCGCTGAGGCCACGGGCTTGTTGGAAGCCGACGATGGTGCCGCCGATGGCACCGGCAAGGATGGGCGCTCCCCACGCGGGTCCGCCATCGGCGTTGGCGATCGCCGCGATGCCGAGGCCGGTGAGCGCGCCTCGGGTACCGCCATGTGCCGCGCGTGCGGCCTGCGCGCGCGTGACCACTCGGCCCTTGACCATGTTGGCGGCCACGAAGAACGACGTGCCGGCCGCCAGGAGGTAGCCGCCGGCTGCGGCGGGGCCGCTACTCTCGCTGAGCAGCGCCGCTGTGGCCGGGCCGTACGCCACGAGTCCGAGAAACGTCTGGTTGCGTACGAAGGTGTTGCCGGCCGGTTGCGAGACGACCACGCCGGAGCCGGCACCGATCAGGCGATCGCCGCCGCGTCCCTGCGCCAGCACGCCGGCGCTCACAGCGCTCCGCAGGCTGGCAACGGCGGCGGCGTCGAGCGTGAAGCGTTCAACGGTGCTGTCCACGCGCTGTACGACGAGCACATGCCTCGCGTTGTCCACGCGGTAGAGTCGTGCCTCACGGAAGGAGCCGACCACCGGCCACGCCGGCGCGACGAGGCCGAGTCGTGACACCAACGTCGGCGTGATGACGGTGATGCGACGTGCGCTGTCGAGCGGCACGAGCGTCTCGATGCTGGGCATGACCTGCGCGGCGAGCGGGCGGGCGACGGTGATCGCAAAGGTCGCGACGCCGATCAGAGCGAGCGCACCGAGTACGCGAGCGGACAAGCAAGGGAGCATTCTGGTCTCAAGGGTTGGAAGGTATTGAACTGGCGCGGTGAAAAGTACGAAGTATACCGCCGCCTGCATGCGGGCGTTCCACTGGGGATAGGACGAATGGCAGCAATGGCGGGACGCACTTCCGGCGCGTAGCATTGCCGGCAGTGGCACGGCACTCGCGAATCGAATCGCCCTACGGACACCAGCCCCAACACGACTGATGAGCACTGCTTCATTCGCCGCGCAGTGCGCCGTGCTCGGACTCCGCACGGTGCGCACGATCGACGAGTTGAACGCCGCCTACCGGCCGCTCATCCTTCAGTGGCATCCTGATCGCCACCACGGACGATCCGATCACGCCATCGCGCTCGTTCGCGCGACGGCGATCAACGAGGCGTACGCATTTCTCTCGGCCGCGCTCGAGAATCAACGCGCGCCGCTGCCAACGGCACCACTGGCTGCTCCACGCGCGTCACGACCGTCGTCACGACCGTCGTCACACAACGGATTTCCCGATGCGTCGGTACTCGAGATCTTCGTGAAGCCGTCGAACATCATCTCCGTCGGCTACAACAGTGCCACGGCGGATCTGTTCGTGAAGTACCTCGGACACCGCATCTATCGCTACATGGATGTGCCGCCGAAGGCGTTCGAGGCACTACTGAAGGCGTCGTCGGCGTCGGCGTTTGTGAATGAACATATCGACCGTCAGTACGAGTACGAGGCGATTAAACGCACCACGTAGGTGAAGCGTTGGACATGCCGGTGGTGCACGAAAGGCCGTCAGGGAAAGATCCTCGGAAATTCGGCATTTCCCCTACGTCAGTGGCCCCATCGAACCGTAACGCTTATGTAGCGGTGCCGCATCCGGTGCTGCGACATGACCCTTCGGGAGGACCCGACGATGCGCTCTCTGACGATTCTTGCCATTGGCCTCGCGACGCTTTCGACTGAAGGCGCGGCGCAGCAGACCCAGCCCCAGCCTCCCACGCGCCTTCCGGTGACGCGCGTGATCGGCGATACGATGAAGCTCGTCACCGTGCAGAACGATCGCTCCACGCCGGTTGCCGTCTTCCTGCAGGCCGGTGGCATCGATCGGCGTTTGGGCGTCGTGGCGGCGGGTGATGTTGCCACGCTTCCACTGCCGGCGTGGGCGGTGAATGGCCGTAGCACCGTGCGTCTGTTGGCTCGCGCGGAAGGCGCCGGATTCGGGGTAGCCACGCCCTCCTTCCCGGTCTCGGGCTCGGTACGGATTGGCTTGCTCGTGCCGCCCAGCGCCGGCGTCGCCAGTATCGATAGCGTCCCCGTGCCGCTTACCGCCGAAGAGCGGGCCAGCACGACGATTACGATCGACAACCCGCGGAACAAGCCGATGACCGTGTTTGCCGAGCAGGGGGTGCGCTCGGTCCGCCTCGGCGAAGTGCCGGCCAACACGCAGGTCACGTTGTCGTTTCCGAAGGACCTCATCAGGCGTGGCGACGCGATCCGCGTGTTCGTGCGTCCGGCTGGTGGCAACGACGTGGCCACCCGCGCGATGAACCTGAAGACGGGCGATCACATCGCGGTGGAAATCGTCTTCTAGGAGGGTAGGGCGTCGTCGAACGGCATCGGCCAGCCGACGGGTTGGGTCGCCAACGCCACCGCGGCGCTTGACGTAGACATACATCCAGGTCGGGTTGTCAATGCGCCGCGGTCGGGAGACTATTCCACTAGTCGTTCCCCCAACCGTCTCTGATGTTCTTTCTACTCGCGGCACTCTTGCAACAGGCCGCCGACACGGTGGCGTCCTCTTCTCAGCCAGCCAAGGCGCCGGTGGTGGTGGTCGCTGCTGATTCGGTCGTCGCGTCACGCACGTATTCCGGCCGCGAGCGACAGCTCGACGTGAGACCACCACTCGTGGTCGATGCCGACGTGACGCTCGACGGACGCCTCGACGAGACGGTCTGGAGCAAGGCCGCGCTACTCACGCAGTTCACGTCGTACAATCCCGTGGACGGTCGACCGGGGCAGGACTCGACCGAGGTGCGCATCTGGTACGCCAGTGATGCCATTTACGTGGGCGTGCGCGCGTGGGCGACGCCGGGTACGGTGCGCGCCACGCTGGCGGAGCGGGATCGCATCCTGAACGACGATTGGATCGCTTTCCAGTTCGACACCTTCAATGATCGCCGTCGTGCCTTCACGTTTGCCGTGAACCCGCTCGGTGTCCAGGCCGACGGCATGCGCAGCGAACAGTCGGCGGGACCAGGTCTCTCACGAGCCTCGCTGGCGGTGGTCGATCTGTCGCAGGATTACGTGTGGCAGTCGGCTGGCCAGCTGCTCGATGATGGATTTACGATCGAGGCGCGCATTCCCTTCAAGTCCATCCGGTTTCAGATGGGCGATAAGCAGGACTGGGGTTTCCAAGTAGTGCGACAGACGCAGCGCACCGGTTTCCAGGATACGTGGGCGCCGACGTCTCGGTCCGTTCAAGCGTTCGCGTCACAGGCTGGCTACCTTCGCGGGATGACAGGCATGAAGCGCGGACTGGTGCTCGACCTCGTGCCGACGTCAACGACGTTCGCCACCGGCGCGCCGAACGGCGCCGACAGCTGGAAGTACGGGACCCGCGGGCAATTCGGCGGCGATGTGCGCTGGGGGGCGACCGCGAACTTCACCGTGAACGGTACCGCGAATCCCGACTTCAGTCAGGTGGAAACCGACGTCGGGCAGATTCCGGGCGACCCCCGATTCGTCCTGTTCTTTCCGGAGCTCCGTCCGTTTTTCGTCGAAGGGAGTGAGCAATTCGACGCCCCCAATCAACTGGTGTACACGCGCCGCATCGTGCAACCGCTCGGGGCGGTGAAGGTCACCGGCAAGATCCCCAATGTCGATATCGGACTGCTCAGCGCGGTCGACGCCGCGCGCACCAGTCGCGATGGACGCACCAACCCGGTATTCAATATTCTGCGGGTGCGCCGAGATATCGGCACGCAGAGCTCGGCGGGCCTCGTCTTCACTGACCGCACCGAGGGGCGACGCTTCAACCGGGTGGCTGGGGTCGACTCCCGCCTCAACTTCGCGAAAGTGTACAACGTGGAGGTTCGGGCGGCGACCAGTCTCACGGGCGATAGCGTGAGAACGCGCAGGGGACAGCTCCTCGAGCTCAATCACGGACGGACCGGACGCGCCTGGGGATACCGAACCTCGCTGGCCTCCTTTTCCCCGCAGTTCGAGACGCAAAGCGGCTTCGTGAACCGCACCGACTTCGTGCGTACCCAGCTCTTCCAGCGATGGACACGATTCGGCCGCAAGGGCGGCTGGTGGGATCAGCAGCAGCAGTTCGTCCGCTCGTCGGCCTTGTGGTCGTACGAGGGATTTCAGCAGCGCGGCTCGCCGTTGGAGGTCACCGCCGCCCTCGATAATTCGTTCGTATTGCGCGGCGGCTGGCGGGCGTCGATCACTCCAGAGGTGCAGGCGGTCGCGTTCGATGCCCGACGCTACGCCAGCGTCGCCACGCTGATCTCGAACGCCGGCGGACGCTTCGACACCGTTGCCTTCGTGACGGGCGATCGACAGTTCACGCGCGCACTGCAGTTCTCGGTCAATACGCCGCAGTGGCGTCGCGGTGGGGCCACCCTCAGCGCGCGGCGCGGCACCGAACCGGAATTCTTTGAAACCGCCACCGCCACGCGCACGGAGATGGAGCTGTCGGCCGACTTGCGTCCATCGTCGCAGTTACGTGTG
>JBBQXC010000193.1:0-8473 GCA_038210005.1 Gemmatimonadales bacterium
GGCCGTATCGGCGACATCGAGCGTCGTGCCATCGAGGCTCGTCACGCGCCAGTCGCGATACCACGCGCCCGGCGTCTCGCGCGTCGCCACCGGCTGCACCACGGCGCGATAGAGCGCCTCCAGCGGCGCGGCGCCCAAGCGCGTCCGCGCCTGCGAAATCCCCGACGGGCCCGCCGGCTCGGCGACCGCGCCCGGCTCACCGAGCCAACGCACGCCTTCGAGCAAGCAGCGCAGCACCTCGCGCGTGGAGACCTCCGCATAGAGCGCCAGCGCGATGGCGTAGTACACCATCACGTGCGCCGGCAGATCGCGCTCGCGCTCGCTCATGCGCTCCGTCTCGAACAGCACCTGCTCCACGGTGTCCAACGGGAACCGCGCCGTCAACACGCCCAGACTGATGTGATCGGTCAGGCGTATGCCAGAGGGAAGTTCGGCGGGCGTGCGCGCGATAGTCTGCTCCGAGGTGGGGGTCGGAGCAAGAATCTACCTGGTCCAGTTCATTAAGTGAAGAGTATTGCTGCCAGCACGCGATGCGCTTCCCCAGAACGCGCTCGATAGGTACTCGAATCCCATTTCAGCAATGTCTGTCCCGACGAGCGAATGACTACACAGATAGGTCGTATCGGAATAGGCGCGTCTCCATCGCGCGGCGTCAGGCTGAGCACGTGTTGCGCCCTGTCACGTTCTCTTGTCGTTGCCGCCGTCGTGTCGCTGGCTAACGTACATGCAGCGCACGCCCAGACGATTCGGGCCCCGGCGTCCCCCCGTGTGTGGGAGTCGGACTCATCGCAGGAGCATGCCACGTTGAGACAAGCCATCGCTGAATTTCACGTACAGTGGAACACGGAGTGGCGTCAAAGTGAAGAAGCGCGTGCGCTGATGACCGGGCCAAGTCCCATTCATGAGCGACGCCTCCCGTACATTCATTGTCATGCCGAGCTCAAAT
The DNA here is from genome assembly GCA_038210005.1 of Gemmatimonadales bacterium. Taxonomy (GTDB): domain Bacteria; phylum Gemmatimonadota; class Gemmatimonadetes; order Gemmatimonadales; family Gemmatimonadaceae; genus Gemmatimonas. The sequence continues at coordinate 947 of JBBQXC010000193.1, forward strand.
CCGGTGACGTCTTCCGTGGCCGCCGTAATGGTACACCTGTGGCACGGCCGGACTCGCAGTATCAGCGCATACGGAGCGCGGCCTCAAACTTTGCAGTCTGCCCCTCCTGGCTTTTTGCGGTCACCGTGGCGAACGCGCGCGAGGAAACGCGCTACCTCGATGGAGCACTGTTAGATGCCCGGCGCGCGCGGAGCGAGCGAGCACGAGCGCGTTTGTTATACACGCTCGATAGTGCGGGAGGCGTAGCGCCGTCCGACCAGTGGATTACCGGCCAGCGCGTGCGGTTCCACTTGGATCAGCGCGATCTGACACATGCGCGGGATGCTGCACAGGCATGCATCGGCACCCGTTGGTGGTGTGCGGCGTCACAGGGCCTTGTTGCCTGCCGCGCTAACCGCTTCGCGGAGGCCGACAGTCTTTTCAGCGCCATGCGACAGGCCATGCCAGATGGCGAGCGCGGTGTGTGGGAAGACTGGCCCTCACTGATGCGCTTGACCGAGCGTCGCGAGGTGGCCGATGGAGAATCGTGTAAGGGGTCGTCGGAGGCGTCCGTGCGGTTTTGGTGGCTCGCGCACCCGCTCTGGCGGGACTCGTGGAATGAGCGTCGTCATGAACAAGAGGCGCGCCGGATCTTGATCAAGCTCCACCAAGGGTTGGTACAGGACGAGCGCTTCGTGTGGGATGCGCGACGCGGCGGCGATGCTATCGCCGAGCTGATGTATCGCTACGGCTGGCCAACGTATACGGCCTGGGGCGGAAAGGATCTGGATCACTCGCACGGCCAGTACCTCGCAATCAGTGGAGATCCGCCGGCCGCACCGTACACCACCTTCGAGTATGCCATCGGTCGCGTTCACACCACGCCGTCTGTTGCCCTTCTCCGACATCCGTACGAATCAGATGCATCGGCTTGGCGTCTCACCAGTCAGGACTCGCTGGGGGTACACATCATTGAGTGGTGGCCCCACGAGCATTTCCTGCCGTTGCGTCCGATGGCCGATTTACCAGTCGGTCAATCCGTGCACTTTCGCCGACAAACCCAGGTCCTCGCCGCAGCCGCCGTGGTACTGCAGGCGTCGTCGCTGCGGCCAGCGACGTCCGCCAGCGTCCGTGCAGCAGATTCGTTCGTTGATGTGCTGCTCCTGTCATCGCGCGAACCCGGGTCCGTCGATTCCCTCGGCCAAGTCACGGCGACGGCGGGCACGGTGGCGCGGTTCCAAAAGCTGATCGCCTCAATACCGCAGGTCTTGTCCCTTGAGGCGCGCCGCCAGCAGGCCAGCTGCGGTGATGCACGGTGGCGTTTCGGTGTTCGTCCTCCTCCAACATTGAGCACCATGCGTCCGGGCGAAGTGGCGATCTCCGCACCGGCGATTCTCAGTGTGCCTGCCACGGCGACATCGGCAACCACGCGCACGTTCGAAGAACCGCGCGAGGAGCTGCTGGATTTGCTGCATCCGACAACCACGCTGGCAGCCGGGGAGCGCCGTATTGGAGTGTACTGGGAAACCTATGGGCTCGCGGCCAGCGATACTGTCACCGTCGCCATTCGTGTCGCGGCCGACACGACGCTTTCTCGTCTGCGACGAGTCGGCGTCGCGCTCAGCGTCGCGTCCGATCCGAGGAGCGAGGTGATCGTGCAGTGGAATGAGCCCAACGCTGCGTACTCGACGCGCACGTTAGTGGGTCCGGTGCCGGTCCAGCTTCGTTCCATCCTCCTCGACCTGTCACCGCTCAGGAGCGGCACATATACGTTGGAGGTCAGTGCCCACGTTCGTGGTGGCGTCGTCGTGCGCGCCAGTCAGCGGCTAACGCTTCGCTAAGAATCAGGAGCCAAACGTGTCATACTTCACTCCGCGATACCGCCCGTCGTGCTGGGTCAGGACCATCCTGCTGGTCGCGTACCTGATCCCCGCGCCGTTGATCGCCCAGCCCACCTCAGAGTTCACCTCGCATCCGGAGTTTCGCGCACCCGTGCTGACGCGCCGGGAGATTACGCTGACGGTCCCGATGCCGTACCTGCGAGAGCAGTTTCCGGCACCGCCACCACCGGGAGCGTATCGCTGGCGTCTCGTGCCGAACCACCCCGAGCTCCCGGCGCTGGTCATTGGTACCGATAGAACTCAGGTCATCACGGATCTCAGAAGCATTCCGAAGCGGAGTGCGATTTACCTCTGCCCGCCGACGCCAAAGGACGGGCTGCTTCCCACGTTCGATGAGTGTCGAAGGCCGATTGCTGGCAGCGTGGCGATTAGTGCGAACGTCCTCATTGTCGTCGTGAGCGAGACGTCCGTCGTGAATGCGTGGCGGCGACACGCACCAAAGTCTCTCTGGCGATACACGTTTGAGCCGATGGGTCGGTATCAGGTGGACGAACTGAGTATTGTAAACACGACTGGTGACAAGTAGCGGTGTGTCCACCATGGTCCATTGAGGCAGCCCATTGGCGACATGCACTTCGACGAGCACGTCGAGGGCGGCGGCTAGCATGACGCGCGTGTACAGCGTATGTCGCGAATCACTGTTGTCCGAATGCGGCAGGTATCATCGGAATTACGCGAGGTGTCGGTCTGATCGCGCGAGGTCAGCGGCCGGTTACGCGTTACCAGATCGCCGCGTGCCACGCGCCCTCCCGATTCACGCGTGCGGGATTTCTCCGTTTGTCTTGTCCATCCCGCGCAGCGGTTGGATCTATCCGGCGGCAAGCGCGGCGATCCACGACGGCATGGCGCATGGGCGACTCGAAAACACATCGGTGCACATATGACGAACCCTCCGGCGACGATGCGGAAACACACCATGAAGAACGGATTGCAGCCGAAGGCACGCGCAGGGGCTCGCAGTGACCGCTCAGAGGCCTTCGGTTACAAAGGCACGTACACGGCGGGCCGCGCGTACTCCGCGTGGAGACGGCGATTCGCAGGCGCCGTGCTCCTCGTTTGCTGCAGCAAGCAACTCATCGCGCAAGCCGCGACGGCGCCATCGTTACCACTCGTCACGTTCTCGAATGTGGGAACCATCACCAACGCGGCGACCTCAAAGGAACCGTGGGTCACGATTGGTGCGGTTCACTTGGACCGTAATGGTGGGCTCTTCGTGAGCTTTCCCGAAGAGCAGACCATTCGGCACTTCTCGCGCGAGGGCAAGTTCTTGGGCAGCGTGGGGCGAAAGGGACGAGGACCGGGTGAGTTTGAACGTCTGGCCGGGATCGGGTGGCTTGGCGACACGCTGTGGGCCGCAGATCAAAACGGCCAGCGACTCCACTTGTTCAGTCCATCAGGCACGTACCTGCGAACGCAGATCGCCGTGGCCACGCAGCATGATGGATACGGCGTCTACGCGACGGCAATGCTGCAAGAGTGGGCGCGAGGCGCAGCGTCTCAACGCGGACGGCATTGTCCGCGTGGCCCCGGACGGCGCGTTCTTGGTGCTGGTGGGTCGTGAGCCGAAAGCATCAGGGGGCGTGGCACGGTACACCGTGAGCATCGTGACGCCGAGTGGTTCGAAGCGCAGGAAACGCACGTTCAAGGTGCCATCCGTCAGCGTGCGTAAGGAGCATCTGGCCGAATTCGTTCACTCGTACATCGAGGGCATGCGAAATGGCCCCCGTAAGGGTCGGTTTCCCTCGGAGGCCAGTGCAAAGCAGTACATCATGACCAATCTCACGCTGCCAGCCGTGTATCCGGCCGTTTCGGGGCTGTTGATTGGCACGGATCACGCCATTGGGTTGCGTGGCTTGGATCTCGGGCAGCCAACCGTCACGTGGACCGTGCTCGATGCCCGGCTCGAGCCCCAGTTTCAGGTGACGCTTCCCACCGAGTTTGCCCCGAAGGCGGCCACGCGGGACGAGCTTTGGGGCACGGCGGTCGATGAGGACGACGTTCCGTATCTTATCCAGTACCGACGCGCAGGCAGCGCTTCACCTCACCGAACACTTTTTTGAAGAGTCTCATGAGCGGCAGTTCGAGGCTCGACCGGGTTCCGTGCTCTTCCCACCGCGCTGACCGCTTTCACACTCTTGGCCGCGCCGCTCGATGCCCATCTGCCTGGTGTAAACGCGTCAGCCCGGCTGGGTTACACGGGTCTGAGTCGCGACTACCAATCCAATTGCGGTCACAGCAGTCTTGCCTTCAGCCTGGATGTGCAAGGGAAGCGCCGACTATTTCCGCAACTGTCGGTCGACCACTTCTACGGGAGCGGCGGCGGCGATGTGAAGTGCGTTCCCGTCCTGTCTGAGGTAACTACTGTCGTGGGCGGCCTTCGTATCGAACGCGCGACGCGCGTGGGCGTTGGCGCAGGCGCGCGCGTTGGCCGAGGGATGGTGCAACTCGAGGGCGCGGTGCTCGGCGGCTTCGTCGTCGGCCGTCGCGGCTTCGGAGCGGCGGGCGTGGACAACCCACGGCGGGTACTGCCGCATGTCGGCGGCCAGGCAGCGGTGGTGCTGTTCCGCTATGCGGTCCTCGCGGTGGCATTCCACTACACGCGCTTGTCGTTGGACGTGCTCCCCGTTGCGGGAGGCCCCTCGACGACCCGGACGAATTGGTCGCCGATGACCACGTTGCAGGTCGGCGCGAGAATCCCCGTGGGGCCGAAGTAACTCGAAGGGTACGAGGATGTGGTATTGACCACGGCAAGATCGGTTGCAACGGCGTTCCCCAAACGATTGCCGCGGCGATGGCGCGACCGCGGTAACCTCACCGGCTCGTGATGCGCATCCAGAGTATTTCGCGCCACGAGCCTTCGAGATTGAGCGATTCGTACCGGCGTTCCACGCGCGCGTCGGCGATATCGGGTGTGTCGTTGAGTTGTTTGAGAAGCGGCACCAGAATCGCCCTGTCGCGAAGGTCGATACTGACGCGCCACCCGTCGGCATGCGCGGTCACGCTCTGCAGGACCACCTCGGGCGGCAGCGCGGCACGGATGCGTTGCGTCACGTGTGTCTCGCGCGCTTCGAGATGCCGTGGTGGATCATCCGAATCGATGTCGGCTATCGTACCCGGCAACGCCGCCGCCCGCTCCCACCGTACACGCGTGGCGGCGCTGAACGGTACCCGCACACGCGTGCAACCGTCGCCGCAGGGGATCGCGAGGTAGTGATACGTTGTCGTGCGCAGGCGCGCCACCAGCGCACCGTCCTTCGCGGCGGCCACCAACACCGAACGCTCCGCGCCGCTGTCGCTGGCAAGCCCTTCGACCAACAGCTTCGGCGTGAGCCAACCGTCGATGCACTGGTAGTCGATGCCACGCTGCAGGCGCACCGAGCCCACTCTTTCGTGCGCACGCGACACGATGGCCGTCAACGCCGTATCGGCGTTCCCCTGCAGCCCGAAGGCACTCCAAACGACAGTCTGTGCATCGGTGGGTAAGTGCCGGCCGACCAGAGCGGTGAACAGCAGCTCCGACTCCATGCCATAGGTCCCAGCCACCGGCGGACATGACGATGCAGTGGCCGACGTGGCGCCCAGGCGCAGCGGTCGCCATTCCCGCGGTATCGACGTGTCGGCGCTGCCGCAGGCGGCCAGCGTTACGCCAGCGGTGAAGACGGTAAGATGGTACAGAGCGGTTGGACGCACAGCGGCTCGCGGCAGTGGGGAAATGGCGAGATGGCGGTCGGCCGCCCCCCACAGCGGGACGATTGGCGCGCGGTCCGGTCATCGCCGTGCGGGGTACGATGTCCATGTGTCACCCGACAACACCGCTGCCGCTTACCCGTGGTCGGCCGTACCTTCCCGTTTCACCTCACACCTACGCGTCCCTTGGGCTGTCTTTCTCGAATCGGCTGCATCGTTGTCCTGGCCGTCGGTGGCGTGGCCGGCTACTGGCTGTACGGCGATCGGCTGCCGTCGACCCTGTCACGGGCGGCATCCGACGCGGCGAGCCGGGTCACCGACGCAGCGACAAGGGCCAGTGAGCGGCTCGACAGCAATCAGGGCGCGCGGATCGCGGACGAGAACGACGCGGCCCGCCGTGCCGAACGTGCGACGCGTGAGAACGCCATCGCGTGGGCGCGTTTGACACCTGCGGGATCGGCCAGCAGCGAGGTGATCGCCGGTCTCTCTCGCCGCAACGGTCCAGCCTACGTGTCGCTACGCGCGCCTGAACTCGCTGGCCTGTTGGCCGTGGGAATGGCCAAGGTGCTACCGTTGTCCGCTTCACGAACTGAAGTCGCAGTCGTGGACGAGCAGCTGTTGTTGCGGTCCGTCGTCGACCTGCGCGACGTCGCGGGCAACGGCGCCCTCCGCAGCCTGCTCGGGGTAGCACTCGAAGGACGCGACACGTTACGGATGGCCGGCACGCTCGATCTCGTACGACCGGGCCTGGCCGAGTATCGTGTACGCGCCTTGCGCATCAAGGGCATTGATGTGCCGCCGCGGCTGATTGCGTCGCTCATCGAGGCGATACGTCGTTCCGTCAACGCGGATTCGCTGCCCTCCAATGCGCTGCCGATTCCGCTGCCCAAGGCCGTGGCTGACGTCCGCGTCGCCAATGGCAAGGTCACCTTCTACAAGGCTGTGGTTCCATGAGCGCCCGTCGCATTCTCGTCGTCGACGACGAACCCGGTATTCGTCAGGCCCTTGGTCAGCTGCTCGAGTACGAGGGCTACGAGGTCAAGACCGCCACCGGCGGTGCCGAAGGCATCTCGATCTACGACAGCTTCCGCCCGCAGCTCGTGTTTCTCGACGTCAAGATGGCAGGGCTCGACGGGCTCGAGGTGCTCAAGCGTCTCCGTCACGCCGATCCCAACGCGACCGTGGTCATGATCAGCGGGCACGCCACGATCCAGACGGCGGTCGAGGCCACGCAACTCGGCGCGTACGACATTCTCGAGAAGCCGCTCGACACCGATCGCGTGCTCGTGCTGCTGCGCAACGCGTTCGAAACGCGCCTGCTCAGTGAAGAGAACGAGCGGCTGCGCGAAACGATCGAGTCGCGGTACGAGATCGTGGGACGCACCTACGGGATCCGTGCGCTGCTCGAACGCATCGACAAGGTGGCGGGCACACCGGCGCGCGTGCTCATCACCGGCGAGAACGGCACGGGCAAGGAACTCGTGGCGCGGGCGATTCATCGCGGCTCGCTGCGGGCCAAGAAGCCGTTCGTGGAAGTGAACTGTGCAGCGATCCCGTCGGAGCTCATCGAGAGTGAACTGTTCGGGCACATGAAGGGCTCCTTCACGGGCGCTATCGCTGATCGCGCGGGCAAGTTCGAGCAGGCCGATGGCGGCACGCTATTTCTCGATGAGATCGGTGACATGTCGTTGAGCGCGCAGGCGAAGGTGCTGCGCGTGTTGCAGGATGGATTCGTCACGCGCATCGGTGGAGCCAAGCCGATTCAAGTGGACGTACGCGTGCTCGCGGCCACGAACAAGCATCTCGAAGACGAAATCGGCAACGGCCGCTTCCGCGAAGACCTGTTCTATCGGCTCAACGTGGTACCCATCACGGTGCCGCCGCTGCGCGAGCGTCGCGAGGACATCGAGCAGCTGGTCGTGTACTTTCTTCAGCAGTTCGCAGCGCGTGACGGACTGCC
>JBBQXC010000194.1:0-8400 GCA_038210005.1 Gemmatimonadales bacterium
AACCCTCCCCCCTGCTCCCTCCGCCGACGCCATCGACGACCCAGCAATCCCAGCCGCCCCAGCCTCAGGCTCATGCATCGCTTCAATCCCCTCAAGCGTCACGTACACCGACCGATCGATCGGCGTGAACGTGCGTCCGAGAATCCCGACCACATGAAACGGGTGCGCTTCATGACTCGACGTACCGATATCGCGGAGTCCATGCACCACGACCACCGGTGTGCCGATCGCGTAGCCGAGCTTCTCGGCCACGTCACTGCCGATTACGACTTCGGTATCGGACACCGCGGCGCGTCCGGACAGGAACACGATCCGTCCATCCTTTCGGAAGCGATAACGCTCGTAGAACTCGGGCGTCGTACCGACCACGCGGAAGCCGCGATGACTATCGCCGAGTGAGTACGGGACCACCCACTTCACCGCCGGGTGCGCCTTCCAGCGCTCCATCGTGGACAGCTTCACCGAGCCCGACGGCGAGCCGATGCCGAACACCGCGCTCAGCAACACATTCAGCGTGCCGCCGCGTGCACCCACGATCAGATCGACACCGCGAATCGTGCCGGCGAAGCTGTCGCGCACGCCGGCCCGCACATTCTCGATGCCGACCAGCAGCGTGACGCTCAGCGCAATCGAGGCCACGGTCAGCGACGTGGTGAGTAGCCGGCTGCGCAACGACGTGAGTGCCAGACGCAACAGCATCATGCGTCCGCTCCGACTTTGGCCGCGCGATTGATCTCCATCAACGCCACGGTGCGCGAGAACAGCGGCATCAGCGTATGGTCGTGGCTGACGAAAACGAGTGTGGCGTTGGCCTTCGCGCAGGACGCGAACAACAGCTTGAGAAATTGCTCACGCCGGTCGGTGTCGAGCGCGCTCGTGGGCTCGTCGGCGATCACGACTTCGGGGCTGCCCATCAGGGCACGGGCGGCGGCGACACGTTGTTGCTGTCCCACGCTCAATTCCGAAATCGGCGAATCGAGGTACTGCGCGATATCGAGCTGCGACGCGATGTCGCGCACCGCGTCATCGAGCGAGCGGCCATCGAGACGTGCACGACGCGCCGGTTCGAGCCGAACGGGGAGCAGAATGTTTTCCCGCACCGGCAGATACGGGATGAGGTTGAACATCTGGAACACGTAGCCCAGATGCCGCGCCCGAAATGCATCGCGGGCGCCGCCCGACATGGTCGAGAAGTCCTGGCCCAACACGCGCACACTGCCACTGGTCGCCTGCAGCACGCCTGCGAGAAGACCGAGGAGCGTGGTCTTGCCACTGCCACTCGGCCCGTGCAGAAACACCGTCTCGCCGCGGGCGATCGTCAGCGAGTCGATCGCCAGGACGTCGCGTCCGTTCTTGTAGGCAAAGCGTACCGCGGACAGCTCGACCGCCGGCGTCCCTTTGGGAACAGCACCGGCGGGAACTGCCCCTGTGGCCCCTTCACTCATTTTGACGAGTAGGGCTCGACCTTGAGTCCTTCCAACTGGTAGCCCACCGTGCCGTACGGGCTCTCCACCGAAGAGATCTTGAGGCGGCCGGACATCCAGACGGCATCGAACAGGTTGAGCTTCACCGCCTTCTTGCCACTCATCTCGACCATGACGATCTGATTCGGCGGCGGCGGCGGCGTGTGCACGCAGGCGCCGTAGTACGGCACCAGCAGGAATTCGGCGCCCTCTTCCTGGAAGTCGTCGAGCGGCACGACAAAGCCCGGGATCCGGACCAGCTTGCCCTCGAGCTTCTTCAGCGTGTCGGTCGACTTGCCGTTCGTGTAGTCCAAGCCGGCCAGCACACGCCAGTCGATATTCACCGGTTCTTCCACGAGCGCCTTGAGCGCGGTCGGCGCCGCAGTCTTGGCCGCGGTCGCGGGCGCGGTCGTGGGCGCGGCAGGAGCCGCCACGGCGGGAACCGGGGGCGCGGCACGCAACGGGCGGACGGGCGCGGTCGACGCAGGCGACGAAAACGCCGTCGTGGCAAACAGCACGACGGAGAGTCCGGCCAGCGAAAGCACAGGCGAACGACGGGACATGGCGAATCCTGGGAGCAGGACGAACGGGAGCCCACACGACGGCGTCGTGGGTCACTCCCGGAAATTTACGCAATCGCGGCGGGAACGCTGAAGGGTACGGAGACTGGAAAGCCGGCGCCGTCTGCGAGAGTACCCCCCGATCGACAGCTCGTGCCAAGTCGGCACGGTATATTCCTCAACATGAGCCGCGCCGAAATCACCACGCCGGAAGCCCTCGCCGACGAGAGTGTCGTCGAGCTGTCCCTTCGCCCCCAGCGACTGGTCGAGTTCATCGGCCAGCAAAAGGTCAAGGACAGCCTCGGCATCGCCATCGCCGCCGCCCGCGCGCGCAAGGAGCCGCTTGACCACACCCTCTTTTTCGGACCGCCGGGCCTCGGGAAAACCACGCTGGCCGACTTGATGGCCCGCGAGCTGGGGGTGAACCTCACTACCACCTCCGGTCCCGCGCTCGAAAAGCCGGCCGATCTCGTCGGTCCCCTCACCAATTTGCGGGAGGGCGATGTGTTGTTCATCGACGAAATTCACCGGATGCGCCCGATCATCGAAGAGTTCCTCTATCCCGCGATGGAGGACTACCGGATCGACATCCGTCTGTCCGATGGCCCCAAGGCGCAGACGGTCACGATGAACATCGAGAAGTTCACGCTCGTCGGCGCCACCACGCGGCTGGGCATGCTCACCGCACCGCTGCGCGCCCGCTTCGGCATCGTGCAGCAGCTGGGCTTTTATCCAGTGGACGAACTCGAAGTGATCGTGCGTCGCACGGGTGAAGTCTTGAAAGTGGAGATGGACCCGAGCGGCGCGCATGAGATTGCGAAACGCTCGCGTGGCACCCCGCGCGTGGCCAACCGATTGTTACGTCGCGTGCGCGACTACGCGCAGGTGTGCGCGGACGGTCGCATCACCCTCGAGGTCGCGCAGGCCGCGCTCGAGCTGAACAACGTGGACCATTTCGGACTCGACGACATGGATGCCCGCCTGCTCAAGACGATCATCGAGAAGTTCGACGGCGGACCGGTCGGGCTCGGTACGATCGCGGCAGCGATCGGCGAGGATCCCGGAACGATTGAAGAGGTATATGAACCGTTCCTGGTCCAACATGGATTTCTGCAGCGCACATCGCGCGGGCGTGTTGCCACCGCGCATGCGTATCGCCATCTTGGCTATGTTCCTCCCATTGGTGCGTTCGAACAACCCACCCTGTTCTAGCTCTCGGCAATGATCACAATGTCCGGCTGTTCGGTGCGAGCCCCGCGGCTTGCACTCGTATTGTTCCTGTCGTCCGCCGTCGCATGGCGCGGACTGCCGGCCCAGCCGATGATACCGTCGCCGTCCCAACCGGCGGTACCGCGCCTCTCGATCACCCAGGTCGCCGATTCGGTCGCGCTCGCCGGCGACTCCGTGCGCGCCGTGGCGATCCTCGACTCGGTAATCCGCGTCGACAAGCGGAACGCGGCCGCATGGCATCAGCTTGGCCTCTTGCAGTGGCACATGGCGCGCAGTGCGCGCGATCCGAACTACATGAAGGATCAGAAGAAGATCCGCCTGCTGATCGCCGCCGATTCGGCACTGCGACTGGCCTCTCGATTCGCGCCGGACAGCGCGCGGTTTCATCTCGACCTCAGTCGCTTCAACCTCGAGTCGGGAATGTCCACCATGCGCTTTGCCTCGCGAGATCAGTCCGGAGACGGCTACGATGCCGCGAAGCGTACAGGCGACCGCCTGCGCTTCGCCGATGCCGCCGACATGATGGGGATGGGCGCATGGCGGATGTACGAGGGGGTCGCCAATCGCGCCCTCACCACCGATCAGCAGAAAGTGCAGCTCGGCAGCTTCAACAACTGGGATCGCAGCAAAGGGCGCGACTACATCAATAGCATCGCCAAGAAGATCGAGCCGCCGACGGGTACGGTGGACTACGAGAAATCGTTGGCGTTTTTCCAGGAATCGGTTGGTGCGGATTCCACGAATCTGCGCTACAGTCGACACTTGTTCATGGCGTACGCCGAGCGCAATCGTTGGGACGACCTCGCGCGCACGTCCAGCGCGCGGGCGCGCCAGTTTCCCCTCGACTACCAGGCGCAACTCGCGCTCGGGTTGGCGCAACATCGGCGGGGCGACGAAACCGCGGCTCGTCTGGCCTTCGACAGCGCCTTCGTGCTGATGGACGACACGGAGAGCGCGCGCCTGGCCCGCTTCACGCGCATCTTGCGCCCGAAGCCCAGCAAGGCACTCAAGGGCACTGGGGGCGATTCGCTGGGCTACTCCATGCTGCCCAAGGAGCAGCAGCGCGGCCTCGAAGCGATGTATTGGGTGATGAGTGATCCGCTCGCCCTCACGACCGAGAATGAGCATCGTCTCGAGTTTCTCTCGCGTGTGGTGTTCGCGGACTTCCGGTGGACGGTCGATGAATTGAATCTGCGTGGCGCCGACAGCGATCGCGGAGACATTCATGTGCGCTACGGCCCCCCCGACTACGAGGTCAGCGTCAGCGGGAGCTCGCAAGGTTCGTCGACCAACGACGGTGGTAATGTGCTCGTCTGGTCGTACCGCAACGGCTTGACGTTCTTCTTCGACAGCCCGCCGGGTTTCGGCAACGCACGTATCGCGTTCGCCGATCGCGATCATGTAGAGCAGGTGAAGAACACCGTACCGGTGTCATGGTCGAATGTGCCGGCCACCCGCATGCTCGATACGATTCCGATGCGCATCGCGCGCTTCCGGTCGGGCGCCGACTCCAGTGACGCCGTGATCGCCGCACGCGTCCCCGTCGACTCGCTGGTCGCCACCAGCGGCCTCGATCGCACACCGGTCGACCTCGAAGTGCGCATCTTCGATCAGTTCGTCAAGGTGCGTGGTCTCGAGGTGGAGCAGTCGACGTTTGCCACGAACGACGCGAAGGACCCGCTCGAGCGCGTGTGGACCCGTCGCGTCGGTCCCGGCATCAACGTGGTCCGCGTCGAGGCGCTCCAAGCCGACAGCAAGCGAGGCGCCCGCGCGATGGCGCGCCTGACTCCGGCCATGAACGTCGGCTTCGGGATGAGCGACGTGCTCCTCGGCGACAAACCGGAACTACGAAGCGGCGTCACGACACCGTCGCGGTGGCGTGATATTACCATCACCCCGAACGTGGGCAGCATAGCGCAGGGCAGTTCGCTCGGACTGGTCTGGGAGATGTATGATCTCGTACCGCGCGATGGAATGACGAAGTATCGCGTGGCCATCACGGTGGAACGGCAAGAGCGGCAGGGCGCGACCGGGTTTGCGGTGCGCGTACTCGACAATCTCGGACGTGCGGTGGGCCGCTCGCAGCAGCAGTCGCGTGATCGCTTCACGATCTCGTTCGACCGACAGGGCAGCGCACTCCCCGTGCTGGTGGAGTATCTCTCGCTCGACATGACGCAGGAGCCAGCGGGCGGCTACCGATTGCAGGTCGAAGTGACAGACCTCTCGAATCAGAAGAAAACGGTTCGCAACACGGAATTCCGGATACGCTGAGGGACAAATACGCGTCGGACTGTTGCGTTGAAGCGCCGATTCGATTGTCTTTCTGCCCTTCCATGAACGCAATGCCCGACTCCGTCGACGCGTCGCCCCACAAGGGCAGCCGCACGTCCGACTACGACTACGAGCTCCCCGAGGAGCGCATCGCGCAGCGTCCCGTCGAGCCGCGCGATGCGAGCCGTTTGCTCGTGGTCGATCGGCGTGACAGCAGCATCGCGCATGGTACGTTTCGCGATATCGCCGAGTTGATACCGGCCGGTGACATGATCGTGGTGAACACCACGAAGGTGTTCCGCGCGCGGCTTCTGGGACAGCGTGAGAGCGGTGGTCCGGCGGAAATTCTGTTGCTCCGTCCGGTGAGCGACGATCACTACGAAGCGATGATCCACCCGGGCGGCAAGCTCCGACCGGGACGCGTCGTCACGATCGCCCCGGACTTCCGCGTCGAGATCGTCGACACGACAGCGCGCCACACGCGCATTGTGCGGTTGCACACCAATGGCGACGTGGCCGGCACGATCGAGAAGTACGGCCATGTTCCGCTGCCGCCATACATCGAACGCGCCGACGAAACGAGCGATACCACCCGGTATCAGACGGTCTACGCCGATCAGGTCGGCTCGGTCGCGGCCCCCACGGCGGGGTTGCACTTCACGCCGGACCTGCTCGACACGCTGCGCACGCGCGGTGTGGAGACGGCGCATGTGCTGCTGCATGTCGGCGCCGGCACCTTCAGGCCCGTGAGCGATGAAGATCCGTCGCAGCACGTGATGCACGAGGAATGGTGCGAGGTCACCAGCGACACGGCACAGCAACTGAACGCCGTGCGCGCACGCGGCAATCGCGTGTGGGCGATCGGCACGACCAGTGTGCGCACGCTCGAAACCGCCACCGATGGGCACGGCGTGATTCACGCGCATAGCGGCGACACGAACATCTTCCTGCGCCCGCCCGCCACACTGCGTGGCCTCGACCACCTCGTCACGAACTTCCACCTGCCGAAGTCCACACTCATCATGCTCGTGGCGGCCTTCGCCGGCTACGACCTCACGATGCAGGCGTACCGCACCGCGGTGGCCGAGAACTATCGGTTCTATTCGTACGGCGACGCGATGTGCGTGATTTAGCACTTCTGGAACTGATTGCGCAGAGAAGCAGAGAACGCAGAGAACGCAGAGCAGTACCTTAAGCCTGCTGCTCTTTTTGGGCAGTTGCTGTTTCGGTTCTCTGCGCCCTCTGCGCCTCTGCGCCCCCTGCGTGATCGGTTCGCATTCGATCCAAGGCCCCGACCTCCCGCGAAGCCCCTTAGTGACCGCTTCCTTCTCCTTTCGCCTCGACGCCACCGACGGCCACGCCCGTGCCGGCCAGTTCACGACGCCGCACGGCGTGATGAATACGCCGCAGTTCATGCCGGTCGGCACGCTCGCCTCGGTCAAGTCGCTCGACCCCGAGGATCTGCAACGCCTCGGCGCGACGATGATTCTGGCCAACGCGTATCACCTGCGCCTGCGGCCCGGCGACGAGATGATCCGCACCATGGGTGGCCTGCACCGCTTCATGCACTGGGATGGCCCGATCCTCACCGATTCCGGTGGCTTTCAGGTGTTCTCGCTGGAGGGGTTGCGCAAGATCACGGAAGCGGGGGTCGAGTTCCGCAGCCACCTCGATGGGTCGCTGCAGCAGTTCACCCCGGAATCGGTCATGCGGATCGAGCGCAACCTGGGCGCCGACGTGATCATGCAGTTCGACCATGTGGTCCCCGGACAGACCGAGGCGGGGCTGGCGCGGGAGGCCATGGAGCGCAGCATCCGCTGGCTCGATCGGTGCCACGTGGAGTTCGATCGGCTGCTTCGGGAAGACCCCGAGGCCCCGACCCCGGTGCAGGCGCTCTTTCCCATCGTGCAGGGCGGCATTCACGCCGATCTGCGACGGGAATCGGCCACGGCCATCCGAAACGCCGCCGACTGGGTCGGTCTGGGGATCGGCGGCCTGTCCGTCGGTGAGGCCAAGCCCGACATGTACGCCATGCTGGACGTCGTCAACGAGGCGCTTCCCACCGACCGTCCCCGCTACCTCATGGGTGTCGGTTTCCCGGAGGATCTGGTGGAAGGCGTGGCCCGAGGGGTCGACCTGTTCGACTGTGTCGCTCCGACGAGGATGGGGCGGACCGGTGCGTTTTTCACGACCACCGGCCGCCGGAGCATCAAAAACGCCGCCTGGCGCCTCGACCCGTCCCCATTGGACGACGAGTGCACCTGTTCGGCCTGTTCCCGTTTCTCGAAGGCCTATATCCGGCACCTGTTCGTGTCGGAAGAGATCCTCGGACTGCGCCTCCTGAGCCTCCACAATGTACATTTCCTTATTGCGCTGATGCGCGACGCACGCGCCGCTGTTCAGGCCGGCACGTTCCAGGGCTGGAGCCGTGACTGGCTCGCCCGCTATCACTCTCGATCGACGTCTTCATGAGCTTCTCCGTCATTGCCAGCTTCGCCGCCCTTCAGTTGGGTGGCAGCAGTCAGATCGCTTCCATGATTTTCATGTATGGCGCGATCTTCGCGATCTTCTACTTCGTGCTCATCCGCCCGCAGCAGCGTCAGCGGAAGGCGCACAATGCGCTCGTCCAGGCGCTCAAGAAGGGCGATGAGATCGTCACCGCCGGTGGACTCGTCGGCGAAGTCGTGCATATCGCAGCGGCCGGGAAGGACGGCGCGGTGAGCATGGAAGATCGTATTACGATCAAGACGGGCGAGTCGAAGGTGATCGTCGAGCGTGGCCGCATTTCGCGCGTCGGCTCCTCCACCCCGGCGGCCTGAGGTATCCGTGTCGTTGCTCGATATTCACGTCCTGGGTTCGCCGATCCTCCGCCAGGA
>JBBQXC010000195.1:0-8373 GCA_038210005.1 Gemmatimonadales bacterium
GAGGGCACTGTTTACCGTTGGAGAGCAGGACACGGCACCTCACCGTGAGATCGAACGCCACAGTAGCTCAGTGGTAGAGCACCCGATTCGTAATCGGGCGGTCATCGGTTCAATCCCGATCTGTGGCTCTGGTTGGTGCAGAGCAGATTCATAGCAGCGCACGTGACGCGGCCCCCGAGTTTTCGGGGGCCGTTGTCGTTGTCAGGTGGCGTTCTCCAGCGCTTCCAGCGCGTTGATCTGCGCGATGGATTGATGACGCGCCCGCTCGATGCGCTCCATGCGTCGTTGGAATTGACCGGTCGCAAACGTCACGAACGTCTCGGGTTGCAAGCCGAAGGGAATGCGGTCTGGCGGGTACGCCGAAAATGCTTCGTTGATGATGGCAATGGCCGACGGCAGTAGCTCCTCCATTCGCGCCGTGATCGCATCCCAGACGCTATCACCGTATTCTGCGACCAACCGCGAGAGTAGAAAGATGCCGTACGCGAGATGGCGGGATTCATCCGCCTTGAGCAAGCTCGCCACGCGTTGCATGCCAGGCATCAAACCGCGCGCCGTGAGCACGCGATGGTAGGTGTGATATCCGGTTTCCGCGAGCACGCCTTCCACGATCATGTTGTACGTCGCCGACGCGCGCGCTTGTGCGATCGGTGATGCGTCCGTGCGCAAACGCCCCATCGCTGCGGGCAACTCGATCGCAAAAATCGTGTCATAGCTCGGCGAGTGAAAACGCGTGAGGTCGGAGTGCTCTTCCGCGACCTGATCGAAGAATCGCCGGAATGCTTCGACATGTTTCGCCTCTTCCCACAAGAAGCTCGTGAGATAGAGCTGCTCTTCGAGGCGTCCCTCCTGCGAAATCACGTCGAGCAGGGGCAAGATATCGAGCGTCACGCACTCTTCCCCCGCCTGAAACAGCGATGTCAGTCGGAGCAACATGTCGCGCTCATCGGGCGCCAGCGTGAGCCAGTCCGCACGGTCTTGGGTGAAATCGATATCCGACGGATTCCACGTGCCAAGTCGTTTCGCCTTTTCCCACAGTCGCATGGGGAAGAGATCGTAACGCAAGCCGATCGCGCTGGTGCTCTGCAAGGTGCGTGACGACGACCGGGCCGTCGCTGACGGAGCGGTCGGCGTCGGCGCGGTGAGCGCGGGAGCAATGGTCTGCGCCAACGCATCGGTACGTGTCACCGGTGCACGATTGACCGTCTGCGCCACGCGCACCAGTTCCGATGCGGCGCTCACATGGGGCATCAACGTACCGAGCGATCCCTTCTCGAGCTTCAGTTTGCCGCGCAGCAACGCCATCGTCGGCGTGAGTTTCGCATCGAGCAACGCGTTCCAGATGTCGAGGTCAGCGGACAGTACATACCGCGCAGCGGCGTAGTCCGGCGCCGTCGCCAGTCGTGCCGCTCGACACTCGCCTCGGTGCAAATCGAGAAATACGCCACACCCCATCGCATCGCTGCGTGTCGGCGTGATCGGTGCATCGTTCCACTCGAGGATCACCGAGCCTTCCCATGCCTGCGCCGCCGAACGGTACGCATCGCTGCGCTGCAGCGCCTCGCCGAGTGCAATGGCCCACGTCTCTGTGAACAAGCCGTCCGTCATGGTCCGCCCCTGTTGGTCGTGAACGCGCGTCCTGTGCACGTGGCGTGCCGCCCTGCCGCCACAGAGGAAACGATCGAATCGCTCGTCCGTGTTCCGACGCCGCCGCGTATTGGCACAATCGACACCGCGGTGCCAATGTTGCTCAACCATGCGCATCCCTGACAAGACCACGTCGGACAACCCAGCCCTGCAGGGCTCGCGCTACCGCTACCTCGTGCTCGCGATGCTGGCGCTCGCGTACACTTTCAACTTTCTCGACCGTCAGATCCTCGGCATCCTCAAGGAGCCGATCAAACAGGACCTCGGGCTCACCGACACGCAGCTCGGACTTATGGGCGGGCTGGCGTTTGCGATGCTCTACTCCACGCTGGCGGTGCCCATTGGCTGGCTTGCCGATCGCGCGAGTCGCTCGTGGATTATCACGGCGGCGCTGGGCCTCTGGAGCGCGTTTACGATGGCCTGCGGCCTCGCGACGGGCTTCTGGTCGCTCTTTCTGGCGCGCGTGGGCGTGGGCTTTGGTGAGGCCGGTGGGGTGGCACCGTCGTATTCGCTCGTGAGCGACTACTTCCCCCCGGCGCAGCGCGCTCGCGCGCTCGCGGCCTACTCGTTCGGGATTCCCGTCGGATCGGCGCTGGGCATTCTGTTCGGCGGCCTGATCGCCGCGTCGATCAGCTGGCGCGTGGCGTTTTTCATCGTGGGCGGAGCCGGCGTGCTGCTGGCGCCGATCTTCAAACTCGTGGTCAAGGATCCGGTGCGCGGCGGACTCGATGGTGCGACCTTGATCGCCACCAGCGCCGCGCCGAACGTCGCCCCTCCGTTCGCGCAGGTGGTGGCCACGGTGTTGCCGAAGCCGACCTTCTGGTTGCTGGCGCTGGGCGCCGCGAGTGCGTCGGTGAGCGGCTACGGCGTGGCGTTCTGGTTGCCGAGCTTCTTCATCCGAAGCCTCGGACTCACGCTGGTCGAGACGTCGTGGTTCTATGGCGCCATCAGTCTGGTCGGTGGCGTGGCCGGCATCTGGCTGGGCGGCGGCTTGGCCGACCGCTTCGGAAACAAGAACCGCGCTGCGTACGCGCTCACACCAGCCGTCTGCTTTCTGGTCGCGTTGCCGTTCGCGTACGCGGCCATGAACACGACGTCGCTGGTGTGGGCGTTCCTGCTCTTTCTCGTGCCCACCGGTCTCAATCTCGCCTGGCTCGGCCCGGTGCTCGGCGCGGTTCAGCACTTGGCACCAGCCAACATGCGCACGACCACCAACTCGCTTTTCCTGCTCATCAACAATCTGCTCGGCATCGCGCTCGGCCTGTGGATCTTTGGCTTTCTCTCCGACCTGCTTGCCCCGCATTACGGTGCCGAGTCGATGCGCTACGCCCTGTACTGCGGCGCCGGATTCTATCTGCTGGCGTCGCTGCTGCTCTGGTTGGCGTCGCGGCGGCTGGCGGCCGACTGGGTCGACGGGTGAGCGCCGCGATTCTGGAGTTGCATGTTGCTACTTCACCGCGTTCATCGAGCGAAGCACCGGGTAGTATGCCGGCGCCGGCGACTGGCCCAGCACCGCGTCGAGAATATTCCACCACATGAAGCCGTCGTCCGAGCGCGGATCCATGAGGATGAACGCGAGACGCGCCAACGGTTGGTCCATAGGAATGACCAGCGAGCCCGCCGGTAACGTCTGCTCGGTGGCTTCCCACGCGCCGGTGAGCGTACGCGCTTTGTGCGTGCCCTGATACTCGCGGGTGTCCAACGTGTTGGTGGCGACCTTGAAGCGATCGCCGCTGAACGGTTGGTCGGCCGTCGTGATGGTGTACCGGATGCCGTGGGCTTCGAGGCGATCGATCACGGAGGCCATCATGCGCTGCGTCGGTGTGCCCGCCGCGCCACCACGCCCACCGCCGAAGCCACCGGGTGCCGCGGCCTGGGCGGGAGCAGCGGCCGCTGTCGGCGTCGTAGGGATGACCCACACCCGCGGTGCCAGTGTGGTTTCCGTCGGCTCGGTGGTGCCGTAGAACGGCAGCATTTCGCTGGTCACATTGCTGTTCCCCAATCCATCCGGACGGAGACGATACGGACGATCGGCCACGTACGGATTGCGCACGGCGATCGTGGGCGCGAACACGATCTTCTGCAGAGCGGGCGCCTGCACTAACTGCTGACGCACGGCGAGCTGCTGACCGATAATCGATTCGGCGTTGGCCTTCGCCACCACATCGCGCACCGTGGCGCCGTGCGATGCCACGTAGCCCAGCGTCTCTTCGAGAAACCAGTAGGTCTCGGTAATGCGCGTTTTGAACGAGGCGTACGAATACGTTTCGGTGAGTAGGCCGAGGATGTTGCGTACGCCGTAGTAGGTGGAGGTGTAGCGCGGCTTGGCCAGCTCGGCGTCCGAACGCCACGCGCGCTGCTCACCGGCGCCCGACACGCCTCCGTAGAAGAACCAGTCGGAGCCGTGCTTCGCCTTCACGTTCTTCGTGATCTCCGGCAAGAGCACGTCGCGCAGCAAGCTCATTTGCGCTTTGGAATTATTGGGATTGAGCGACGTCTCGTAGGTCATGTTGAAGCCGCTGTTGGAGCTGCCGTCGGTCGTGTGCAGGTCCAGCGCCACATGCGGCTGATAGCGTGTGAGCAGCGACGCCATGGACCGCGCTTCGGCAGTTTCCATTTTGGTGCCGTCGCGATTGAGGTCGAGGCCCTGCGCATTCTCACGCGTGCCCATGCCGCCCACGGGGCCCGCCTGCGTACCGCGGTTGGACACCGCCACGCGTTCGTTGCCATCGGCGTTGTAGATCGGGTTGATGAGCAGCACAGTGGTCTTGAACCAGGCGTTGCGCTCCCCCTTCGCAATCGAGCGCAGCAACCAGAGCAGCGCTTCTTTCCCCTCGACCTCCCCCGCGTGAATGTTGCCCTGGATGTAGACGCGGGTCTTGTTCGTCGCGAGCACCTGTTCGGCCGTCGCGCCGGGGGCGCCGATCACCGCGAGCGGAAGCGGTCGACCCTCGGTCGTGTAGCCGTAGGTCGTGAGATGGATATTCGGGTTGGCGGCCGCCATCTGCTTCATGTACGCGATGACCTCGTCGTACCGGCTCGTCTCGGCATAGTCAGTGCGCTCGGGGCGCGTGAGCCACTGCGCGCCGCTGCTCGTCTTGGAGACGGTCGCTTTGGCGGTCGGTGTCTGGGCCGCAAGCTGGCTGCCGGCGAGTAACGCGGCGGTACACGCGAGGGCGACACGCGAAACGGACAACGGCTTCATCGGACAACTCCAGCGGGAGAGAACGTCGGGGTCAGGTGCTGTTGCACGACGGCGAGGGGGGCGACTTCGTTGTGGTCCTGAATCGTGCGGAGCTGGTGCAGACGTGGCGTGAGTCCGCCGCGGGCGCGCAGCATGATGGCGATGCTGCTTTTGCCCTTCGTCACGGCGAACGGCACGAGGATCTCGACGATGGTGGGCTCATCCGTCGTGGCGTCGAAGCGTTTGGAGGCGATGAGACGGTCTTCCACGACGAGATCGTAGTTCCCCGATGTGGTGCTCAGGAACGTGCAGGCGATCGTGACGTCGGTGTCGTCGAACGTGGTGAGCGCATAGCGGATCCAGCCGCGCGCTTGTCGGAACGACTGGCCGTTGGCCGTGCCGCTGGTGTCGTCATGGGCCGCGTACCCGTGATCGTTCTCGCTATGGGCTACGCCGGCCTCCACCACGTCCACCACGCGACGATCGCGCGCCGCGAAGGTGTGTGCCTTCATGGTGGCAGTTCCAGCCGCCAGCAGGCCAAGAAAGGCCGCGGTACGATAGAGCAGGGAAGCAGGCATCACGGTCGGTACTCAGGGAACGGTACGTCCTCGAGCCCGGGACCGGCCGCGCTCCGCGACACACGACCGCCGGCGGCGTTCGGCGGCACGCCGACTCTGGCCTGTGATCCTCCGGGCCAGGTGATCGCGCTCAGCGCGCAACGCGTGAGATTCATGGCCGGAAGCGGCACGTCCTGGCGGATCGTGGTGAGCTGCAGCATCAGTCGCACGTGCTCGTGCTGCCCTGCCAGCTTCGCGGTGTCGTCGCGATGGCTCACGAACTCGCTGGCCTCGAGAGCCTTTTCGATGGACTGCCAGCGCCGCAGCAGCTTCACGGCCGTGCCTTTCCCCACGCTCTTCACACCCGGGATGTCGTCGCCTTCTTCGCCACAGAGCGCTTTGAAGGCCGGCAGGTTGGCGGGCTGCACACCGAATTTCGCCAACACGTCGGCCGCGCTCCAGGGCTTGATGCGCGTGCCGTTCGGGCCTTTGCCGGCGCCCACGTACGTCGCCACCTCCACCCCCTCCGACACGAATTGCAGCAAGTCGGAGTCGTTCGACAACAGCGTCACGCGCGCCTCGGAGCGGAAGCGCGCCATCAAGGAGGCCACACTGTCGTCGCCTTCAAACGACGCCACGCTCACGCTGGCGATGCCCGTGACTTCCACACCGTCGCGGATCGGCGCAATGCGGGAGCGCATGGAGCCGGTGCGACGGTGCTTGTACGTGGGGAAGAGCGCATGCCGGAAGGTCGGCCCGTCGTGGTCCCAGGCCGCGACCACATGCGTGGCGGCGATGTCCATGGCGGCGCCGCGGGCCATCTGGCACCACAGGCGCACCCCGTTGGTGACATCGCCCGCCGCCACGTGGGCGGCGCGGCCGGCCAACGATTGCGCGTCGACGACGAGAAGGTGCGGCAGGGTCATCGGGACAATTTAGCCGCCATCGGGCCCGACGCATGGCATTCCGACGGCGGAGGTACGTCATGTGACGGATGTCGGGCGCGGTACCCCCGCACGATGCTGCAGTCACACCTGTTCATGGAGAATTCATGCGTCGTCGATTCGTGTCCCTTGCGCTCCCGCTGGTCGCCCTCGCCGGGGCCTGTACGCCGTACGCCGTCTCCACCACCGCGGTGCCGGTGGCGCGCGGCGAAGCGCAGCGCACGACAATGATGACGGTCGTACCGCGGGGCTCCGATTGGTCGTACGAGTCGAGCGACAGCAATCGGAAAAGCGTGGCCATGCCCGGTCTGGACATGGAGCAGCGCGTGGGGCTCGACGATTACTCCGACTTCGGCGTGCGCATTCCGACCTTCAGCGGGGTGATCGTGTCGTACAAGCGCCGGCTGGACGGTCCCAGCAACCGCGACGCGCACGCCACCGCTTTTATGGTCGGGGGTGGCTTGGTGAACTTCGGGCAGCATGCGCACGGCGAATTCACCCTGATCACGTCGGGACGCGAGAGTGCGCCGCTGGTACCCTACGGCGGTTTTCGCGTCATTCAGGTTCTGCCGCTGAGCAGTAGCGCCGTGCACGATTCGCCCGCCGTCGGCGTGTTCACCGGGCTCAAGATGGGCGGCCGCACGCCCGGCGTGTC
The DNA here is from genome assembly GCA_038210005.1 of Gemmatimonadales bacterium. GTDB lineage: Bacteria > Gemmatimonadota > Gemmatimonadetes > Gemmatimonadales > Gemmatimonadaceae > Gemmatimonas. The sequence goes on from JBBQXC010000195.1 coordinate 6,988, forward strand.
GGCCGAGCTGGGGGTGTTCTACGATCGCTCGGCGCTGGGGCTGCGTCGCGGCACGGTGATTGTGGTGCCCTCGATCGCGATTCACGGGAACGTGTTCGACAAGCTGGCGCTATGGTAGGGCGCGCCTGCATCTTCTCCGCATGTCTGACCTTCCGCGCAATGAAAATCCGCTGCCGTCGACTGCGTCGGCGCCCCTCGATGTCTACCGCCTCTTCTACGAACTGCCGTTCATCGGTATGGCGGTCTGCGCACCGGCCGGTAGGCAGCTGCAGCAGGTCAATCAGGCCCTCTGCGACCTGCTGGGATTCCCGCGAGAGGTTCTCCTTCAGCGGAGTTGGGCCGAGCTTGGCCATCCCGACGAGCTCGCCGGCGACCACGCGTTGTTCGACGCGATCGGTCGAGGCGAGCGTGACGGGTATACACGCGACACGAGACTGCTCCGCGCCGATGGCGCCGTCGTGCACGCTACGGTGAATGTGCAGGCGGTCCGCGGCGCGCGCGGCGAGGTCCAGCGAATCCTGACGACGGTATCGGACATCAGCGCACGGGTGGAGGCCGAGCGGGAGGCGCGGCGTGCGGCCGCGTTGCTGAAGCACCTCGGGCGGCAGGTGCCGGGGGTGATCTATCAGTTCCAGCTGCATCCTGATGGCCGCTCGTGCTTTCCGTTCGCATCGGAAGCGATTCGTGAGATTTACGAGGTGTCGCCGGAGGATGTCCGTGATGACGCGACGACGGTCTTCAGCCGCATTCATGCAGACGATTTGGCGGCGGTCGCCCGGTCGATCGAAGAGTCATCGCGGACGCTGACTCCTTGGGAAGCGGACTACCGTGTGGTGCTGCCACTGCGTGGCCTCCGCTGGCTGCGGGGAAGTGCCAGGCCGGAGCGCCTGGACCACGGCAGCACGGTATGGCACGGGTACATCACGGACATCACCGAGCGACAGCAGGCTCGTGAGGCGCTCATCGAGAGCGAGCAGCGCTTTCGAATTCAGATTGAGAACGCGACGGAGGCTATCGTCGTGTTCGATGCCGCGACCGGCCGCTTCATCGATGCGAACGGCAATGCCGAGCAGCTCTTCGGCCTGTCGCGCGCGGCGCTGCTGGAAGGCGGAGTCCTCGAGGTCAGCCCAGCGGTGCAGCCCAATGGGATTCCCAGTGCCAAGTTGAGCTTCGAGACCGTCGATCGCGCGCTGGCAGGCGAGGCGCAGACCTTCGAGTGGACGCATCGTCATGTCGACGGGCGGGAGTTCCCGTGCGAAGTGCGGTTGATCCGTCTCCCCTTCGACGGGCGCACGCTGGTTCGTGGCAGCGTGCTCGACATTTCCGAGCGCAAGCGCGCCGCCGCACAACTGTTGCGCCTCGAGGCGGCGATCGAATCGTCCATCA
>JBBQXC010000196.1:0-8305 GCA_038210005.1 Gemmatimonadales bacterium
GAGGTTGATCACGCTGCGGTTGATCACTGCGATCTGCTCGTCGCCCCACACGCCGCACGTGCCCCAACCATCACCGAACGCATGCACGGCCACGCCAGCACGCTGCAGGTCGCGGATCAGCGCGGGCCGAAAGCCATATGCGGCGCCGATGAAGCTCACATCGAGATCCTTTGGCAGCGCCATCGGTCGCGACGACGCTGGATCGAATCCCTCGGGCAGATACACTGCGTTGCCACCTTCCACGAAGTACCAGTCGGTAGGCACCATCGCCGAGGTCCACCCCAGATCCACCAGCGAGACGATGTCCACCATGCCATGACGCTGGCCGCCATGCACGGCGCCAGTCCACGACTGCTTGTCGTCGAGGCACATCGTCACGATCGGTGCGCCAATGCTCTCACGCAACTCACGCAGCGACTCGGCGAGTACCTCCACGCCCGACGCGTAGATGAATATCCAGTCGATTGCATGATCGGCATGTGCCGCCTTCACGGCTGCCACGAACTGTGCGTTCATCGCCACGCGTCGAGCCACGTTGCCGGCATAGAACTCGCCCCAGGTGAAGCCGTGGGCGGCGTAGTCGTAGGCGCTCACCGGGCCGAGTTCGTGCAGATCAGGATAGAGCGCGCCGTGCCAAGAGATGCGTGGGACGAACGCGAACGTGTGCACCGATCCGCGCGCTCGCACCGCTGGATGCACACCACGTGCGGCAAGCCGCGCCTGCGTGCGGGACCGCACGGCGCCGTCGTCGTAGCCAACGCCGAGGGCCTGCGCACGAGCCATGTAGTCATCGCGGCGTGCGCGGTAGTCGTGGAGGAGTTGGCGCCGGCGCAAGGTCGTCCATGCGCCACGTACGGCGGGGTGGCGCACCACTCGCGTGCGCAACGGCTCAGACACTTGCGGCGGCGTGCACGCGGGCCCGCTCGACCTCGACGATCTCGTCCACGATCGCCTCGAGCGAATGCTGCAACCGCCATTCCGGAAAGTGCGACTGCAGCTTGCGCAGGTCGGACATGTAGCAGATGTGGTCACCGCGGCGGTTCTCGTCCACGTAGCGGTGGCGCACCGGTCGACCCAACCGCTGTTCGAGCAGTGCGAAGCACTCCAGCACCGAGGCCGCATTCCCGCGCCCGCCGCCGAGATTGTACACCTCGCCCGGACGCGGCGCGGCGGCAAACGCTTCGAAGGCCGCGATCACGTCGGCGCTGTGAATCTGGTCGCGCACCTGCTTGCCCTTGTAGCCGAAGATCGAGTACTCACCATCGGTAACGGCGACCTTCACGAGATAGTTCAGGAAGCCGTGCAACTCCACACCGGCGTGGTGCGGCCCGGTGAGACAGCCCCCGCGAAAGATGCCGGTCTTGAGCCCGAAGTAGCGCCCGTATTCCTGCGCCATCACGTCTGCGGCCACCTTCGACGCGCCGAACAGCGAGTGCAGCGACTGGTCAATGCGGAACGTCTCAGCTATGCCCTCGTGGTCTTCGGGACGGGCGTACTCCCATCGCGTCTCGAGCTCCACCAGCGGAAGCTCGTTCGGTGCGTCGCCGTAGACCTTGTTCGTGCTCATGAAGATGAAGACGGCATCGGGGGCGTGACGGCGCGTCGCCTCGAGCAGGTTGAGCGTGCCCACCGCGTTGACGTCGAAGTCGTCCAGCGGAATGTCGCGTGCCCTGTCGTGCGAAGGCTGCGCCGCACAATGGATGATCAGGTCAAAGGTGTGCGCCTTGAACAGCGAGAACACCGCCTCGCGGTCGCGGATGTCGACGTCATGATGCGTGAAGTGCTTCGTAGCCTGCTGGAGGCGGGCCAGGTTCTCCCGCGTGTCACCCTTGGGCCCGAAGAACTCCATCCGCATGTTGTTGTCCACGCCATGCACGTCGGCACCAAGACGGTCGTAGTGGACGACGGCTTCGGAACCGATCAGGCCTGAGCTGCCTGTGACGAGTACGCGTGACATGAATCGGATGTGTTGGGGGAGCCCTGATTGACGGTCTTTTTCGACGCCAGACTGGGGAATTGGAAAGTTACTCGCAATTGTTTACCGCTGCAGCCGCAGCGCGATGCCGATGGGCGGCGGGCGGCGGAAGTAAGGCTCGACATTGCCGACCCGTGACGCATCGGGCTGGAGCTCCTGCACCAGCGCGCGAAGCTCGCCCTCGCTCTTGTGGTGCTGGTGTTCGTGCGCACCGTACCCGTCGAAGGTGTTGAGTGTCGTCGCGGCACGCACCCTTTCGCGGTACGTTGATACATCGGTGCCTGCAGGCACCGGGACGTCGCCGGTGACGCAGAACGCCGACTTCTCCAGGAACCACCCCACCCCTGGCACGGTTCGCAATCGTCCCGTGGCCTCGGCGTACGCCAGCCGCGTCCGGAACGACTGCCGGCTGAGCAGCGCACGCAGCGGACGGTAGACGAGATGGAAGCGCAGCCAGCGCACCGGGTCACCGTCGTTTGTCGGATAGCAGTTGAAGACGAACTCCCCGCCAGGCGCCACCAAGTTCCAGAGCGCGCGCGCCGTGCGCTCCACCGACGGCGTGTGCTGAATCACGTTATGACAGATCACGAGCCCGGGAATACTGCCCGGCAGCAGCGGCGGCGCATCGATCGAGCAGTGCAAAATGTCGTACCGCCTGCGATCCACGTCGCGCAGGTTGCGTTGCACGACATCGTCAATCGAATCGGAGAGGTCGAGCAAGAATACGTGTTCTGCCCCCGCATCAAGCATCCAGCGCGTCTGGGCGCCCGAGCCACCACCCGCATCGACAATCGCCTGCCCCCGAAACGCCTCCAGCGACCCGAACGTGTGGCGCACCATGTGCTGAGTCCAGTGCTCGTGGAAGTCGGTGAAGTTGAAGTGGTTCCACTGCTCACCGAACGACTGCACCTCGTCAAGCAGCCCCTGCTGCGCCACGAAGCGCGGGATGCCACGCACGATCGGGTAACTCGCGCCTGAGGCGCTGCGCAGGGTGCCCGAGACGATCCACCCATCCGGCTCGATCTCCGCATCGTGCAGCGTGAGCTGGGCGCGCGTGTCGGGGTCACAGAGCAGCTCAACGGTCGCGAGATTCATCCCGTGGCCCCCTGTCGGATAACCCCGCGCGGCGCACGACGCTCCCATGACTCCCACACGAACGGGTAGTTCCACGACTCGCTGTGCGTGCGCGCCAGGTCGGTGCGCAGCGCGTTTCTCATGCGCACGGCATGAGGGATGAAGTCATGGAACTGCACCTGGATGAAGCGCACACGCTCAATCAACCCCGTATCCACGAGGTGGCGCAGCACGTCGTACTCTCCCCCCTCGATGTTGATCTTGAGGAGGTCGATGGTCGCGACGCCGAGCGATCCCACCACGTCGGCGAACGCCTCCACGCGCACCGTCTCGCCGGGGGCGCTGGAGCGTTCGGCGACGATGCTCGAGCCGTCCTCTTCGAGGCTGATCCGGAACTCGCCAGCCGTGCCCATCAAGCCGAAGTGATGACACGTGACCAGCTCGTCGTTGTCAAAGCGCTGCGCGCAGGCGTCGTGGAACGTTTTCACGGGCTCGAACAGATGCACTCGGCAGCCGAACTTACCTGCCATGTCGGCGGCGAAGTCTCCGCGGTAGCCGCCGAGATCGAACACGACGCTTTCGCGGTCAAGTGGATAGTCGAGACGGAGAGTCTCGTCCCCATGATCACGGAACCAGTGGTGAATCGCGACCGAAAACGGGTCGCGCTGGATCGTCCGGCGATACCAGCTGGTCGCCCTGTGACGAAACACACGAACCGCCTGCGGCGGATCGGCGAGCACCTTGAGGATACGCGAAACTGAGGTCACTGAGTACTGGAAGTGTCCGGCGGCGCTGTCGCCGCTATGGCCGGACCACCGAGTCCGGACGCTGCTCGTGCAGAACCAAACAATAACTGCTCATGCCGCACGGGTACACCTGCTCGCATCGATTGTTAACCCATACGCGACACCGACGTCACGTACATCGCCGGTTAGAGCCGGATGGTCGACGCGCGAAGTGCGATCCACATCGTCCACGCCAGTGCCAAGGCATTCGCCACCACCGCCCCCCACACGATCCCCGCCACGCCGGCCGAAAGGCCACCGACGGCCGTGGCACTGATCGCGACGATCGAGTGCCCCACCTTCACCGGCAACAGCAGCCTCGGGCGCGAGAGCGCCATCGGCAGCAAGGACGCAAGCTGCGACACGCCAAACAGCCCTCCGGCCAACACCGCAACTGGCCAGAGGCGCTCCGCGCCGATGAAGCGCTCGTCCACGAGCAGCCGGAATACGGGCGCGCCAGCCACGACCACTCCGGCCACGATCACTGCGGTCGCTGCCAGCCCGCCCAAAACCAGCCGCAGCACGAGCGCCCGCGCCGCCGCCACGCGCTCCGCAGACAGCTCGGCGCCGATGCGCGCAAACACGATCGGCGCAGCGTATTGCGACACGGCGCCGGACAGCACCACCAAGGGCCCAATGCCAAGCTGCGCCAGGATTGCCACGTTGCCCACCTCAGCCCGCGCGCCGAGCAATCCCATCACCCAGCGGTCAGCATTCGACTGCGCTGCGGCCGCGATGCCCCAAAGCATGAATGGCCAGCCATACTCGAGCATCCGCTGCTGCCAAGCCATGACCATCGTCGGGCGCGCATTCCCGGCGTCCGAGCGCCAACCACCACGCAGACGTGTCCTTTGGACGACCGTGAGGATGAGCGCGCTGATCCCGAAACCGACCAGTGTCGCCGCCGTGGTCTTCGGCCAGACAAGCAGCGCGCCGGCGGCCAGCAGCGGTCGGAGCCATTCGTGCACCGACTGCGCGAATGCGGCGAGCTTGCGCCGCTGCGCAGCGATCGCGACACTCGTGTATCGCGCCAGCTCGCCTGCGCTCACAGCGAAGGCGCACGCCGCCGCTGCGGTCCCGAGCGATGGAACACCGCCGATGACGAGGCCGATGGTAATGCAGAGTGCCGTTACGATCAGCGCGGATCGGAGCCCCATCCGGTCCGACGCCGCCCAGTAACCGGACAGCTCGCCGACCTCACTTGCAGAGGAATAGAGCCGTAGCTGGGCTTGGGAGAGCGGGCTCTGGATCACCGCCTGTCCTACGGCCGCCAATGTCAGCCAGAGCGCGAGGTCACCATACGCCGCGGGCCCGAGCATGGAGGATAGCAGGCGGACTCCGAACAGGGTGCCAGCCATTGCTCCGACCTGTCCCAGCACCACCCAAAACGCGTCACGTCGCACGTGTCACGTCGGCCAATCGGGCTGTGGTGAAATGGCGAACGAGGGGGGCACGCGGAAGTGATGCGAGTGAGGGGCCCACCAGGCGCGGGAGTACAGTGTTGACCGGAGAAAATGGAGTATATGGCGTGGTCCCCGACCGCGCGAGGACCGGCGCGCGGCCGGCGGCGTGACTGCACCGGGAAATGCGCGGCCGGACCAAGCCCCCGCGACTACGGATGAACGCTCAGCGGGGAGCTATTTGGCTCGTGCGGGGCTGTTGAATCTTGAGACGACGCATGTGGCCCTCGGCGCTCAATCTCTGACCGGCCTTCTGCTAAGCGAGCCTGACAGGCAGGTTTCCGTCATCGAAACAGACCATGTTGGCAACGTGATCGGGGCGTGCCGTACAGCAGCGGGATGAGGTGGGCCGCACCGGGTTCGATGTCGCGCATTGGAGCGGCTCGCGCAGGACAGTCCGCTCCACCAAGCTGACTTTCTCGCTGACGGAAAGCCAAGGGCAACAGTGCCACTCTCGAACTGGGGTCAATTTTGCCTTGGCAGGAGATAGCGCGGAGCGACCGTTGGTGCACCGCCGATGCCGGTATGGATTCGGCTGTCGGGTTGCTCCCATGCGCGACTCTCGGGTTGCTGGCTATTCTGTTCCATTCGCTGAGCAGCGGCGACTGGTGCCAAACGTTCCGTGAGGTACTTAAAGATCAGGGTTGGAGACAGCTCAAATGATCACCCTCCAGCTTTAGACCCATGCTCGACACGCTCCGATTCATCGCCCGTCACCCTCTCTGCTCCGAGAGGCGAGGCTCGGCAATCTTACGATATCTCAGGTGGCAGGTCGGAGTACGCGTCCTGAAGATGCCGGTCGTCGTCCCATTTGTGGGAGACACCGAGCTTGTTGTCGAGCGATCGATGACCGGCGCGACCGGGAACGTGTACTGTGGGTTGCACGAATTCGCGGACATGGCCTTCTGTCTGCATTTTCTTCGCGATTCGGATGTGTTCCTTGACGTTGGTGCCAACGTGGGTTCTTACACGATTCTGGCGTCTGGTGTGGTAGGTGCCAGGTCGATCAGCATCGAACCAGTACCGCAGACATATCGCAACCTTGTTCGAAATCTACGACACAACAGCATCGAGCAACTGGTGGATGCGCATCCGTGTGTCGCTGGAAGTGCCCCGGGGCAGCTTCGCTTCAGTGTCGATCGGGATACGACGAACGGGGTCGTAGACGAAAAGTATCGTGGCACAAGTGCCTTTATTCCGGTGCGGACGCTGGACAGCTTGCTGAATGGTGCGTCAACTACGCTCTGGAAGGTGGACGTGGAGGGATTCGAAGAACAGGTCCTTGACGGTGCCGCGGAAGCGCTCCGCAATCCCTCGCTGAAAGCGTTGCTGCTCGAGCTCGACTCTCCTTCGCTGCGCTCTTCGATGCGGAACGCGGGTTTCAAGCTCGCATGCTATGACGCGTTCAACCGAACGGTGCGTGTACTGTCGGAGCACGCAGACAGCGATGGCACCGGTGGCAACAACAACCTGTGGATTCGCGATCAGTCTTTCGTAGAGGCTCGCTGCCAGTCAGGACCTGCACAGACGGTTCTTGGGGTCACGTTCTGATGTCGAGAATCTGATTTTTGCGATCGCTTCGCAGTGAGCGGAGCGATCAAGCTTTCCCAAGCCGATGGGAGTTCGTTTAGCATGTATGACGGGACGATGCGATTTGCTGAGTGCATCACGATGGCCTAGCACGGCTGTAACCCGCGCGTCATGCGCTCGACTTCTACTGCCCCCGTATGCGGCCGCCGTGCGGTCGCCCAATGTAGAACTTCATCGTGGTCTGGAAGCCACGGGTAGCATCCCGTGGGAGGCTGCTGCCCACGACCTGCGACTTCGACGCGATGTTGTGCGCACACCGCCCCTGGATTCATCGTAACTATTTACTCTCAAACATCCGCGAATATTGGATGCTCACTCGTCATGGAACTGATCCGTGGGGCGATTCTTCCAGCCATCTCTGCGGGGGCATCCCGAACAGGGCTCTTGGCGCGCGGTTCCTTGGCCGCGCCTCGCACTGACGTCCAAGGACGCCTTTCGCCATATTTGTCATGCGGCCCGGTATCGCGGCTCGATGTGACCGTGCTTGCGCTGACGCAGTACCGACTTGACAGTGTGATCCCGCGGCCATGTGAGTTGGCAGGCGGAGTTTCCCGAAACCGACCTCCATGAAGGGTGTCACTACACCCCATCTCTCCTCGCGTGTCTCCACGACCCGCACGCGAGTTCTCGGCACCGCCGATCTATTGTTCAGTCTGGTAGCCAGTTTCTTGGCTGGGCTTGCGCGATTTGAACAGTGGCCGTTTCCAGCGCCTTACGGCGAGTTGCTGCTGAGGTATGCGCTGGCCGTCTGCGTGATACGCTTCGCCGTGTTCTATGCGACCGGCGCATACTCGCAGGCTTGGCGCTATGCCAGCGTTCGCGAGGCGGTTCTTCTTGTCTACACTGGGATCTTCGCCACATTGCTGACTGTTGTTGGCGGGCGCGCATCTACGGCCTTTTTCGGCACGGCCGTCCCTTGGTCGATCCTGTTGCTCGATGCGTCGCTCTTTATGGGCGGTGCCGTTGGCATCCGCCTGATCGCTAGAGCCCGCCGCCAGCAGGCGTTCGGCCGGACAAAGTCGGTGCGCGAGGGACGCCGCGCTCTGATCGTCGGTGCCGGCGCTGCCGGACAGCTGTTTGCCCGCGAGATGATCAACAGCGATCGCACCGGCCTGGTCCCATTCGCCTTCCTCGACGATGACGCGTCGCTCCACGGCAAACGCATCCTTGGCCTCCCGGTCCTGGGCTGTACGGGCGACATGGTCGACATTGCCAAGGCGGCCAGCCTCGACTTGGTCGTCATCGCCACCCCGTCCGCCCCAGGCTCGTTCATCCGCAGAATCGTCCAGCTCGCCCGCGAAGCCGGCGTAGAAGCCCGCACCGTGCCCGGCCTCGACGACCTGCTCAGCGGCCGCATCTCCATCGCCGCCCTGCGCCAGGTCCAGATCGGCGACCTCCTCCGCCGCGAACCAGTCGAAGTC